>NZ_JBHXAG010000004.1:9873-334861 GCF_042726555.1 Streptomyces sp. NPDC060232 | reverse complement strand
ACGTCCACAGACCCCGCACAACGGGCACTGCAGCGTCCAGGAAGGCCAAGCCCACGACCCCACGACCCCGCCGCACAGGTTAAAGATCAAGCTAGTCCCGCGACCACCTCGTGGTGACGTACGTGATCGCCTGGGCGGCCTCGTCCATCCGGCGGGAGCCGGAGCGGACGGTCCTGCTCAGTTCCACGTGCAGGAAGCGGGTCCCGTGCCGGGCGGCGAGCCGGCCCTGCTCGTTGGTCCGGCCCGACAGCTTGCACGTGGCGGACCACGCCCGGCACACCGCGACGTCCTGGCCGGCCAGCTTGTCGGCGAGCCGTTCGGCGTCCTGGACCGCCCGGCTCCCCGCGCCGGTGGAGACGACCCAGTCGCTGCCGGGGACGGAGTCGTCGGCGAAGCCGTGCAGCTGGATGCCGGGCAGGCCGCGCCTGGTGAGCTCGGCGACCACGGCGTGGAAGACCGAGTCGGTGCGGTGCGCCATGTCGGCCGGGTTCCCCTCGTCCCCGTCGTCCGCCTCGTCGCCCGCCCCTTCCGCTTCCGCCGCGCCCGAGCCTGCCGCCGAACCCGCCGTACGGTGGGCCCCCGCCATGACCATGACCCCGCCGGGGGCGCCGCGCAGGACCCTGGCCCCGAGCCGCTCGGTCCCCTGGTCGGCGACGGGGTGCGGGACCTGGACCGACCAGCGGGGAGGCGCGCCGAGGTCGACGTAGACGCGGCCCCAGCCGCGATGGGCGGACCCGGACCGGCCCGCCGCGTCGGAGACCTCCGCGAAGCGGCGGCCGCCGGCCGTGTCGGTGAAGGTGTCGAGCCTGTAGTCCACCTCGGCCAACCGGCTACGAGCCATGTCGACATTCCCGTCAAACAGGTCGGAAACACCCTCGACAATGATCGCCTTCTCGGTCTGCGTGGGCGTGCGGTAACCGCCCGTCACGCCGAACTCCCCCGCGAAGCGGGTGACACGGTCCAGTAGATCTATGTCCTCCGCCACAGGGGGCGCCGAGCGACTGGATCCCTTTTCGGCCGAATTGCTTGGATCAAAAGCGGCGTAAGCCACCAGCGACATGACCACGCCGCACAAGATCACACCAATCGTTACGCCCTTTGTGAACTTCACAGTCTGCACTGGCTGAAAATAGCCGAGTGAAAATAGCTCCTCCCCGTCCGGCCCCCGCCCTGACCCGCGCGGTGCTCCTCGTCCTCCCGCTGAGCCTCGCGCTCGCGGGGTGCGGCCTCCTCGGCGGCCCGCAGGAGAACCAGGGGCCGTCGGGCGACGCGGCGGGCACCGGCGCCAAGGGCGCGGGCCGCTCCTTCACCGTCGCCGCCGCGGGCGACATCCTCATCCACCCGCAGCTGACCGCCCAGGCCGCCCGGGATGCCAAGGCCGCCGGTCACACGGGGTACGACTTCGACCGGATCATGGCGGGGGTCACACCGGTCATCAGCAAGGCCGACCTCGGCATCTGCCACATGGAGCCGGTCCTGGGCAAGCCGAACGGCCCCTTCCAGACCTACCCCGACTTCCTCGTCCCGCCGCAGATCGCCAAGACGATCAAGAACGTCGGCTACGACACCTGCTCGACGGCCTCGAACCACACCCTCGACCACGGACCGGACGGCGTGTTCCGCACCCTGGACACGCTGGACCGCGAGGGCCTCAAGCACACCGGGTCCGCCCGCAGCCAGGAGGAGCACGACACGCCTCTGATCCTGGACGTCAAGGGCGTCAAGGTCGGCCAGATCTCCTTCGCCTTCGGCTTCAACGGGCGCGACGTCCCCGAGGACAAGCCCTGGCTGGCCAACCTCACCAGCTTCAAGGCAGTCGCCGCGGCCGAGAAGAAGGCCCGCGCGGCCGGCGCCGAGGTGGTGATCCTCTCCATCCACTGGGGCCGCGAGCACCAGCCGAACCCGAGCAACCCGCAGCTGGAACTGGCCCGCAAGATCGCCAAGGAGACCGGGATCAACCTGGTCATCGGCCACCACGCCCACGTCGTGCAGCCGATGGAGAAGGTCGACGGCACGTGGGTCGCCTACGGCCTCGGCAACCAGCTCGCCCGCCACGACGTGCCCAGCGGTCTGACCGAGGAGGGTGCCATCGGCTGGTTCGAGTTCAGCGAGAAGAACGGCGCGTGGGACGTACAGGCCCGCTTCGTGCCCACCTTCACCGACATCCCGCCGGACCCCGAGGGCACCCCGGGATCGGAGCTGCCCGGCGCCGACCCGCAGCCGGTGCGCGACCACCGCCTGGTCGACGTCGTGGAGGCCCTCCGGGGCGACAGCGGCCTGCTGCCGGAACAGCGCGCCCGCTACCGCCTGGCCTTCGAGCGCACCCAGGGCACCATGCTCAACCGCGGCGCCGGCAAGGACGGGCTGCGCGCCCTGCGGGGGCTGCCCGGGTGACCCCGTCCCTTACACCAGCAGGCGAACGCACGACCTCCCCGCCCTCCAAGCCGTCCCAGGAAGGACAACCAGCCGTGGCCGCACCCCGCAGCAAGCGGCGGCGCAAGGCCGGCCGCAGGGCCGACATGTCGCTGCTCGGCGGCATCAGGCCGCCGATCACCGTGCTGTCGGTGCTGCTGCTCGCCCTGGCGGGGTTCACCGCGGTGACCCTGGGCAGCGTCCGCGAGGGCCGGCTGCCCGCCGCGGTGCTCACCTCCCAGCAGCACTTCGCGGAGGACGGCGCGGTCGCCCTGCGCGCCTCGCTGGACGAGAGTGTCACCGACCTCGACCGGGCCGCGGCCCTGTTCTCCACCGGGAAGCCCGTCCCCCCGGACGCCGTGCTCGACAAGATCGGCAGCGTCTACCAGAAGTGGCGCGGCACCGCGGTCGTCGAGATCAGCTCGGGCCGGCTGCTGGCCGCCCGCGGCGAGAACCTCCCCCTGACCGCGATCGACCGCACCCGGCTCACCGGCGAGGGCGGCCTGGCCCCCCGCATGGTCAAACTGTCCAACGGCGAGACCCGGCTGCTCACCCTCTCCCTGCTGTCCTGGAAGGACCAGCCCCAACAGCTGCTGGTCGCCTCCAGCAGCCTGCGCTTCCCCGGCATCAGCCTCGGCAACTTCCGTGCCATCGCCGTCGTCGGCTCCGACGGCACGGTGCTCAGCAACGACGGCATCCCCGAGCCCGAGATGGTCCTCACCGACCTCCAGCGCGCCGACGTCAAACGCGACACCAAGCAGCTGCGCTCCTTCGCCAAGACCGCGGCGAAACGGACCAAGGCCAACCCCCTGACCACGAAGGAGCCCGGCTCCGGCGGCTTCCCCGGCGTCAGCGGCAGCCTGACAGGAGGCGAATGGGGCGGTGAACGCGCCGCCGCGGGCTACGCCCGCCTCGCCGGACCCGAACCGGGCGTCGGCACCAGCGCCACCAGCCTGGAACTGACCGTCGTCGCCATGGTCAACGTCGCGCAGAACCCCGCCCGCACCTCCGACGCCTTCGCCGGACTGGTCCTGGCCGGCGCCCTGCTGCTGGTCGGCGCCCTGGTCGTCGCTCTGCTCGTCGGCACCGTGCAGCGGCCGCTGATCACCCTGTTCCTGGAGAGCCGCCGTCTGACCCGCGGGGACCTGACCCGCCCGGTGTCCGTCCCCCGCGGGAGCGAGGCGGCCCGGATCGGGACCGCCCTGGAGCGGTTGCGCGGCCAGCTGGCGGACCAGGACGCACCCCAGCCGCCCGCCCCCTCCGGCAGGCGCAAGCGCCGTACGGGCGCCCGCACCCTCCTCGCCCTGTGCGGGGTCCTGCTCCTGGCCTGGTGCGTGCCGCTGGGCCTGCTGGTCAACCGGGCCGGCGCGGACGTCGTCGTACCGCAACAGCTGGTCAACGACCAGCGGGAGCGCACCGACACCCTCAACGACCGGATCCGGCGCGCCCTCAACGAGGGCCAGGCCGACCTGCAGTCCGTCGCCTCGCTGATGGGCGACGACACGACCCCGCAGCACATGACCACCGTCCTGGAACGCACCGCCCGGGAACACCTGCGCTACGACTCCCTCTACGTGCTCGACGCCGGCGGCAAGGTACTCGCCCAGGCCGGCGGCGCACCGCAGGCCACCGGCGCCAAGGGCCCCCGCAAGGAGCCGATCGCCCTCCACGAGGGCGGCAAGAAGCCGGTCGTCGTCGCGACCGCCCAGCTCCCGGGTCACAGCGGCTCGGCGGTCGTCGGCGAGTTGCGCATCGACTTCCTCAACTCGCTGCTCAAGCGGCCGGGCCTGGGGGAGATCCGGGTGGTCGACTCCCAGCACCGGGTCATCGCCTCCAACAACGGCTACCGCGCCTTCGAGAAGCTCGGCGACGAGCGGCTCGACGCCCTCGTCGAGGGCTCCGCCCTCAAGGTCGGCATGGCCCCGCGGCCCGGCAGCGTCCTGTACCGCAGCGGCGGCGGCCATGTCATCGCGGCAGCCGCGCCGTTCGTGGGCGGCGGCGCCGCCAAGCCCCTGGACTGGACCGTGGTCAGCTGGCAGTCCGCCAAGGGCCTGGCCATCCACGAGTACAGCCTGCAGAACCGCACCGTGCTCGCCGGCCTGCTCGGCTTCGCGGTCGGCGCGGCCTGCCTGGGCTGGCTCCAGATCATCGTGATCGCCCCGCTGCGCGAGCTCGCCCGGCGCGCCGAGGCGCTCGCCGACGGCGACCGCCGCACCGTCCTGTACCCGCGCCACCACGACGAGGTGGGCGCCGTGACGCGGAGCCTGGAGATCATCCGCCAGCAGCTCCAGCAGCAGCGCAAGCAGGCCGGCGGGCGAGCCTCCGCACCGGCCGGAAGGAACTGATCCCCCGTGCTCTTCCTCTACTGCGTGCTGCTCGCCTGCTGCGCGATCATGCTCGTCGCGGGCATCGTGGAACAGCGGCGGCACTTCGCCAGCCTGCACCGCATACCGAACCGGGTGCTGGTCAACGGCATCCGCGGCAAGAGCTCCATCACCCGGCTGTGCGCGGGGGCGCTGCGCGGCGGCGGTCTGACCACGGTCGCCAAGACCACCGGCACGGCAGCCCGGTTCATCCACCCGGACGCCACCGAGGAGCCGGTCTACCGCAAGTTCGGCATCGCCAACGTCGTGGAGCAGATCGGCATCGTGCGGCGCGCCTCCGCCTACCGTCCGGACGCGCTCGTCATGGAGTGCATGGCGGTCATGCCGGCGCTCCAGGAGATCAACCAGTCCAAGCTGATCCAGTCGACCATCGGCGTCCTGTGCAACGTCCGCGAGGACCACGTCGCCGAGATGGGCCCGACCCTCGACGACATCGCGCGCTCCCTGTCCCGGTCGATGCCGTACGGCGGAATCTGCGTCACCGCCGAGAAGGAGCGCTTCGACGTCCTCCAGGAGGAGGCCGACGCCCGTGGCTGCCAGCTGCTCTACGCCGACCCCGACACCGTCAGCGACGAGGAGCTGCGCGGCTTCAGCTGGTTCACCTTCAAGGAGAACGTCGCCATCGCGCTGCTGGTCGCCGAGCTCCTCGGCGTCGACCGGGAGACCGCCCTGCGCGGGATGTACGAGGCCCCGCCGGACCCGGGTGTGCTCTCGGTCGAGCGGTACCTGGCCCCCGGCGGGAAGCGGCTGCGGTTCGCCAACGTCTTCGCGGCGAACGACCCCGAGTCGACGCTGATGAACATCAACCAGCTGCTGGACCTGGGTGCGGTGGACCGCCCCCTGAGCGTGGTGATCAACTGCCGGCCCGACCGGGTCGAGCGCAACGGCCAGATGGGCGCGATCATCCCCGAACTGCGGCCGGACAAGGTCTTCGTGATCGGCCACCCCGCCAAGAGCGCCATCGACGCGATCCCGGCCGAGTGGCGCGACCGCGCCGTCGACCTCGGCGGCGACCACCGCGACGGCGAGGAGTTCATGCAGGAGCTGCTGGGACACCTCGGCCCCAGCTCCTCGCTCGTCGCCATCGGCAACATCCACGGTCAGGGCGAGGTGCTGCTGGAGCACCTCGCCGAGCTGCCGGCGGACGAGGCGGTCGACTCCGAGGACGGCGGCCCTGCACGGGAGGCCGACCCGGCGGTCCGGGCCGACCAGCCCTTCCCCCCGCACACGGACACCGCGTACGGCCAGGACCCGTACGCGCAACGTCCGTACGAGGCCGACCCGTACGCCCAGGTCCCGCACACGCGGAGCCCGTACGCGCAGGTCCCGTACGCGCAGGGCGCGCACACCCAGGGCCCGCACGGCCAGGGCCCGCACGCGCAGGGCCCGCACGGCCAAGGCCCGCACACGCAGGGCCCGCACACGCAGGGCCCGCACGGCCAAGGCCCGCACGCGCAGGGCCCGCACGCGCAGGGCCCGCACGGCCAAGGCCCGCACCCGCAGGGCCCGTACGCGCAGGGCCCCGCCCCCGACCCGCACGGCATCCGCGCCGCCACGCCCGTACCGGCCTGGCCGCAGCAGCAACCGCCGCAGCCGCGGCCGCAGATCCACCCGAGCCCCCCGCAGGGGCAACGGCACACCCCAGGAGAACCCCGTTGATCCCCGCCGTCCTCACCCCCGAGATCGCCGCGATCGGCATAGCCCTGGGTCTGCTGTTCTCGCTCGTCTGCTACCTCACCACCAACCTCTCCCCCGGCGGAATGATCACCCCGGGCTGGCTCGCGCTGACCCTCCTGGAGGACCTCCAGCGCGCCGCCCTCGTGGTCGGTGTGACCGTCGCGACGTACGCGCTCACGCTCGTCGTGCAGCGCTTCGTGATCCTCTACGGCAAGCGGCTGTTCGCGGCCGTCGTGCTGCTCGGCGTCCTGCTCCAGGCCACCGTGGTGATCGTGCTCCAGATGGAGTTCCCCCTCCTCTACGCGAACCAGACCCTCGGCTTCATCGTGCCCGGCCTGATCGGCTACCAGCTGGTCCGCCAGCCGAAGGGGGCCACCCTGCTCGCCACCGGCAGCACCACGCTCATGACGTACGTCGTGCTGACCGCCGGCATCCTGCTCGGCGTCATGCCGGCCGCCTAGGCCGGACAGAACCGTGCCCGCGCCGTGCCCCTCCCCAACCGCTCCGGAGCCCCTCGCATGACCGCCAAGTCGAAGAGCCGCACACGTTCCGCACTGCACGCGGCGACCCTGATCGCCCTGCTCGCGGGCAGCGGCTACCTCACCTACACGCTCCGCGCGCAGGAGCAGGCCAAGGCGCCCGCCGTCCAGGTCGTCGACGGACACGTCATGGCCGGCTCGGGCGAGGCGGGTGCCCAGAAGTGGGAACGGCTCTCCAGCCCCGACCGGTCGGTGGTGCGCGACGGCACCGGGCAGGTGCTGGCCACCTTCACCGACGGCGCCCGCACGGCCACCCTCACCGGGCCCAGCCGCACCTTCACCGAGCCGGCCAACACCACGGCCCGGGTCGTGACCGAGAACTGGGTACGCCTCATGCCGGAGCCGTGGAAGGCGGGTGCGGAGAACGAGTCGTGGTTCAAGGAGTGGTTCAAGAAGTACTTCGGCAGCCAGGAGGACGACATCTTCGCGATGGCCTTCCAGTACGGCGACCAGGCTCCGGTGAAGAAGGACGCGCAGGGCACCTCGTACGCGGGCGACGCCTCCTTCGGTCCGCTCAACCCCAACGGCTCGGCCGGCAGCGACCTGCGCCTGGAGCAGTCGGACTTCTACGACTACCTCGGCACGCCGTACACCTTCCGCGACGGCACCAAGAAGCAGCCCCAGACCGCCCGGTACCGGTCGATGGACTGCTCCGGCTTCGTCCGCACCGTCTTCGGATACCGCGCCCGGTACCCGCTCCTGTCCGGCGACAAGCCCGGCTCCGGTCTGCCGCGGACCGCGAACGGCATGGCCCGCGCCACCCTGGGCGCCGACATCCTCCCCCTCAAGGGCGTCGGCGCGCAGGACCGGCCCGTGAACATCGACGTCATCCAGCCGGGCGACCTGCTGTTCTTCAAGCTCGACGCGCGCACCGGGGACCGCATCGACCACACGGGCATCTACCTGGGCACGGACACCGACGGCCACAAGATCTTCATCTCCAGCCGGGAGGAGGCCAACGGCCCGACCATCGGCGACAAGGGCGGCACCTCGCGCCTCGACGGCAACGGCTACTACGCGACGACCCTGCGCAGCGCGAAGCGGCTGTAGGAGACCTCAGGGGGCGCTCGCGCGCTCCGTGTGCGTCAGCTCCCGCCGGGCCCGCCCCACGGCCAGGGCGGGACGCCGACCGGCTGGACCAGCCAGCCGAAGGCGCCCAGACCGGACCGGGAGGTCAGCTCCGCCGCCTCGCCGGCCGAAGCCAGCGCCCGGACGTAGGCCGCCGGGTCCGAGGAGGCCAGGGCCAGCGGGGGCCGGGCGCCCGAGACCCCGAGAGCGGTCAGGGCCTCGCGCTGGGTCAGCAGGACCGCGTCCGGCCCGGCACAGGAGTCCAGCGCCACGTGGGCGGTGACGTCGCAGGAGCCGTCCGGGACCGGCGGAACCTCCCGGCCGCCCCGGAATCCCGTCAGGGTGCCGTACGGGGGCCGGGTCCGGCGGGTGTGGGCGTAGTCCACCGCCACCGCCAGGCCGCGCTCCAGGGTCCGGGTGGCCGCCGCCCACGCCTCGTCGCGCGTCCGGCCGATCTCGGCGCGGCCGCCGCCCGGCCACCACCGCTCCAGCCAGGCCCGGTCCGCGTCCTCCAGCGGGCCGCCGCGGCTCTCCGTACCGTCCGGCGCGACCAGGACGTAGGACCCGTCCTCGGCGACGTCCAGGGGGACGTTGTCCAGCCACTCGTTGGCGAACAGCAGCCCGGTCACGCCCTCGGGCGGCTGCGCGGTCCAGCGGATCCGCGGGTCGAGCCCCGCGGGCCGCTCCGCCCGCTCCACGGCGTACGGGCGCACCCGCGCGGCCGTCTCGGGGTCCAGTGCGGCCAGCACCCCGGTCAGCAGCTCCGCCCGCCCGGCGCCCACGTCGACGAGGTCGAGTTCCCGCGGGTGCCCGAGCCGGGCGTCCACCCACCGCAGCAGCCGGGCCACGGCCCCCGCGTACAGGGCGGAGGCGTGCACGGAGGTACGGAAGTGGCCGGCCGGGCCCGGGCCGCCGGGGCGCACGTAGAAGCCGCCGGGCCCGTACAGCGCGGCTTCCATCGCGCTGCGCCACCGGACCGCCGCGGTGGGTCCACCAGGAGTGCTCATCACCGAAGGCTATGCTCACCCTCCACCTTGGGGAGTATGTCCCCGGTGCCAGGTTCGGACCTCTGGTTGACTCCAGCACCTATCACCGTTCCCTACTCTGGGTTACGTGCAGCGCCTCTACGACTTCCTCCGCAGACACCCGACGGGCGTCGACAGCTTCTGGGCTGTGCTCTTCTTCGGGGTCTCGATGCTGAACGTCGTGGGCGAGCCCGACATCAGCCGGCCCCTCAAGATCGTCGCGGTCCCCGTGGTGCTCGCGCTGAGCACGGCCCTGGCCCTGCGCCGCAGGTGGACGCAGGGGGCGTTCTGGCTCACCCTCGGGGCGGGCCTCCTGCAGCTGGGCGCGGGGATCGTCGCCGGGTTCTGGGACATCGCGATGTTCGTGATCCTCTACACGGTGGCCGCGAGCGAGGTGCCCCGCTGGGTCTCGCGCACCGCCCTGGGCTGGGGACTCGCGGCCGCGCCGCTCTACTTCCTGCGGTACGGCGTGGACAAGGGCGCCAACGACGTCGACAACGTCCTCTTCGCCGTCTTCATGATCGTCCCCTTCGTCCTGGCCTGGGTGCTGGGCGACTCCCTGCGCACCCGGCGGGCCTATTACGCCCAGCTGGTCGAGCGCAACCAGCGGCTGGAGAAGGAGCGCGAGGCGCAGTCCAAGGTGGCCGTGGCCGCCGAGCGCGCCCGGATCGCCCGCGAGCTGCACGATGTCGTCGCGCACAACGTCTCGGTGATGGTGGTCCAGGCGGACGGGGCCGCGTACGTCATGGACGTGGCCCCGGAGCAGGCCAAGGAGGCCCTCCAGACCATCTCCGGCACCGGCCGCCAAGCCCTCGCCGAGATGCGCCGGCTGCTCGGCGTCCTGCGCACGGGCGAGCCGCAGGAGTCCGAGGACTACGTGCCGCAGCCGGACGTGGAGCAGATCGAGGTCCTCGTCGAACAGGTACGGGCGGCCGGGCTCACGGTGGACTTCGAGGTCGAGGGCGCCCCGCGGCAGCTGCCCAGCGGCGTCGAGCTGACGGCGTACCGGATCGTGCAGGAGGCTTTGACCAACACCCGCAAGCACGGGGGCCCCGACGCCAGGGCCAGTGTCCGGCTGGTCTACTTCGACGACGGCCTCGGCCTGCTGATCGAGGACGACGGCCGGGGCGCGGCCCACGAGCTGTACGAGGACGGCGGCGCGGACGGGGCCGGACACGGGCTGATCGGCATGCGCGAGCGGATCGGTATGGTCGGCGGAACCCTGGACGCGGGGCCGCGGCCCGGTGGCGGCTTCCGGATCAGCGCACTGCTTCCCCTGAAGAAGAGATGACGAGGACGAGGTAACTGATGTCCATCCGAGTGATGCTGGTCGACGACCAGGTCCTGCTGCGCACCGGCTTCCGGATGGTGCTCGCCGCCCAGCCGGACATGGAGGTCGTCGCCGAGGCGGGTGACGGCCTGGAGGCGCTGGAGGTGCTGCGGGCCACGAAGGTGGACGTGGTGCTGATGGACGTCCGCATGCCCAGGCTCGACGGCGTCGAGGCGACGCGGCGGATCTGCGAGCCCGAGGAGCACCCGAAGGTGATCATCCTGACCACCTTCGACCTGGACGAGTACGCCTTCTCGGGCCTGAAGGCGGGCGCGAGCGGCTTCATGCTGAAGGACGTGCCGCCGGCCGAGCTGCTGGGCGCCATCCGCTCGGTGCACAGCGGGGACGCGGTGGTGGCCCCGTCCACGACGCGGCGCCTGCTGGACCGCTTCGCGCCGATGCTGCCGACGACGACGCAGGAGCCGCAGAACAAGGAGGTCGAGCGGCTGACGGAGCGCGAGCGCGAGGTCATGCTGCTGGTGGCGCAGGGCCTCTCGAACGGCGAGATCGCGGCGCGGCTGGTGCTGTCGGAGGCGACGGTGAAGACCCACGTGGGCCGCATCCTGACCAAGCTGGGGCTGCGCGACCGGGTCCAGGTGGTGGTCCTGGCGTACGAGACGGGACTGGTCCGCGCGGGCGGCGGGGCCGGATAGCCGGCCTCACACCTGCGGGCCGGACCCGGTCATCCAGCGGTCCGGGCGGGCCGTCGCGCGGGAGGTGTGCGAGCGGGCGGCCTGCTCGTGCAGGAGCCGCGCGGCCTCGGAAGCCTCCCGCAGCCGGGCGGTGACCGTGCCGTTCGCGCCGGTGTCCACGTGCACGTCGGCGACACCGCGGGCGCGCGCCCACGGCCCCTGGGAGAGGCGGACGCTCTGCACCTTGGCGTGCGGAACGATCTCCGTACGGCGGCACAGGCGGCCGTGCCGGGCGGCGAACACCTCAGGGGAGACCGCCAGGGCGTAGCCCTTCCACCACACCGGGACCACCCAGCGCGAGCCGGTGTCCGGGGAACCGGAGAAGGACAGGCCCGCCAGGTCCACCCCGGGCAGGACCCGGGCGATCACGGCGTACGCGGCGGCCCGTGAGGCCACCGGCACCAGGACCTCGTTCTTCGACCCGGCCACGGCCAGCTCCACCCGGACCCGGTCGGTGCGCCGCCACAGCAGCGGCTCCACGATCCGTACGGTCTGCACGCGTCCCGGCGGCACGGTCTCGTGGGCGCGGTCCAGCATCCCGTGGTCCAGGCGCAGCCCGTCCGGGGACTCGGCGACCCGCCAGTCGTACTCGGTGAGGAAACGGCCGACGGTGCCCGCCCAGACCGCGCCCAGCATCGGGAGCAGGGTGACGACGGCCGCCCACGGGCTGGAGCTGATCCACCAGACGAAGAACGGCGCGACGATCCCGCCGGCGAGCGCGGCCCAGACGCCGAGGCTGAGCGCCAGCGACACGACGAGCTCGCGCGGGGTCACCCGCAGCAGTTCGCGCTGCGGTGCCTCGCCGAGGCGTACCGCCTCCTCGGGGGCGAAGCCGGCGGCGCGGGCCAGGAGCTCGGCGCGCAGGGCGACGGCCTCCTGCTCGCCGAGGAAGGCCAGCTGGTCCTTCTCCTCGGTGCCGATCACATCGAGCCGCAGGCTGGCGACACCGGTCAGCCGGGCCAGCAGCGGCCGGGTGACGTCCACGGCCTGGAGCCGGTCCAGCCGGATGTGCGCGGTGCGGCGGAAGAGCAGCCCGGTGCGGATGCGCAGCTCGGTGTCGGTCACGGCGTAGTGGGTGAACCACCAGCTCAGGAACCCGTACACGCCGAACATCAGGACCACGCCCACCAGCGTCACGAGCCGCAGGGCCGTCGACAGGTCCGCCACCCAGCGCGCCGCCCGGTCGCCCTGCTGGGCGAGGATGCCCACGGTCGCGGCGATCGGTACCCAGGCGCGGCGCAGCGGCGTGAAGGGATGCAGCCGGCGCTCGGCCACGGCCTGTCCGCCGGGCCCCTCCGCGGCGCCCCCCGTCGGGCCGTTCGCCCCGGCCGGCCCGGACCCCTGCGGCTCGCCGCCCGGGGGCCCCGGGGCCCCCGGCCGGGCGCCGGGCCCGCCTCCCGCCGGACCGGAGGTCACCGGCTGCCCACCCACCGGCTCCGGGGTACCCGACTCACCGCCCACCGCACCGGGGGTCACAGGCCCGCCGACCTTGCCTCGCCGAGGGCGGCGAGCCGGTCGCGCAGCCGCTCCGCCTCGGCCGGCACCAGCCCCGGGATCCGGGCGTCGGTGGCGGCCGCCGCCGTGTGCAGCTGGAGGGAGGCCAGGCCGAAGCGCCGCTCCACCGGGCCCGAGGTGACCTCGACCAGCTGCATCCGGCCGTACGGGACCACCGTCTGCTCCCGCCACAGCACTCCCCGGCTGATCAGCAGGTCGTCGGCACGCTCCGCGTACCGCCAGGACCGCCAGTTCCGCCCGAGGAGCACCCAGCCCCAGACCCCCGCAGCCGGCCAGAACGCCCCGACCGCTGCCCACTCCGGGCCCACGAGCAGCCCGAGGAGCAGTGCGGTCGCCACCGCCAGCAGACCGGACCAGACCACGAGCAGCGTCCGCCGCATGGTGAGCAGCCCGCCGGGCAGCCCCACCCACCGCAGGCCGTCCGTCCCACCCTTCGTCCCGGTATCCATTCCCCCACCTTAGGGTGGCGGCGTGCCGGCACGAGCGACTGAGACAATGCCCGCATGACGGAGACCACGGTCGGCATCGGCGGCGCGGCGGAGAGCACCGACATGGTGCTCAACATCGGCCCCCAGCACCCTTCCACGCACGGCGTGCTGCGCCTGCGCCTCGTCCTGGACGGCGAGCGGATCGCCAGCGCCGAGCCGGTGGTCGGCTACATGCACCGCGGCGCCGAGAAGCTCTTCGAGGCCCGCGACTACCGGCAGATCGTGATGCTCGCGAACCGCCACGACTGGCTGTCCGCGTTCTCCAACGAGCTCGGCGTCGTCATGGCCGTCGAGCGGATGCTCGGCATGGAGGTCCCCGAGCGGGCCGTGTGGATGCGGACGCTGCTCGCCGAGCTGAACCGGGTGCTGAACCACCTGATGTTCCTCGGCTCGTACCCGCTCGAACTGGGCGGTATCACCCCGATCTTCCACGCGTTCCGCGAGCGCGAGGAGCTCCAGGCCGTCATGGAGGAGATCTCCGGCGGCCGCATGCACTACATGTTCAACCGCGTCGGCGGCCTCAAGGAGGACCTCCCGGCCGGCTGGCTCGGCCGGGCCCGCGCCGCCATCGCCGACGTCCGCACCCGGATGGACGTCTACGACAAGCTGGTCCACGGCAACGAGATCTTCCGCGGCCGCACCCGCGGCGTCGGGGTCCTGTCCGCCGAGGCCGTCCACGCGTACGGGGTCTCCGGCCCGATCGCCCGCGCCTCCGGCGTCGACTTCGACCTGCGCCGCGACGAGCCGTACCTGGCCTACGGCGACCTCCAGGACGTGCTGAAGGTGGTCACCCGCACCGAGGGCGACTGTCTGGCCCGCTTCGAGTGCCTGCTGGAGCAGACCCACAACTCCCTCGACCTCGCCGTGGCCTGCCTGGACCGGATGGACGGCCTCCCGCCGGGCCCGGTCAACCAGCGCCTGCCCAAGGTCCTCAAGGCGCCCGAGGGCCACACCTACGCCTGGACCGAGAACCCGCTGGGCATCAACGGCTACTACCTGGTCTCGAAGGGCGAGAAGACCCCGTACCGGCTGAAGCTGCGCAGCGCCTCCTACAACAACATCCAGGCGCTGGCCGTCCTGCTGCCGGGGCAGTTGGTCGCGGACATGGTGTCGATCCTGGGCTCGCTGTTCTTCGTGGTCGGCGACATCGACAAGTAGCCGTCAGGCTTCGGCCGGGCCAGGACGACCGGCCACCGACGACCTGACCGCCGCCGACCGGGGCGCCCTGTGGGCCCGGGTGGAGCGGACGCACGAGGTCCGGCCGGCGGAGCGGCGGACCGCGGAGACCGCGGAGACCGCGGGGGACTGGTTGTCGGTACGGCAGGGCAGACTTGGCGGCATGTCCCACTCCCCCCGCCGGGCCTGCCCCGTCTGCGGCCGCGACTGCGCCGTCACCGCGGGCCGTATCGCCCGCCACGACCCTCCCGCCCCGCGGGACCGCGCGGACCTGGTGTCCTGCCCCGGATCCCGGGCCCGGGTGGTGCTCGGCGCCACCGCGCCGACGCTGGACGGCTTCGTCCTGCCCGAATTCCCCGGGCAGCTGCCGCTGTTCTGAGAGGGCCGCTAGGTCCTGTCTGGAGTTCCGGCGCGGGAGAAGGAGCGGTGTCTGGTGCCGTCGGATCCAAGGCGGAGGAGGGAGTCGACGCGGAGCGTCGGCGGCTGACGACAACGCCGGAAGCGGCGGTGCCGGACGCCGCAACGCCGCGGGGGAACTCCAGACAGGACCTACGAGATCGCGGTGCGCAGGCGGACCACGTCGAGCGGCTCGGTCTCGTCGTGGGCCGTCAGGTCGATGACCTGGCCCACCGCGCGGGTCTCCTCGGTCGGCGGCTTGAACTCCGGCTCGGCCGTCTCCTGGACGGACTCCGCCTTGTGCACGGCGAGGGCCTCGGCGCCCACCACGTCGGCCAGGTCCTCGTTCTGTACCGCCTCGATCGCCGCGCGGGCCTGGGCGGAGTTCTTGGTGCCGAAGAAGTCGAAGCCGCCTTCGACGCGGGAGGCCGTACGCCGCTGGGCCGCGTACGGGGCCACGGCGGCCGCGGGGCGGCGGGCCGGGAAGGAGCCGGCGGTGGCCGGCGCCGCCGTGGGCAGCTCGCCCACGGCCCGCGCCTTGGGCAGCGCCCGCTCCTGCGCCCTACGGGCCAGCGCGGCCATGGCCGCGTGCGCCCGGGCGTAGCCCAGGGAGGTGGGCGCGCCCGCCGAGGTGCGCTCCTCGGAGACGGCCGGGAGCTGCTTGGGGTCCGTGGGCGCCGGGGCCGCGGAGGCCTCGATGGCCAGCAGCCGGCGCTTCTCCAGGGCGCTGGCGCGCTCGGTCTCGGCCGTCGCGTACCGGCGCAGCAGGGCCGCGTGCTCGCCCCGCAGGCCCGCCAGTTCGACGCGCTTGGCGCGCAGCTTGGCGTCGAGCCTGCCGCGCAGCATCCGGGCCTCTTCGAGGTCGGACTCCAGCTCGGCTATCCGCTCGTCGGTCCGCCACTCGTCCTTGACCCGCTCGCGGGCCAGTTCCGCGACCCGGCGGCCCGCCGCGCGGTCCCAGGACCGCATCATGACAGCGCCGGCGATCCCGGCGGCCGCGGCGAGGGCCACGAGCAGCCGCAGCACGGTCACGTCTTCGGGGCCGGCCGGCAGCCAGGCCGCTGCGGCGCCGGCGACGCAGACAGCGGCGACGGCCGTCGGGGTGAGCAGCCGGTGCAGCGGTTCGGGATTGCGGTGGCGTCCTCGGGGCATGGCCTGAAATTTACAGGGCGTGGAGGTCGTGTGGGATACCACCCGGCAATCTGTTCCCGGGCAGTTACCCCACATTCCTCCACCAACCCGTAGGCACTACTTCTTCAGAAGGCCCTTCGACTCCAGGTAGCTCTTCGCGACGTCGGCGGGCTTGGCGCGCTCGGCGTCCACCTTCCGGTTCAGGTCGACCAGATCGGCGGTCGTGAGGACCTTGGTCAGCTTGTCGAGGGCGGCCGCGATCTCGGGGGCGCCGGCGTCCTTGGCGTTGACCACCGGGAGGACGTTGTCCGCGTTCTGGAGCTTCTTGTCGTCCTCCAGCAGGACCAGGCCGAAGCTGTCGAGGGTGGCGTCCGTGGTCGTGGTGAGCACGAGCTGGTCGACACCGTCCTTCACGGCCTGCTTGGCCTGCGGGGTGCCGACGCCCTTGGGGTCGATACCGGAAACCTCAATTCCGTATGTTGTGGTCAGCCCCGGACCGCAAAAGGGGCGGACAGCGCATTCATCACCGGCTGCGATCTTCACCTTCAACCCCGACCGGCCGAGATCGGAAAGCGACCTGAGGTTGTTCTTCTCGGCGAATTCCCTGGTCACCGCGAATGCGTTCTGGTCCACCGCGGCGCCCGCGGGCAGCACCTTCAGTCCGAGCGGGGCCGCGAGCTTCTCCAGGCCCGCCACCGTCGCCGCGACGTCGCTGGAGGCGACCGGCTTCTCCTCGGGGGCCTTCGGCCCGTTCACCTTGGCGTTGAGGAACTCCGCGAGGGTGGCCGCGTACTCCGGGACGACGTCGATCTCGCCCTTCTCCAGCGACGGCTCGTACAGCTCGCGGTTGTTGACCGTCTTGACGGACGTGCTGTAGCCCGCGTCCCTGAGGACCTGCGCGTACAGCTCCGCCAGCACGTTGGACTCGGTGAACCCGGCCGCGCCGATCACCAGGCTGCCCCTGCCGTCGGCGGCCGGGGCGGCGGAGCCGCCGTCCTTGCTCTTCTCCAGGCTGTCACCGCCGCACGCGGCCAGCGACACCGTCAGGGCCAGTGCGCCCAGGGACGCGCCGAGGACGCGCGTGGTCTTGGTCATGGAGTTGCTCCGTTCGAGGGAAGTGAAGGGATGGGGGGACGGGAATCAGCGGTGGGCGCCGGTCCGGGGCAGCAGCCGGTCCGCCGCCACCAGCACGCCCTCCACCAGCAGGGCCAGGGCGGCCACGAGCAGCGCTCCGGCGACGACCTGCGGGGTGTTGTAGGTGTTGAAACCGGCGGTGATGATCCGGCCCAGGCCGCCCTGGCCGACCATCGCGGCGATCGTGGCCGTGGCGACGACCTGCACGGCGCCGGACCGCAGCCCGGTCATCACCAGGCCGCGCGCGAGGGGCAGTTCCACCCGCCAGAAGAGCTGCCCGCCGGACATGCCCATCCCGCGGGCGGCCTCCACCACCGAGCGGTCCACCTCGCGCATGCCGACGTACGCGTTCGTCAGCAGGGGCGGGACGGCGAACAGCACGAGGGCGGCGACGGTCGGCAGATACCCCGCGTTGCGCAGCGGGGAGACCATGAAGAGCGCCAGCACCGCGAAGACCGGGACCGCCCGGCCGGCGTTGGAGACGTTGACCGCGAGGGTGCCGCCCCGGCCGAGGTGGCCGAGGTACAGGCCGAGGGGCAGCGCGATCGCACAGGCCGCCGCCAGCGCGATCCCGCTGACGTAGACATGCTCGCCGAGCCGGTGCCAGACGCCGTTCTCCCCGGCCCAGTTGGCGCCGTCCGCGAGCCAGTCCCAGGCACCTCCCACCACACCGCCCATGCCGTCAGGCCCCCTTCACCGGGGCGGCCGGGCGGGCGCCGGCCCGGGTCCACGGCGTGAGCAGCCGCTGCAGGCCGAGCAGCAGGAGGTCCGCGACGAGCGCGAGCAGCACGCACAGCACCGAGGCGGTGAGCACCTGCGCCTTGAAGGAGCTGTTCACCGCCGGGGCGATGAGGTTGCCGAGGCCGCCCTTGCCGACGATGGAGCCGACCGTGGTCAGGGCGATCGTCGAGACCGTGGCGATCCGTACGCCGGCGAGCAGCGCGGGCAGCGCGAGCGGCAGTTCCACCTGCCACAGCAGCCGCCCGGGGCCGTAGCCCATGCCGCGCGCGGCCTCCCGCACCTCCTCGGGCACGGCCTCCAGGCCGGCCAGTGCGTTGCGGACCAGGATGGTCAGCGAGTACAGCACCAGGCCGGTCACGACCAGCGCCGCCGACAGCCCGAAGACGGGCAGCAGCAGGGAGAACATGGCCAGCGAGGGGACGGTGTAGAGCAGGGTGGTGAAGGTGAGCACGGGCGCCGCCCAGTGCCGGCCGCGGCGGGCCAGCAGGGCCAGCGGTACGGACACGGCCAGGCCGATCAGTACGGACGCACCGGTGATCCACACGTGTTCGACGGTGGCGTCGGTGAGCTCCTGCGAGCGGGAGGTGACGTAGTCCCAGCAGATCCAGTCGTTCGCCACCAGGCAGTTCCGTGCCGGCATGTACCTCACCCCCCGTCATGAAACGTACGTATGCTCGATCGCGCGGTCTTGGACGACCCTAACCCCCGCGGCTCCCGATGGCCGGAATCTTTCGCAGAGGGCAACACGCCCTTCACCCGCGTACGCCGCCCGTGGGGAAAGATGGCTCCGTGATCCGATTCGAGCATGTGACCAAGCGCTACCCCGACGGGACGACGGCCGTCGAGGACCTGTCCTTCGAGGTGGCGGAAGGAGAGCTGGTCACGCTGGTCGGACCGTCCGGCTGCGGCAAGACGACCACCATGAAGATGGTCAACCGCCTCATCGACCCGACGTCCGGCCGGATCCTGCTGGGCGGCGAGGACATCGCGGCCGCCGACCCGGTCGAGCTGCGCCGCCGGATCGGGTACGTCATCCAGCAGGTCGGGCTCTTCCCGCACAAGACCGTGCTGGAGAACACCGCGACCGTGCCGCAGCTGATCGGCACCCCCAGGGCCGCGGCCCGCGCCCGGGCCGCCGAGCTCCTCGAACTGGTCGGGCTGGACCCGTCCGTGTACGGCGGCCGGTACCCGGAGCAGCTGTCGGGCGGGCAGCGCCAGCGCGTCGGCGTGGCGCGCGCGCTCGCCGCCGATCCGCCGGTGCTGCTGATGGACGAGCCCTTCGGCGCGGTGGACCCGGTGGTCCGCGAGCGGCTCCAGAACGAGTTCCTGACCCTGCAGAAGACCGTGCGCAAGACGATCCTGCTGGTCACCCACGACCTGGAGGAGGCGATCCGGCTCGGCGACCGCATCGCCGTCTACGGGACGGGCACCATCGAGCAGTTCGCCCGCCCGGCGGAGGTGCTCGCAGCGCCCGCCACCCCGTACGTGGCCTCCTTCGTCGGCGCCGACCGGGGCCTCAAGCGGCTCGCGGTCACCACGGTCGGGGCCGCCGACCTGGCACCCGCGGACGGGGAGGCGCCGGCGGCGTCGGTCCGGCTGGGCGCGACGCTGCGCGAGGCGCTCGCCGCACTGCTCCAGGAGGACTCGGGGCGCATCGGCGTCACGGACCCCGACACCGGCGAGCTGGCCGGCGTACTCACCCCGCAGGACGTCCACCGGGCGCTGCGCCGGGCCGAGTTGCAGGAGGCATGAGAAAGGGCCCGACCTGAAAGGCCGGGCCCTTGGCTCCGCTGCCGTACCGCCCGGCCGTCAGGCCTGGATGCGGCCGCTCATCCACATCAGCATCGGCGGGATCTCCCGGCGCCACGTGTTGAAGTTGTGGCCACCGCTGTCGAGGATGATGGAGGAGACCCGGTCCGGGCCCTGCACCTTCTTGATGAACTTCCTGGTGTCCGCGAGGTTCGGCTCGCCCTTCTCGCTGCTGGTGACGAGGAAGGACGTACCGGCCGGCTTCTTGTTCTCCATGACGTGCAGGATGTCCGCGCGCTTCTTCAGCTTCTCGTCCCCGTGGAACAGGTCACCGGTCGTCGGGTCGTCCGGAGCGTCGTAGTACGCGGACAGACCCGCGGCGGCACCGAAGGTCTGCGGGTAGTGCGCGGCGATCTTCAGGGCGCAGTAACCGCCCGTGGAATTGCCGATGAAGCCCATGTTCTCGGGCTTCTTGCCGACCCGGAAGGTGTCCTGGACGGCCTGCGGGAGGTCCACCCCGAAGAAGGTCTCGGTCTGCGGGCCGCCGGGTACGTCGACGCACTCGGTGTCCCGCGGCGGCGCCACGGTCGGGCGCAGCATGACCAGGATCATCGGCTTCATCTTGCCCGCCTTGGACAGGCTGAAGGCCTTCATCGGGTAGTCGAGCCCCTTGATGAGGTTCTCGGCGGTGCCCGGGTAGCCCGTCAGGACGATGGACGCCGGGAAGGTCTCGTCCTTGTGCTGCGGCTGGAAGTACTCCGGCGGGAGCCACACGTAGCCGGGGCTGGTGATCTTCGACTTCTGCCCGGATATGGCAACCTTCAGGATCTGACCGCCCACCTGGGGCTTGGCACCGCCGGGGACGTCCAGCTTCTGCTTGTCGACGACCTTGATGTCCTTGCTGCTCATCGAGTGGTCGACGACCTTGCCCATCGAGGTCTCCTGGCCGAACAGGTCGGCCCAGGAACCGTAGAACAGGAACGACTTGTTGGCCGCGAGACCCACCGCCGAGAACAGCGCCAGCTGGGTCGCCAGCAGGAGCCCGATGCGGCCGGCGAAGGCACGCCAGGTGCGGCCCGAGAGCTTCGGCCAGAACCAGATGGTGGCCGCGAACAGCAGCACACCGGCGAGGACGGCCAGCGCCAGGACCGTATTACTGGTGAGACCCATGAGCAGTCAGTCGACTTTCTGATGGCAGGACTGGAAATTTCCGACGGAAGAGTGAACCCGCTGTCCGTCGATGTCGTCCTAAGGGACGCACCACACACCGGAGGCTGTCGCGGCCTTCGACCACTTGATCTCTCGCGGAGCAACGGGAAGCGATGTCTAGCAGGATAGATGGCGATAAGTCGGGACAGGTTCCGAGCAGGGTCCGCCGAATCCTCCGAGGCCCACAGCCGGAGTCGGTGCCCGGCCTGGTAGGTACGGCCGTCATGATCGTCGGCCTTCTGGACATCGCGGCGGGGGTCTTCCCGCGTTTCCGGCACAGCCGGATCCACGCGGTCACCGAGGTGCTGCCAGGCTCCTTCGGCCCGTTCGCGGCCGCCCTCTCCATCAGCGCGGGCGTACTGCTCCTGCTGCTCGCCCACGGCCTCAAGCGGCACAAGCGGCGCGCCTGGCGGGCCGCCGTCGTCCTGCTGCCCGCGGGCGCCGCCGCGCAGTTCGCGTACCGCCACTCGATCACCGGCGTGGTCATCGCGGCGGTGCTCCTCGCGCTGCTCCTGCGCCACCAGGGCGAGTTCAAGGCGCTGCCCGACCCGCGCAGCCGCTGGAAGGCGCTCGCGAACTTCGTCCTGATGAGCGCCGGCTCCATCGGCCTGGGCCTGGTCATCGTCAACGTCCACCCGGGCAAGGTCGTCGGCAACCCGGGCCTGTACGAGCAGATCACCCACGTCGTCTACGGGCTCTTCGGCTTCGAGGGCCCCGTCGACTACGCCGGCCGGGTGTCCTGGACCGTCGGCTACTCCCTCGGCGCCCTCGGCATGCTGACCGCGCTGACCACGATCTACCTGGCCTTCCGCCCCGAGCACCCGGCCGCCCAGCTCACCGCCGACGACGAGGGCAGGCTGCGCGAGCTGCTCGCCAGGCACGGCGGCCGCGACTCCCTCGGCCACTTCGCGCTGCGCCGCGACAAGGCCGTCGTCTTCTCCCCCAGCGGCAAGGCCGCCGTCACCTACCGCGTCGTCTCCGGCGTGATGCTCGCCTCCGGCGACCCCATCGGCGACGTCGAGGCGTGGCCCGGCGCGATCGAGCGGTTCATGGAGGAGGCCAAGGCCCACTCCTGGACCCCGGCCGTGATGGGCTGCAGCGAGACCGGTGGCGAGGTCTGGACCCGCGAGACCGGCCTGGACGCCCTGGAGCTGGGTGACGAGGCGATTGTCGATGTCAAAGACTTCTCCCTCTCGGGCCGCGCCATGCGCAATGTCCGCCAGATGGTGAAGCGCATCGAGCGCAACGGCTACACCACCAAGGTCCGCCGGGTCAGCGAGCTGACCGCGCAGGAGCTGGAGCAGGTCCGCGGCGCAGCCGAGGCCTGGCGCGGCACCGACACCGAGCGCGGCTTCTCGATGGCGCTGGGCCGGGTCGGCGACCCGGGCGACGGCGACTGCTTCATCGCCACCGCGCACCGCGTGGAGGAGGACGACGCCAGCCCCTTCGGCGACCTGAAGGCCATCCAGCACTTCGTGCCGTGGGGCACGGACGGCATGTCGCTGGAGCTGATGCGCCGCGACCGCGGCGCCGACCCGGGCATGAACGAGCTGCTGATCGTCGCCTCTCTGGAGGCCGCCCCGTCCCTGGGCATCGAGCGGGTCTCGCTGAACTTCGCGATGTTCCGCTCGGCGCTGGCCCGCGGCGAGAAGATCGGCGCCGGCCCCGTCCTACGGATGTGGCGCAACCTGCTGGTCTTCCTCTCCCGCTGGTTCCAGATCGAGTCGCTGTACAAGTTCAACGCGAAGTTCCGCCCGCGCTGGGAGCCTCGCTTCGTGGTCTTCCGCACCACCCGCGACCTGCCCCGCATCGGCTTCGCCGCGATGCAGGCCGAGGGCTTCGTCACGCTGGCCCTGCCGCGGCTCTTCGCGAGCCGCCGCCGTCCCAAGCCGGTCCGTACCTGCACCCACAACCTGATGGCGCCCGTCTCCAAGCAGCCGGAGCGCGAGGTCCAGGCCGCGTAGTGCTGTGGCCGGAGAGGTTTGCCGGGTCGCGGTGTTCGGCGCGGTGCATCGCAAGGCGGAGGGCCACGGCTCGTACTGGACGTACGTGCGTGGTCCGACAACGCGGCGAGGTGCCGTGCCGGGCACCGTGACCCGGTGAACCTTGGCGGTCACAGCACTCTCCCCCTCATCGCCCCGCGACACCCCGAAGGCCCGGCAGGCAGCCCCTGTCCGGGCCTTCTCCGTGCCCGGTCCCGGCCGCGGGCCCTGGGGCGGCGGCCCCGGGCGGGCCGGAGGCGGGCCGGGCAGAGCCCGGGCAGGCTGGGACAGACCGGGCAGCCCTACCCTGGAGCCATGAACATCAAGCGCGGAGCCACCGGCCGGGGCCGGGTCGCAGGTCTGCCGGAATGGGACCGCTGCGCGGTCATGGGCGTCGTCAACGTGACCCCCGACTCCTTCTCCGACGGCGGCCGCTGGTTCGACACCACCGCCGCCGTCAAGCGCGGGCTCGACCTCGTCGCCCAGGGCGCCGACCTCGTCGACGTCGGCGGCGAGTCCACCCGCCCCGGCGCCTCCCGCGTCGACGAGGCGGAGGAGCTGCGCCGCGTCGTTCCCGTCGTGCGCGGACTGGCCTCCGAGGGTGTCACCGTCTCCGTCGACACGATGCGCGCGGCCGTCGCCGCCCGGGCCGTCGACGCCGGCGCCGCGCTGGTCAACGACGTCAGCGGCGGTCTCGCCGACCCCGGCATGATCCCGGCGGTCGCCGCGGCCGAGGTGCCCTTCGTGGTGATGCACTGGCGCGGCTTCAGCGCCGACATGAACAGCCTCGCCGTCTACGACGACGTCGTGGCCGAGGTCACCTCCGAGCTGCGGGCCCGGATCGACGCGGTCGTCGCCGGCGGCATCGCCCCCGAGCGGCTCCTGGTCGACCCCGGCCTCGGCTTCGCCAAGAACGCCGAGCACGACCTGGCACTGGTCGCGCACATGGCGGACCTGCGCGCCCTCGGCTTCCCGCTGCTGGTCGCCGCCTCGCGCAAGCGCTTCCTCGGCCGGGTCCTGGCCGGCGGGGCGGACGCCCCGCCGCCGCCGGCCCGCGAACGCGACGCCGCCACGGCCGCCGTCTCCGCGCTCGCCGCCCACCAGGGTGCCTGGGCCGTACGGGTCCACGAGGTACGGGCGACCGCCGATGCGGTTCGGGTGGCCCGTGCCGTGGAAGGGGCCCTTTGATCCTCATCGACCGACAAGGAGCCCCGTGAGCAGAACCGACATCGAAGCGGTCGAAGAGGTCAACACGGCCTTCTACGAGGCAATGGAGCGGGGGGACTTCGACGCTCTGTCGGCGCTCTGGCTGGAGGACGAGATCTCCTGCGTGCACCCCGGCTGGCCGGTGCTCTCCGGCCGCGGCGAGGTACTGCGCTCGTACGCGCTGATCATGTCCCACACCGAGTACATCCAGTTCTTCCTCACCGACACCAAGGTGGCCGTCATAGGCGACACGGCACTGGTGACGTGCACGGAGAACATCCTCAGCGGCGGCCCCGCCGAGGACGGCGGAGAGCTCGGCCCGCTCGTCGGCCAGCTGGTCGTCGCCACGAATGTGTTCCGACGCACATCCGGCGGCTGGCGCCTGTGGTCCCACCACGGTTCTCCCGTGCTCACGGAGTCCGACGAGGACGACGAGGACACCGCCTCCTGACCCCTACGGCGGGGACCGGACTGTTTCGCAGGTAAATTCGAAGTCGGACGACGCCGACCGCACTCGGCGCAGGCCCATGGCCGCGGGGAGCCCCGAGGCCGCAAGCACCTACGAAAGCAGGAGTGATTCGCGTGGATCGTGTCGCGCTGCGCGGCCTCAAGGCTCGCGGGCACCACGGCGTCTTCCCCCGGGAACGCGAGGAAGGCCAGACCTTCATCGTGGACCTCGTGCTGCACCTCGACACCCGCCCCGCGGCGGCCGGAGACGACCTGGCGAAGACCGTGCACTACGGGGTGGTCGCCGAGGAGGTCGTCGCCGTGGTCCAGGGCGAGCCCGTCGACCTGATCGAGACCCTGGCCGAGCGGATCGCCCAGCAGTGCCTGAAGCACGAAGCGGTGGCGCAGGTGGAGGTCGTCGTCCACAAGCCGGACGCGCCCATCACCGTCCCCTTCGACGACGTGACCATCACGATCACCCGGAGCCGCGCATGAACAACGGACTGAACGCTCAGAGCGACCCCACCGTCCAGCCGGTACCCGCCTCCGTCGTCGAGACGGTCGACGCGGCGGACGTGACCCTGTCCAACCCGAAATGGGCCGTCATCGCGCTCGGCGCGAACCTCGGCAACCGCCTGGAGACCCTCCAGGGCGCCGTCGACGCCCTCGGCGACACCCCCGGCCTGCGGGTCAAGGCCGTCTCCCCCGTCTACGAGACCGAGCCGTGGGGCGTCGAGCCCGGCACGCAGCCCTCGTACCTCAACGCGGTCATCGCGGTGAAGACCACCCTGCCCCCGTCCTCTCTGCTGGAGCGCGGGCACGCCATCGAGGAGGCGTTCGACCGCGTCCGCGACGAGCGCTGGGGCCCGCGCACGATCGACGTCGACATCGTCGCGTACGCCGACCGCGTCTGCGACGACCCGGTCCTCACCCTCCCGCACCCGCGCGCCCACCAGCGTGCCTTCGTGCTGGCGCCCTGGCACGACATCGACCCGGAGGCCCAGCTCCCGGGCCGCGGCCCGGTGTCCGCCCTCCTGGCCGGAATCGGCCTGAGCGGCGTCACGCCGCGCCCCGACCTGGAACTCCACCTCCCCGAGTAGTCGTTAGTAGCCTGTTCACGGCTACTCGCTGAAAGTGGGGACGGGCAAGTGAAGCAACTGAGGCCGGGGATCCTGGCGGGCATCTTCGTGGTCGCCGGGGTCCTGTCCTGGTCCGGTGCCCGGCTGTGGAACGCGTACGGCACCCTCCCGGGCGTTCCGCTGGCCGCACCGATCGTCCTGGGGGCCATCGCGGCGGTGCTGCTGGCCACGGCGCTGTCGCTGAAGGCCCGGCTCAAGGCCCAGCGGGAGCGCCGGCCGGGCGCGAAGGGCGTGGAGCCGCTGATGGCGGCCCGCGCGGTGGTCTTCGGGCAGGCCAGTGCTCTGGTGGCCGCGCTGGTGGCGGGCATGTACGGCGGTGTGGGCGTCTTCCTGCTGACGGACGCCCTCGACGTCCCCGCGCGGCGCGAGCAGGCCTGGTACGCCGGCTTCTCGGTCCTCGCGGGCATCGCGGTCATCGCCGCCGCCCTCTTCCTGGAGCGCGTGCTGAAACTCCCCGAGGACGAGGACCCCACCCCGCAGGCCCCCGCCCGCGCCTGACCGGGACACCGGCACAAGCGATGGTCCCCTCCGTGACATCACGCAGGGGACCCTCGCTTGTGCGGGCAGCACCGACGGCACCAGGACCCAGGACCCTAGGTCCTGTCTGGAGTTCCCCCGCGGCGTTGCGGCGTCCGGCACCGCCGCTTCCGGCGTTGTCGTCAGTCGCCGACGCTCCGCGTCGACTCCCTCCCCCGCCTTGGATCCGACGGCACCAGACGCCGCCCCTTCTCCCGCGCCGGAACTCCAGACAGGACCTAGCGGGCCATGATCAGGGACATCGCCTCGTTGCGGGTGGCGGGGTCGCGGAGCTGGCCGCGAACCGCCGAGGTGATGGTCTTCGCGCCGGGCTTGCGGACCCCGCGCATGGTCATGCACATGTGCTCGCACTCGATGACCACGATGACCCCGCGCGGGTCCAGGATCTCCATCAGGGAGTCCGCGATCTGCGTGGTCAGGCGCTCCTGCACCTGGGGGCGGCGGGCGAACACGTCCACGAGGCGGGCCAGCTTCGACAGACCGGTGATCTTGCCGTCGGTGGACGGGATGTAGCCCACGTGGGCGACGCCGTGGAAGGGGACCAGATGGTGTTCACATGAGCTCATGACCTCAATGTCCTTCACGAGGACCATCTCGTCGTGGCCCAGGTCGAACGTCGTGGTCAGGACCTCTTCCGGCTTCTGGTACAGGCCGGCGAATATCTCCCGGTAGGCGCGCGCCACGCGTGCCGGGGTCTCCAGGAGGCCTTCGCGGTCCGGGTCCTCGCCGACCGCGATCAGGAGCTCTCGGATCGCCGCCTCGGCGCGCTTCTCGTCGAACTCGCCGATCGTGCCCTCGTCACCGGTCAGGGTCACTGGGTCGGTCATCTCTTCCTCGTTCCTGTCCGCACACGCGGTCGTACAAATGTGCCGCGCCCCCCAGGCTAGAACCTGGGGGGCGCGGCTTCCATTCCGGGTGGGTCGGCTCCGCCGTTACTCGGGGCGGTCCTCCGGAGCCACCTCGATGCCCTTCTCCGTGGAGACCGGCGCGACGGAGGCCGAGCCGTTCGCCGCGTTCGTCAGCTGCAGCTCCTTGGGGGAGAGCACCGGCGGGCGGGTGGAGGGGGTGCGGCGGGAGGAGCCGGTCCACGCGGGGCGGGCCGGACGCTTGACGATGGTCGAGAAGATCTCGGCGATCTCCTCCTTGCCCAGCGTCTCCTTCTCCAGCAGCGCGAGGACCAGGTTGTCGAGGACGTCACGGTTCTCGACGAGGATCTCCCAGGCCTCGTTGTGCGCGGTCTCGATGAGCTTCTTGACCTCTTCGTCGACCAGCGCCGCAACCTCTTCCGAGTAGTCCCGCGGGTGCGACATCTCGCGGCCCAGGAACGGCTCGGTGTTGTCGCCGCCGAACTTGATCGCACCGAGACGCTCGGTCATGCCGTACTGCGTGACCATGGCCCGCGCCGTGGCGGTGGCCTTCTCGATGTCGTTCGCCGCGCCCGTGGTCGGGTCGTGGAAGACCAGCTCCTCGGCCGCGCGCCCGCCCAGCATGTACGCCAGCTGGTCGAGCATCTCGTTGCGCGTGGTCGAGTACTTGTCCTCGTCGGGCAGGACCATGGTGTAGCCCAGGGCCCGGCCGCGGGACAGGATCGTGATCTTGTGGACCGGGTCGGAGTTCGGGGAGGCCGCCGCGACCAGGGCGTGTCCGCCCTCGTGGTACGCGGTGATCTTCTTCTCCCGGTCCGACATGATCCGGGTCCGCTTCTGCGGACCCGCCACGACGCGGTCGATCGCCTCGTCCAGCGAGTGGTTGTCGATCAGCTTCTTGTCCGAGCGGGCCGTGAGCAGCGCGGCCTCGTTCAGGACGTTGGAGAGATCGGCACCGGTGAAGCCGGGCGTGCGGCGGGCGACGGCGCCCAGGTCGACGTCCGGGGCGACCGGCTTGCCCTTCTGGTGGACCTTGAGGATCTCCAGACGGCCCTGCATGTCGGGACGGTCGACCGCGATCTGCCGGTCGAAGCGGCCCGGGCGCAGCAGCGCCGGGTCGAGGATGTCGGGGCGGTTCGTGGCGGCGATCAGGATGACGCCGCCCTTCACGTCGAAGCCGTCCATCTCGACGAGCAGCTGGTTGAGGGTCTGCTCACGCTCGTCGTGGCCGCCGCCGAGGCCCGCACCGCGGTGCCGGCCGACGGCGTCGATCTCGTCGACGAAGACGATCGCCGGCGCGTTGGCCTTGGCCTGTTCGAACAGGTCGCGGACACGCGAGGCACCGACACCGACGAACATCTCGACGAAGTCGGAACCGGAGATCGAGTAGAAGGGGACACCGGCCTCGCCCGCGACGGCGCGCGCGAGCAGGGTCTTTCCGGTGCCGGGCGGGCCGTAGAGCAGCACGCCCTTGGGGATCTTGGCGCCGACCGCCTGGAACTTCGCCGGCTCCTGGAGGAACTCCTTGATCTCGTGGAGTTCCTCGACGGCCTCGTCCGAACCCGCGACGTCGGCGAACGTCGTCTTCGGGGTGTCCTTGGTGATGAGCTTGGCCTTGGACTTCCCGAAGTTCATGACCCGGGAGCCGCCGCCCTGCATCTGGTTCATCAGGAACAGGAAGACGAGGACGATGAGGACGAAGGGCAGGAGCGAGAGCAGCACGCTCAGGAACGGGCTGGTCTTGTCCGGGGTGACGGAGTATCCGTCCGGGATCTGACCGGCGTCGTACTTGGTCTGGAGGCTCTGGGCGAGCTGGACGCCCTGATCCCCGATGTAGTTGGCCTGGAACTTGGTGCCGTCGTGCTTGCCGAGCTTCTCGCCTTGCTTGAGCTCAATCTTGATCATCTGGCTGTCGCCGGTGGTCAGCTTGGCTGTCTCCACCTGGCCAGTGTTGATCGCCTTGATGACCTCGCTGGTGTCCACCGACTTGTAGCCGCCGCCGGAGCCGACGACATTCATCAACACGACCACGGCGAGGACGGCCAGCACGATCCACATGACCGGCCCACGGAAGTATCGCTTCACGTCCATCCATACGGGGCGCCAGGCGCCCCGTCCCTCCTGCCCGTAGGTAAATGCTGCTGTGTGAGTAAAGACTGTTCTTCGGAATGTACCCCTGAATTGTCACCCGCGGCCCGTGGGACGGCTGACAGACCCGCCTTCCCCTGCTCCAACGGCGGGAATCGCCCCCAGGTTCCCCGGCGGCGCCGGGGATTCCCGGGGCGGGGCGGGGTCAGCCGCCGTAGACGTGCGGGGCGAGCGTGCCGACGAACGGCAGGTTGCGGTACTTCTCCGCGTAGTCGAGGCCGTAGCCCACGACGAACTCGTTGGGGATGTCGAAGCCGACCCACTTCACGTCGATCGCGACCTTCGCGGCCTCCGGCTTGCGCAGCAGCGTGACGACCTCCAGGGAGGCCGGCTGGCGGGAGCCGAGGTTCGACAGCAGCCAGGACAGCGTCAGACCGGAGTCGATGATGTCCTCGACGATCAGGACGTGCTTGTCCTTGATGTCGGTGTCCAGGTCCTTGAGGATCCGCACCACACCGGAGGACTGGGTCCCGGCGCCGTACGAGGACACCGCCATCCAGTCCATGGTGAGCGGGGTGGACAAGGCGCGCGCCAGGTCCGCCATCACCATGACGGCGCCCTTGAGCACGCCGACGATGAGCAGGTCCTTGCCCGCGTACTCCGCGTCGATCTTCGCGGCCAGCTCGGCCAGCTTCGCGTCGATCTCTTCCTTGGTGATGAGCACCGACTGGAGGTCGTTGCCCATGTCCTTCTCGTCCACCCGCATCACTTTCGTTGTCGGCCGGGGCTCCGGGGTGTCCCCCGGAGGGCTCAGCCGTGTTTCAGCACCAATCAGCCCTGCCGGATGACAAGTCTGCCACCCTGCCGCTGGGCCTCCACCCTGCCGGGCAGGTTGATGGCTCCCTGGCCGCGCCATCCGGTGATGAGGCGGTCGACTTCCTCGATGTGGCGGGCGAAGAGGGAGCCCGCGGGGGAGCCGGCGGCGACGACGGCCCTGCGCAGCACCCGGCGGCGGACGGCCGGGGGCAGGGCGTACAGCTTGGCGCACTCCAGGCGGCCGTCCTCGTCGCGTACGCCGCCCTCCGCCTCGGCGGCCCAGGCGTCCAGGGCGTCGGCGTCGTCGCGGGAGAGCTGGGCGGTGCGGGCGAGGGCCTCGACGACGCCCTTCCCGAGCGCCTTCTCCAGGGCGGGCAGTCCCTCGTGGCGCAGGCGGGAGCGGGTGTAGGCCGGGTCCATGTTGTGCGGGTCGTCCCAGACGGCCAGGGACTGGACCATGCACGCCTTGCGGGCGGTCTGCCGGTCGACCTGGAGGAAGGGGCGGCGGTAGCGGTGGCCGCGGCCGGGGCGTCCGGGGCCGCCGGGGCCGCCGGAGACCTCGGGCATGCCGGACAGCGAGCGGATGCCGGATCCGCGGGCGAGGCCCAGCAGGACGGTTTCCGCTTGATCGTCCCGGGTGTGGCCGAGCAGCACGGCGGCGGCGCCGAGGCGGTCGGCCGCCTCGTCCAGGGCGCCGTAGCGGGCGTCGCGGGCGGCGGCCTCGGGGCCGCCGTCACGGCCGACGCGCACGGCGACGGACTCCACCGGGTCGAGGCCGAGGGCGGTCATGCGGGTGACGACCTCGGCAGCGCGCTGGTCGGAGCCGTCCTGCAGTCCGTGGTCGACGGTGATGCCGCCGGCCCGGATGCCGAGTTTGGGGGCCTCGAAGGCGAGGGCGGAGGCGAGGGCCATGGAGTCGGCGCCGCCGGAGCAGGCGACGAGCACGAGTGGCGGGGTGTCCGCGCCGGTGCGAGAGTCGGCGCAGGGGAAGGCTCCGGACGGGGTCCGGGGGCGGTCGGTGAGCTCGGTGAGGACGTCGTGGAGTACGCGGCGGACCGCCAGGCGTATCGCCGCGACCGCAGGATGGGGACCCATGTCCGGTGCCCTTCGATGGAGTTCGGATGCCTCGGAGGCTTCGGGTGGTGTGCTGGGGGTGCTTGCCCGGCTGCCCCCGCGGAACGGGAGGATGTCACTCAGAGTGCGTCGATGGTGACAGAACCGAGCCGTTCCCCGAGCATCGCACGCCCTTATACGGCTCACGGTCCCTCGGACGGGTGATGCTGCTTCCCCCAGTGAGACATGTTTAGGCCTCTCCGTCACGTGTGGCGCGGGTGAACGCGAGGGAAGCGGCTGGGCGGCACGGGCCCGCCCCGGCGGTGCGGGGCGGGCCCGTGCTCCACGGAGGTCACCCCTCCCCGGCCTCTCCGCTCCCCTCGCTCCCCTTGCCGTGGACCCGGGCCACCCAGTCCGCGGGCCGGTCGATCTCCGCCTTGGTGGGCAGCGTGTTCGGGGAGGTCCAGACCCGGTTGAAGCCCTCCATGCCGACCTGGCCGACGACGGCGCGCACGAAGCGCTCGCCGTCGCGGTACTGGCGCAGCTTGGCGTCGAGGCCGAGCAGCTTGCGCAGGGCGACGTCGAGGCGGCCCGCCCCGCTGGCGCGGCGCTGCTGGAACTTCTCCCGGATCTCGGCGACCGACGGCACCACCTGGGGTCCGACGCCGTCCATGACGAAGTCGGCGTGTCCCTCCAGCAGGGACATCACGGCGGTGAGGCGGGCCAGGATCTCGCGCTGCTCGGGGGTCTGCACGAGCTCGACGAGGGAGCGGCCCTCGTCTGCCTCCTCGGCGTCCGGGCGGGCGCCGGCGAAGGACTGGACGGCCTCCCGGATGCGTTCCAGGACGGTCATCGGGTCGATTTCGGTGGCGCCGAGGAACGTCTGGATTTCGCCTTCGAGGTGGGCGCGCAGCCATGGGACGGCCGTGAACTGGGTACGGTGCGTCTCCTCGTGCAGGCAGACCCACAGCCGGAAGTCGTGCGGGGCCACCTCCAGCTCGCGCTCGACGTGGACGATGTTCGGGGCGACGAGCAGCAGCCGGCCGCCCGCAGCGGAGGCCGGCAGGTCGCGGGAGACGGGCGCGAAGGTCTCGTACTGGCCCAGGACCCTGGAGGCCAGGAAGCTCAGCAGCATGCCCAGCTCGACGCCGGTGACCTTGCCGCCGACCGCGCTGAGGACCGCTCCGCCGGGGGCGCCGGCGCGGCGCTCCTGCATCTTGCCGAGGAGCGGCGTGAGCAGCTCCCGGAATCCGGCGACGTTGGCCTTGACCCAGCCGGCCCGGTCGACGACCAGGACGGGGGTGTCGGGGACGGCGCCGCCGTCCGGGATCATCCGGGTGTACTCGCGTACGTGCCGTTCCGAGGTCCTGGCGTGCCCGCGCAGTTCGGCGACGACGGCCCGCGCCTCGTCCCGGGTGACCTCCGGGCCGGGTCGCACCAGCCGGGTCGCCGTCGCCACCGCGAGGTTCCAGTCGACCATCTCCGCACCACTGATGCTCGTCATGCGTCAACCGTACGTGGGCGAGCCCTCCGGCGGACCCCCTACGGAGCGGCCGCGACGGCGGCGGCCAGCTTGTCGAGGCCCTTCTCGGCGCCCTCGGGGCCGGGGCTGCCCGCCGTGAGGAAGGCGAAGGCGAGGAGCCTGCCCGTGGAGTCGACGACGGTGCCGGACAGGGAGTTCACTCCGGTGAGGGTGCCGGTCTTGGCGCGGACCAGGCCGGCGGCCGGCGAGCTGCCCGCGTTGCGGGCGCGCAGGGTGCCGGTGAAGCCGGCGACGGGGAGCCCGGTGAGGACGGGCCGCAGCTCGGGGTGGCGGGGGTCTGCGGCCTTGGCGAGCAGGCCGGTCAGCAGGCCGGCGCTGACCTTGTCGGCGCGGTTCAGGCCGCTGCCGTCGGCGAAGCGGGAGCCGGCCGTGTCGATGCCGAGGCCGGCGAGCCTGGCGGTGACGGCCCTCTCGGCGCCCTCGAAGCTGGCAGGCTGCCCGGAGGCGAGGGCGGTCTGGCGGGCGAGGGCCTCGGCGATGTCGTTGTCGCTGTTGGTCAGCATCCGTTCGACGAGCCCGGCCACGGGGGTGGACTGGGTGACGGCCAGTGGCTGGGCGCCGGCGGCGGCCTTGGCCCGGACGGGTTCCGCGGTGACCTTGATGCCGCGCTCCGACAGCAGGGTGGCGAAGGCGCGGGCGGCGGCCTTGGCGGGGTCGTCGACGCGGTCCACGGGTCCGGAGGTGGAGTCGTCGGGGCGGCCCTCGTCGGCCGCCAGGGCGGTCACGGGGGCGATGTTGGGATTGACGCCGATCGGGTGCCGGACGGGCCCGGTGTAGAGGCTGTCGTCGTACCCCAGGGTCACCGTGTCGGTGCCGGCGGCCTTGAGGGCCTGGGCGGCGTCCGCGGCCAGGGCGACGAGGCTGCCGCCGGATCCGGCGGGGCTCTTCTTCTTCGCGGTGAGGGAGGGGTCGCCGCCGCCGACCAGGACGACCTGTCCCGGGGTGGCGCCGGGCACGACGGTGGTCCTGATCCGGTGCTCGGGCCCGAGCGCGGCGAGCACGGCCGCCGCGGTGGCGATCTTGACGGTGGAGGCGGGGGTCATCGGCTCGCGCGCCCCGGACTCGTAGAGCACCTGCCCGGTGGCGGCGTCCACCACGGAGGCGGTACGGACGGTGCCGAGCGCCGGGTCGGCCAGCAGCGGCCCCAGCCGGGCGGCCAGCGCGTCGGCGGGTCCGGCGGCGGCGGCCTGCCCCCGCGGTTCGCCGGGACCGACGGCGCCCAGTACTCCCGGGGCGCTGGGCGCGGCCTGGGGGAGGGAGCCGGCGCCGGCGCCGGCCGCGCCACCGTGATCTGCGCCACCCGTGCGGCCCCAGGAGGCGGCCGCGTCCCGCTCGGCCTTACGCTGGCCGGAGTCCCATGGACCGGCGGCGGCCACCGCTGCCACCGACAGGGCGAGGCCGGCGACGGCCGCACCCGCGGTGAGCTGCCACGTCTTGACCAATGGCACCTCGGACCAGCCCCTTTCGCGATCACACATATGCGTGAGGGACACTTAACCACTGCGTCTTGCCGCGAGCATGGCACCCCACCCGACAGGGCTGGGCCGGACGCGCACGCAGTTGAATCAATGCCGTCTCGAAGCAATGAAGCTGATCATGGAGGAGCAGGACGTGGAGTTCGACGTCACCATCGAGATCCCCAAGGGTTCGCGGAACAAGTACGAGGTGGACCACGAGACCGGCCGGATCCGTCTGGACCGTCGCCTCTTCACCTCGACCAGCTACCCGGCCGACTACGGCTTCGTCGAGAACACCCTCGGCGAGGACGGCGACCCGCTGGACGCGCTGGTCATCCTTGACGAGCCGACCTTCCCGGGCTGCCTGATCAAGTGCCGCGCCATCGGCATGTTCCGCATGACGGACGAGGCGGGCGGCGACGACAAGCTGCTGTGCGTGCCGGCCTCCGACCCGCGTGTGGAGCACCTGCGCGACATCCACCACGTGTCCGAGTTCGACCGCCTGGAGATCCAGCACTTCTTCGAGGTCTACAAGGACCTGGAGCCGGGCAAGTCCGTCGAGGGCGCGAACTGGGTCGGCCGCACCGAGGCCGAGGCCGAGATCGAGGCCTCGTACAAGCGCCTGGAGGCGCAGGGCGGCCACCACTGAGCTCAGGCTCGGCGGCGGTGACGGGCCGGGGGTCTCCCCCGGGCCCGCGCGACGGTGACACGGCGGGCGGCATCCCCCTGGGGGGGTGCCGCCCGCCGTCGTGTTCGGCGGGGAACCAGGTTTCGACGGGGAGGAAACGGTTCCGCATACTGGTACTCCGGGTGATCACGAACGGGAGGACGCGTGGCGGAGGCCGACGGGGCGGAGGACAGCAAGCCCCGGTCCGACGAAGCGCACAGCGCCTTCACGCCGCCTCCCGGCACGGGACCGGAGGTCCCCGACGACGACCAGCCCACCTCGGAGTTCGTGCGCCCGCCGGGGGCGGAGCCGGCACAGCCCGAGCCGGAGGGGTCGGCCTTCGCCGCGCCGGCCACCTACAGCGCCGCGCATTCCCCGCCCGCCTACACCCCGGGCCAGGGCTTCCCCGTCGCCCAGATGAAGGAGTCGCCCTGGCAGGACCGCATGCGCACGATGCTGCGCATGCCGGTCGACGTGCGCCCCGTTCCGGACCTCGTGCAGCGGCCGAGCGAGGCGGGGCCGGCCGTGGGCCGCGTGCTCGACCTGACGCTGCGCATCGGGGAGCTGCTGCTGTCGGGCGGCGAGGGCTCCGAGGACGTGGAGGCGGCGATGTTCGCCGTGGCCCGCTCCTACGGGCTGGACCGCTGCGAGCCGACCGTCACCTTCACCATGCTGTCGATCACGCACCAGCCGTCGCTGGTCGACCACCCGGTCTCGGCCAGCCGGACCGTGCGCCGCCGGGGCACCGACTACACCCGTCTGGCGGCCGTGTTCCGGCTGGTGGCGGACATCAGCTCGCCCGAGACCGACATCTCGCTGGAGGAGGCCTACCGGCGCCTCGCCGAGATCCGGCGCAACCGGCACCCGTACCCCACGTGGGTGCTCACGGCGGCCGCCGGGCTCCTCGCCGGGGCCGCCTCGACCCTGGTCGGCGGCGGGGTGCTGGTCTTCTTCGCGGCGGCGCTCGGCGCCGTCCTCGGCGACCGGCTCGCGTGGCTGTGCGCCGGGCGCGGACTGCCGGAGTTCTACCAGTTCGTGGCCGCGGCGATGCCGCCGGCCGCCTTCGGGGTGGCGCTCAAGCTCGCCGAGATCGAGAACATCAAGGCCTCCGCCGTGATCACCGGCGGGCTGTTCGCGCTGCTGCCGGGACGGGCCCTGGTCGCGGCCGTGCAGGACGGCCTGACCGGCTTCTACATCACCGCCGCCGCCCGGCTCCTGGAGGTCATGTACCTCTTCATCGGCATCATCATGGGCGTGCTGGTCGTGCTCTATCTCGGGCTCCAGCTGGGCGCCTCGCCCAAGCCGGAGGAGGTCCTCCAGATCACCCAGCGGCCGCTGGTGCAGATCGCGGCGTCGATGGTGCTCGTCTTCACCTTCGCGATCCTGCTCCAGCAGGAACGCTCCACCGTGTGGATCGTGACCCTCAACGGCGGGGTGGCGTGGGTGACGTTCGGGGCGCTGCACTACGCGGGCGGGATCCCGCCCGTGCCGTCCACGTGCATCGCGGCCGGGCTGGTGGGGCTCTTCGGGCAGCTCTTCTCCCGCTACCGCTTCGCCTCCGCCCTGCCGTACGTCACCGCCGCGATCGGGCCGCTGCTGCCCGGCTCGGCGACGTACTACGGGCTGCTGCTGATCGCCGAGGACCGGCTCAACGAGGGGCTGGGCTCCCTGGTGAACGCCGCGGCCATCGCGCTGGCCATCGCGATCGGGGTCAACCTGGGGTCGGAGACCTCCCGGCTGTTCATGCGCATCCCCGGGGCGGCGAGCGCCGTCAAGGGCCGCGCGGCGGCGAAGCGGACCCGCGGCTACTGAGGGCCCGCCGACGGCCCGCACACCGGCCCCGGCATGCGGAACGGGCCGCACCCCCTGCCCCCGGCGGGGCGGGCGTGCGGCCCGTTCGACGACGCGTGGTCTCAGCGCTTGGCGTGGCGGCCGCGCGGGCCCGGGGACTGCGGGCCGGTGCCGTCGACGACGGCGGCCGCGTCCGGGGCCTGGGCGGCGTTCGCCTTGTTCTCCTTGCGGGCCTTCAGGACCTCGAAGACGACCGGGATGACGGAGATGAGGACGATGCCGACGAGGATCGGCTCGATGTTCGTCTTGATGAACTCGATCTGGCCGAGCCAGTAGCCCGCGACGGTGACGCCCGCGCCCCAGCCGATGCCGCCGATGATGTTGTAGGTCAGGAAGGTGCGGTACTTCATCGTGCCGGCGCCCGCGACCATCGGGGCGAAGGTGCGGATGATCGGCACGAAGCGGGCGAGCACGATGGCCTTGGGGCCGTGCTTGTCCATGAACTCGTGCGCCTTGTCCAGGTTCTCCCGCTTGAAGAGCTTGGAGTTGGGCCGGTTGAAGAGCTTCGGCCCGAAGTACTTGCCGATCATGTAGCCGACCTGGTCGCCGATGATCGCCGCGGCGACGATCAGGGTGCAGACCAGCCACAGCGGCTGCTTGATGTACTGCCCGTCCGCGACCAGCAGGCCCGCGGTGAAGAGCAGGGAGTCGCCGGGCAGGAAGGCGAAAAGACCCGACTCGGCGAAGACGATGACCAGGATGCCGATCAGACCGAAGTGCGAGATCAGGTAGTCCGGGGACAGCCACTCAGGGCCGAGCGCAAGCGTATACACGGGTTCCGGACTCTCCTGGAATCGGGGGAAGGCAGCGATGGGGGCGGTTTCAATTATCAACGCACACGACCCCCGCCCGGTTCCAGGTACCGGCGGGGGTCGCGGGTGTGACGTTCCGCTTACGCCTTGCGCACACCGTTCGCCAGGATCGCGTCCCTCAGGTGTGCGGCCATGCCCGGCTTCACCGCGTCGTAGAACGCCGTGAAGCGCTCGTCCGCCACGTACATCTCACCGAGGCACGTGTGCATCTCGTACGGGCAGTCGTAGAACCACGTGTGGATGTGCAGGCGGTGTTCCTCGGCCAGGTCCATCGCGGCCTCGCCGTCGGCGGGTTCACCAGCCTCCATGGCCGCGGCGTACCGGCGGCCCCACTCGGCGGACTCGTCCTGGATCCGCTGCCAGTCGTCCTTCGTGTACGAGGCCGCGCGGCGCTGGGACTCGGCGTACGCCTCGGTGTCTCCCCAGCGCTCCTCGACCTCCTGCGCGTACCTCTCGGGGTCCGCGTCACCGAAGACCTCGAACTTCTCCTCGGGCGTGAGGTTGATGCCCATCTTCTTCGCCTCCATGGCGTGCTCAACGGCCTTGGCCATCTGCTGGAGCCGGGCGATCCGGTCGGTCAGCAGGGCATGCTGCCGGCGCAGATGCTCCTGTGGATCCGCCTGCGGGTCGTCCAGCAGGACCGCGACCTCTTCGAGGGGGAAGCCGAGCTCCCGGTGGAACAGGATCCGCTGCAGCCGGTCCAGGTCGGCGTCGTCGTACCGCCGGTGTCCCGCGTGGCTGCGGCCGCCCGGGGAGAGCAGCCCGATCTCGTCGTAGTGGTGCAGGGTGCGCACCGTGACCCCGGCGAAACCGGCGACCTGGCCCACGGAGTAGCCCATCTCTTCCCTCCTCTGCTCGGGTACGTCCCTCACTGTGGTTCCTCACGCCGCGTGAGGTGCAAGTCCCTTTCGCGGGCTACCTGCTCAGTGCCCGGTAGCGGCCCACCGCCAGCGGGAAGAAGACCGCGAGCAGCACCAGCGGCCAGGCGACCGCCAGCAGGGCCGCGTGGTCGGCGGCCCACGACGGGGGCGCCGCGGCCGGGTTGCCGAACAGGTCGCGGACGGCGGTGGCCGTCGCCGAGAGCGGGTTCCATTCCACCACCACGCCCAGCCAGCCCGGCATCGACTCCGGCGTGGCGAACGCGTTGGACAGGAAGCCCACCGGCCACACCAGGATCTGCACCGCCTGGACCAGCTCCGGCCGGCCCGCGACCATGGCGAGCCAGATCCCGATCCACAGCATCGCGAAGCGCAGCAGCAGGAGCAGCCCGAAGGCGAGCAGCGCGGCCGCCGCGCCGCCGTGCCAGCGCCAGCCGAGCAGCAGCCCGACCGCGGCCAGGACCAGCAGGCCCACCGCCGACTGGAGCATGTCGGCGGCGCTTCGGCCCACCAGGACCGCCGAGGAGGACATCGGCATGGCGCGGAAGCGGTCGATCACCCCCTTGTTCAGGTCCTGGGTGACGGCCGTCAGGGTGGCCTCCAGCCCGAAGGCCATGGTCAGGGCGAGCATCCCCGGGACGAGGAACTCGACGTACTCGCCGTCGATCCCTCGCCCGCCGCCCACCAGGAAGCCGAACATCAGCAGCATCATCACGGGGAAGACCAGCCCGACGACCATCTGGACCGGCTGCCGCGCCCAGTGCGCCAGCTCGCGCCGGGTCATCGTCCAGGAGTCCGAGACCACCCAGACCGCGCTCATGCGGCCACCTCCTCGCGGTCGGTCAGGTGCAGGAACACCTCGTCCAGCGTGGGGCGCCGGACGGCGAGGTCGACCGCCTCGACGCCCGCCTCCTCCAGCGTCCGCAGGGTCCGGGCCAGGCCCGCCATCCGGTCCTGGACCGGGAAGCTCAGAGTCAGGGTGTCGGGGTCGACGGCAGGATCGGGCAGCAGCCGCGCCGCCTGCGCCAGCCGGGCCGCGTCCCGCAGGACCACGACGATCCGGTCCGCGCCGACCAGGGCCTTCAGTTCGTCGGCCGTGCCCTCGGCCGCGACCCGGCCGCCGTCGACGAGGGCGATGCGATCGGCCAGTTGGTCGGCCTCCTCCAGGTACTGCGTGGTGAGCAGGACGGTCGTACCGCCGCCCACCAGGGAGCGGACGGCGCTCCACACCTCGGCGCGCCCGCGCGGGTCGAGGCCGGTGGTCGGCTCGTCCAGGAACAGCACCTGCGGGTCCGTGATCAGGGAGGCGGCGAGGTCGAGCCGGCGCCGCATGCCGCCGCTGTACTGCTTCACCGCCTTGCGGCCGGTGTCCGCGAGGCCGAAGCGCTCCAGCAGTTCGTCGGCGCGCCGCCCGGCCCGGCGCGCGCCCAGGTGGTGGAGGCGGCCGAACATCTCCAGGTTCTGCCGCCCGGCCAGTTCCTCGTCGAGCGCCGCGTGCTGGCCGAGGAGGCCGATGCGGGAGCGCACGGCCGCCGGGTCGGCGGCCACGTCGTGGCCCGCCACCCGGACCGTCCCCTCGTCGTGCCGGAGCAGGGTGCTCATGATCCGCACGGCCGTGGTCTTGCCGGCGCCGTTGGGGCCGAGCACGGCGTGCACGGTGCCGCGAGCCACCTCCAGGTCGAGCCCGGCCAGGGCCTGCTTGTCGCCGTAGCGCTTGTGGACGCCTTGGACGGAGATCGCCAAAGTCCACTCCTCACTAGTCAAATTTGAATACCAGGATCCGCAAAAGTAGTGCCCGCTCGCGAGCTAGTCAAACTTGATTAGGCGTAGGGGTTCTCCTGGCCCTCGGCCAGTACCCCCACGAAGGGCTCCCCGCCCTCGCCCGCGAAGGAGTACGCGCCGCCCTCGATCCGGGCGATCAGCCCGCGCGTCCACTCCGCCTCGGCGTCGGCGGAGTGGACCCACCTGTGCATGATCTCGCCGATGTGGCCCAGCGCCTCCGGGCCGCCCTCGGGCGTGTAGTAGTCGGTCACCGACGACCGCCAGCCCGCCAGCTTCGCCAGCCGCTCCCGCAGCAGCGCCAGCACCTCGTCCCGCGGCAGGTCGACCATGAAGCCGATCGCCGCCGACAGCACGTCCGTCTTCTGGTCGTACGCCGCGAGCGCCTCGCGCAGCAGCCTGAAGTACTCCTCGCGGCCGGCGTCCGTCACCTCGTACTCGGTGCGCGGCGGTCCGCCCGCCGCGCTCGGCGCCACCTCGTGCGCGAGCAGGACGCCCTGCTTCGCCATCTGCTTCAGCGCGTGGTAGATCGATCCCGGCTTGGTGTTCGACCACTCGTGGGCGCCCCAGTACTCCAGGTCGTTGCGCACCTGGTACCCGTGGGCCCGCCCGTGCTGGCGGACCGCGCCGAGGACAAGAAGCCGGATCGCTGACATGGGGCCAGGCTAAGCCCCGGCCGTCCGGCCCCTCGCCTAGCCCGTCGCCTTGGTGCCGTCGAGGGACTCGCGGACGATGTCGGCGTGGCCCGCGTGCCGGGCGAACTCCTCCACCAGGTGCAGCAGCATCCAGCGGATCGAGACCTTGCCGTCCTGCGGGAACCAGGGCGCGGGCGGCAGCGGGAAGGTGGCGTCCAGGCTCGGCACGGAGGCGACGAAGGCCTCCGTCTCCTGCCGGATCCCGTCCCAGAAGGCCAGGACGGAGGCCACGGACTCGCCGTCCACGAGCCGGAAGGCCTCGCTGTAGTTCTCCTCGGTGCGCTGGAGCTCGTTCGGCCGCTGCTGGGCCATGCGCAACCAGCTCAGCTCACACTCGGCCACGTGCTTGAGGATTCCGGACAGGCTGAGCTCGCTGACGCTGGGGCGGCTCGCCGCCTGCTCCTCGTCGAGTCCGAGAAGGGTCTCGCGGATCGCCGCGCGCTGGGACTCGACGAAGGCGAGGAGCGTGCCGCGCTCGTCGCCGAGGACCTCGGTGGAAATCTGGGCCATGACCGGACCGCCTCTGCGTGGTGTCGCCGGGGGCCTCTCCCCCGGCAACCCACACGCTACGGAGCGATGCGGTCAGATCCTGTCCTCATTCCCCGGCCGGGTTCGACGTGTTCTCCTCGTCCGGCCGAATCGCGGGCAGCGCCGTGGCGGGCTTCGGGAGCAGGGCCTTGGAGAGGTCCTGCTTCCCGGTCGGGTCGAGCCCGTACATCGCCTCGTAGATCTTGCGGACGGCCGGCCCGGAGGCCCCGGAGCCGGTGCCGCCCTGGGAGATCGTCATGACGATCGCGTAATCCTCGGTGTAGGAGGCGAACCACGAGGTGGTCTGCTTGCCCTGGACCTCGGCCGTGCCGGTCTTGGCGTGCATCGGGATCTGCTTCTGCGGCCAGCCGCCGAAGCGCCAGGCGGCGCTGCCGTCGGTGGCCACGCCGGCGAGGGCCCGGTCGATGTTGTCGCGCGTCTTGGCGTCCATCGGGAGCTTGCCCGTCTCCTTGGGGGCGATCTCCTTCACCGACGTCCCGTCGGCGCTGACGACCGCCTTGCCGACACTCGGCTGGTGCAGGGTGCCGCCGTTGGCGATGGCCGCGTAGACGGACGCCATCTGGAGCGGGGTGACGAGCGTGTCGCCCTGCCCGATCGAGTAGTTGATCGCGTCACCCTCGCGCAGCTGGTTGCCCTGGCGGCAGTTCTCGTAGGCGATCTTCTCGGCGAAGCTGCCGTTCTTCTTGCCGTCCCGGCACCAGGCGTCCTTGTTGGCGTCGAAGAAGTCCTGCTTCCACTTGCGGTCGGGGACCCGGCCGGGCACCTCGTTGGGCAGGTCGATGCCGGTGCGCTTGCCCAGACCGAACTCGTGGGCCGTCTTGAAGAACCAGTCCTTCGGGTCCTTCTTCGGCTTGATGCCGCCGTCCTTCTTCCACTCCTGGTCCGCGATCAGGTAGTAGACCGTGTCGCAGGAGACCTCCAGGGCCCGGCCGATGGTGATGTCGCCGTAGCCCTGCGACTCGAAGTTCGTGAAGGTCTGGTTGCCCACCGAGTACGAGCTGGGGCAGGGGTAGCGGTTGTTGAAGGGGTAGCCGGCGTTGACCGCGGCGGTCGAGGTGACCACCTTGAAGATGGAGCCCGGCGCGGCCTGTCCCTGGATCGCGCGGTTCAGCAGCGGGTAGTTGGACTCCTTGTCCGTGAGGGAGGCGTAGTCCTTCGCGGAGATGCCGCCCACCCAGGCGTTGGGGTCGTAGGTCGGGTTCGAGGCCATCGCGACGATCCGGCCCGTCTTGGACTCCATCACCACGACCGCGCCCGAGTCGGCCTCGTAGTTGCGGCCGGTGTTCCTGTCGTGGACCTTGCGGGCGTCGATCATCGCGTTGTTCAGCTCGCGCTCGGCGACCGCCTGCACGCGGGAGTCGATCGAGGTCACGATGTTCGAGCCGGGCCGCGCCGGGTCTGTCTCGCCCTGCCCGATGACCCGGCCGAGGTTGTCCACCTCGTAGCGGGTGACACCGGCCTTGCCGCGCAGATCCTTGTCGTACGTGCGCTCCAGACCGGAGCGGCCCACCTGGTCGGAGCGCAGGTAGGGGGAGTCGGTCTTCTTCGCCTTGGCGATCTCCTCGTCGGTGACCGGCGAGAGGTAGCCCAGCACCTGGGAGGTGTTGGCCCCGTCCGGGCCCGCGTAGCGGCGCAGCGCGGTCGCCTCGGCCGTGATGCCGGGGAAGTCCTCGGGGTGCTCACGGATCTGCAGGGCCTGCTCCGTGGTCGCCTCGTCACTGATCGGGATGGGCTGGTAGGGCGAGCCGTTCCAGCAGGGCTGCTTGGTCTTGGAGTCGCAGAGCCGGACCTTGTCGACGACCTCCTGCGGGTCCGTGCCCAGCACCTCGGCGAGCCGGGTCAGCACGGACTTGCCCTTGTCCTTCATCTTCAGCAGCTCGGTACGGCTCGCGGAGACCACCAGGTGGGTGGCGTTGTCGGCGAGCGGGACCCCGCGCGAGTCGAGGATCGAGCCGCGCACGGCCGGCTGGACCACCTGCTGGACGTGGTTGTTCTTCGCCTCGTCGGTGTACTCCTGGCCGTTGCGGATCTGGAGGTACCACAGCCGTCCGCCCAGCGTGAGCAGCAGGGAGAAGACCACGACCTGGATGACGACGAGCCGGTTCTGGACCCGAGGGGTCCGGCCGGTCTCCGGTATGTTGCTCAACTCGATCTCCCCCGGGCGGCTGCCTACGCCCGGCCGAGTCTAACTAGAACGGGAACGCCGTCCGCCCGTGCTGGACGGAGATCCACTTCTGGGTGGTGAACGCCTCGACGGTGGCCTCGCCGTTCAGCCTGCCCAGGCCCGAGGCCTTCTCCCCGCCGAACGCGGCCAGCGGTTCGTCCCCGATCGTGGAGTCGTTGACGTGCATCATCCCCGTCTCGATCCGCTGGGCGAAGCGCACGCCCCGCTCCACGTCCCGGGTGTGCACGGCGCCGCTGAGCCCGTACGGGGTCGCGTTGGCCAGCCGTACGGCCTCGTCCTCGCCGTCGAAGACCACCAGCAGCGCGACGGGGCCGAAGATCTCCTGGCCCAGCAGCGGGGAGTCCTCGGGGATCCCGGCGAGCACCGTCGGCTCGACCAGGTTGCCGCGCGTAGAGCCCCGTACGAGTGCCCGGGCACCGGATTCAACGGCCTGGTCCACGAGCGCGGTCAGGGCGTCGGCCTGGAAGGAGTTGATCAGCGGGCCGATGTGGGTGTCGGCCTCGTGCGGGTCGCCGGTCTTCAGGGCGCGCACGCGCGCGGTGAACTTCTCGGTGAACTCCTCGGCGACACAGGCGTCCACGAGGATCCGGTTGGCGGCCATGCAGACCTGGCCCTGGTAGACGAAGCGGCTGAAGACGGCCGCGTCCACCGCGTAGTCGAGGTCGGCGTCGTCGAGGACGACGAGCGCGCTGTTGCCGCTGAGCTCCAGGACCGTGCGCTTGAAGTGGCGGGCGGCGATCGCGCCGACGTGCCGGCCGACCCGGTCCGATCCCGCGAAGGAGATGACCTTGGGGACGGGGTGCGTCAGGAGCGCGTCGCCTATCTCGGCGATGTCGGTGACGAGGACGCTCAGCAGGCCGGCGGGCAGCCCGGCGTCCTCGAAGATCTTGGCGATCACGCCGCCGCCGACGACCGGGGCGTTCTGGTTGGGCTTGACGACCACCGCGTTGCCCAGGGCCAGGGCCGGGGCGACCGACTTGAGCGTGACGAGGAAGGGGAAGTTGAAGGGGCTGATCACGGTGACGACGCCGACGGGCAGCCGCTGGACCCGGTTCTCCTTGCCCTCGACCGGCGAGGGCAGGATCCTTCCTTCCGGCCGGACGGCCAGCTGGAGCGACTCGCGGATGAACTCCATCGCGAGGTGGACCTCGTACTCGGCCTTGGGACGGGTCCCGCCGAGCTCGTCGATCATCGCCTCGACGATCTCCTTCTCGCGCTCCTCGGTGATCCGCAGGGCGCGCTCCAGGACCGCGCGTCTGGTGTACGGGCTGGTGGCGGCCCATTCCCGCTGGGCGCGCTCGGCGCCGCGGTACGCCTGGTCCACCTGCTCGACGGTGGCCACGGTGATGGCCGCGAGCTTCTCCCCGTTGTACGGGTTGACGTCGATGATGTCCCATGAACCGTTGCCGGCCAGCCATTCGCCGTCGATGTACTGGTGAGCGAGGTCGCTGAATATGGACATGCCATCCCTTACTGCGAGCGCGCACCCGTGCGCTGCACCGGAGACCGATCGGTCATCATGCACTGATCAGACGTCATACTACGTGCGGATCAAGACAGTTGGAGTAGGCCGCGGAGAAGATCCCGGGTCCGGTCGGGGTCGGGGCAGTCGGCCTGGAGGCGCTCCATCGCCCGCCCGTACTGCCCCACTTCCTCGTCCTTGTCCAGGTAGAGGGCGCTGGTGAGCTGTTCCAGATAGACGATGTCCTGCAGGTCGGACTCGGGGAAGCGCAGCAGGGTGAAGGCTCCGCTCTCGCCCGCGTGCCCGCCGAAGGAGAAGGGCATCACCTGGAGCTGCACGTTGGGCCGCTGCGAGACCTCGATGAGGTGCTCCAACTGGCCGCGCATGACGTTGCGGTCGCCGTACGGGCGGCGCAGCGCGGCCTCGTCCAGGACGGCGTGGAAGACGGGGGCGCTCTCGGACACGAGCACCTTCTGCCGCTCCAGGCGCAGCGCGACGCGGCGGTCGATCTCGGCGGCGGAGGCGCCGGGCATGCCGCGGCTGACGACGGCGTGGGCGTAGGCCTCGGTCTGCAGCAGGCCGTGGACGAACTGCACCTCATAGATGCGGATGAGCGACGCGGCGCCCTCCAGCCCGACGTAGGTCTGGAACCAGCCCGGCAGCACGTCGCCGTAACTGTGCCACCAGCCGGTCGCGTTGGCCTCGCGGACCAGTCCCAGGAGGGACTCGCGCTCGGTGCTGTCCGTGACTCCGTAGAGCGTGAGGAGGTCCTCCACGTCCCTTGCCTTGAAGCTCACCCTTCCCAACTCCAAGCGGCTGATCTTCGATTCGGATGCGCGGATCGAGTAGCCGGCCGCCTCACGGGTGATGCCGCGGGATTCTCGGAGTCGCCTGAGCTGGGAGCCCAGGAGGATGCGGCGCACCACAGAACCGCTTGCTTCTGCGGTCACTAGTACTGCCCTCCCCATCGCATTGGCGTGCGCGTGGTGTGCGCGGCGTCTCGGGGCCCCCGTACCCCAGAGGCCGCAGTCTGCCACCAAAACGCATCGGGCCGTACTCGTTCTGTAACGGAATCCCGCCTGCGGGAGAAGAAGTCCGTAAGTCTGCGTAGGAAGAAATGAGCAAGAACCATGACGTGAGCGGACAGGTCCGGCGCGTGCACGTGCATCTGCCCTTGCATCCGGCCCGGGCATTCGGAACCATGGTCCCCGCGCACCTGCGTGCTCTTCGCGCCGGCGCGGGACCCACCCCGCAGTTCTTTCTGGACGGAGTTGACCGCTCCGCCCGCGAATCCCGGGAGTGCCTCGCATGGGGACGAATGGATCGACCATGCTCGAGCCGTTACGGCAGGGGCTTCCCCCGGTCGACCCCACGGCTGTCTCCGGGTCCGCCTCATGCGCCCTTCCCGCACGCTTCGACGCGGTGCGGGGCGCCCGCACCTTCACCCGCTCGACGCTGTCCCAGTGGGGCCTCGACGACCGCTTCGACGATGTCTGCCTGGTCGTCTCCGAGCTCGTCACCAACGCGCTGCGGCATGCCCTGCCGGAGGATTCGCGGGGGCCGGACGCCGAGCCGGAGCCGCCGGTACGGCTGCACCTGATGCGGTGGAGCACCCGGCTGGTGTGCGCGGTGCGCGACCCCAGCGAGGACCGGCCCGGCGGGGCCTTCTCGCCGGAGCGGACCGAGGAGAACTTCGACCTGGAGTCCGGGCGCGGGCTGTTCCTGGTGGACTCGTACAGCGACAGCTGGGGCTGGCACCCGCTCGCGGGGCGGCTGACCGGCAAGGTGGTCTGGGCGCTGTTCCTGCTCCACGACTGAGCCACCCGTACACGACGACTGGCCGGGACCGATCACTGCGATCAGTCCCGGCCAGTGCACGTGCATGGCGTGATGAGTGCGCCGTTCCGTCAGCCGATCAAGTGATCGAACTCGCCGTCCTTGACGCCCAGGAGCAGGGCTTCTATCTCGGCCGGCGTGTAGACGAGCGCCGGACCGTCCGGGAAGCGCGAGTTGCGCATGGCGACCTCGCCTCCGGGCAGCTTCGCGAATTCCACACAGGAACCCTGAGAGTTGCTGTGTCTGCTCTTCTGCCACGTCAGCTCAAACAAGGAAGCGAGTTCTGCAGCTGCCATCCCGTTGTACGCGTGGTCCACAGGAAGCCCCCGATAGTGCAGATGTCAACTCCACCGGATCATAGCTGTGTTCATGGGCTGCTGCATGCGCAGATGCACGTGCACGCGGGGTGTTCCGGTGATCACAGACAGGTCCGCCCCGGGGCCGGAGGGGGAACGCCCTTGTTCCGCAACGCCGTCCAGCCCGACAGGACCTGGCAGCTGCTCCTACCTAGGACTTGGGGAGCCTCGGGCGGCGGCCGCCCATGTGGGCCCGGTCGGCGGCCGCCGTGCCGTCCTCCCAGCCCGCGTGGTCGGTGGCGCCGCGCAGCCGGGTGGTGGTGGTCCGGGGGAACATCTCCTCGGCCCGGGAGGTGACCGCCACGTCGCGCGCCACCAGGGCGGGCAGGTTGTCCGGGGCCTCCGTCGCCGCGTGCTCGGCGGTCTCGGCGAGCCGGTGGCCGAGCCGGCTGGCGTAGGCCAGCAGGAACGACTGACGGAAGGCTTTGGTCCGCTTGCGTCCGCCCGACCGCTGGGCGGCCTCCGCGCGGGTCATCGCGGCCGTCCCCTGTACGAGGAGCGAGGTGTGGAGCAGCTCCACCGCCTCAAGGTCGCTCTCGAAGCCGACCACCGTGGAGAACTCGAAGGCGCTGTTCCACACCGCCCGGCAGCGGTTGGCGGTGGCCACCGCGTCGAGCAGGACCGCCTTCGCCTCCTCGTACGGGGGCTCGACACCGATCCGGCAGGCCGCCGGCACCTGCGCAGGGCCGACCCCGCGCGCGGCCAGCAGGGCCTCGTCCACGGTGTGCCGGGCCATCAGCTCCTGGGCCTTGGCACTCAGCGCCTCGGCCTCCTCCGGGTAGGTGGTCGCCTCGGCCTTGGCGAGCAGGGCCCGGATGCGGCCCAGCATGCGCGGCTCGATGTGGGCGTGCTCCGCGAGGGCGTCGACCGGGTCTCCGGGCAGCGGACCCACGGGCTCTACGGAGGGCAGCCGGATCAGCAGCCGCAGCACCTCCAGGAAGGCGGTGGCCAGCGTGAACCGGTCGGCCCGCTCCCGCTGCGCGAGCCCGTCGGCGTACTCCTCGTCGCTCTTCCACCACACCTCGGCGGTGGTCCAGCGCTCCGGGAGCCGGGCGTAGCGGCGCCCTTCGGCGGCGATCAGGTCCCCGGTGATCCGCAGGTGCCGCTCGTCGAGGTCGCGGCGGACCAGCCGCAGCACGTCGGCCGGCTGCCAGCCCCGCTCCCAGCCCTGCCGTACGCACGCCTCCCCGCGCGCCAGCAGCTCCCTGCCCACCCCTGACCAGCGCCCGGAATCGGCGGCGAGCAGCGAGGCCCCGGTGTCCAGCCCGGCGTCGTCCTGGGCGTAGAGGGCTGCGGCGAAGGCTCGGTCGACGGTCTCGGCAAGGTCTCTCACACCTCTCAGCTTGGCATGCCCGCCTTCGCCTCCCCCTCCCCGCGGGCGGCCTCGACGCCGCGACCGCCGCGGAGCGCGGGGGGCGGGGGGGCGGGCTCCGCCCCGCCGGCGCTCGCAGCGCAGGGCGCCGCGCCCGGGCGACGGCGGCCGACCGGCCGCTGTCGGACCCCGGTGGGACACTCGCACCCATGAGCGACCGCACTCCCCGGTGGGCCCTCGCCGAGGACGGCGACGGGTGGTGGCACGCCGCACCCGTACCCCCCGCCGACGGAGTCCGGGCGGACGCGGCCCCGCTCCGTGTCCGCGATCCCGCCGAGGCGATCCGCTGCGCCCCGCCCGGCACCCGCTGGGTCTGGCGGTCCACCGCCGCCGTGTACCCGCGCCTGCTCGCGGCCGGCGTCCGCGTCGAGCGGTGCCACGACATCGAGGACGCCGAGCTGCTGCTCCTCGGCCACGAGGGCCGCTCCGGCGAGCCCCGCTCGGCCGCCGCCGCCTGGGCGCGGCTGAACAACGCCCCCGTACCGCCCGACCCGCGGCAGCGCGCGGCCGACCCGCGCGCCCAGGACTCCCTCTTCGACCCGCGGCCCGCCCCGCTCTCCCTGGACGCCCTGCTCGCCGTCCACGCCGACCAGGTGGGGCGGCTCGGCACGACCGCGCACCCCGACCGGATGCGGCTGCTCGTCGCCGCCGAGTCCGCGGCCTTCCTCGTCGCGGCCGAGATGAACCGGGCCGGCCTGCCCTGGCGGGCCGACGTGCACCGCGCCCTGCTGACCGAGCTGCTCGGCGAGCGGTACGCGGGCGGCGGGGAGCCCCGGCGCCTCGCCGAGCTGGCGGACCGGGTCTCGGCGGCCTTCGGCCGGCGCGTACGCCCCGACCTGCCCGCGGAGGTGATCAGAGCCTTCGCCAAGGACGGGATCAAGCTGAAGTCCACCCGCCGCTGGGAGATCCAGGAGCTGGACCACCCCGCCGTCGAGCCGTTGGTCGAGTACAAGAAGCTGTACCGCATCTACACCGCCCACGGCTGGAGCTGGCTCGGCGACTGGGTCCACGCAGGCCGCTTCCGCCCGGAGTTCATCCCCGGCGGCACGCTCACCGGCCGCTGGGTCACCAACGGCGGCGGAGCCCTGCAGATCCCGAAGGTGATCCGCCGGGCCGTCGTCGCCGACCCGGGCTGGCGGCTCGTCGTCGCCGACGCCGACCAGATGGAACCGCGCGTGCTCGCCGCGATCTCCCGCGACCCCGCCTTCATGGAGGTGGCCGGCCGGCCCGAGGACCTCTACACCGCCGTCTCCCGCCAGGGCTTCTCCGGCGACCGCGACAAGGCCAAGATCGCCGTCCTCGGCGCCGTCTACGGGCAGACCTCCGGGGACGGCCTGAAGAACCTGGCCGCGCTGCGCCGCCGCTTCCCCCGGGCCGTGGCGTACGTGGACGACGCGGCGAAGGCCGGGGAGGAGGGCCGGCTCGTACGCACCTGGCTCGGCCGCACCTGCCCGCCGCCCGCCGGCTCCGGCGAGGGCTACGAGGCCGGCGACGGGGGCGTGGATCCCGGCGCGGGCGAGCCCGAGGGCGAGGCCGGGACCACCCGGGACCGGGAGGACGGCTGGACCCCGAGCTACGCCTCCGCCAACACCCGGGCCCGCGGCCGGTTCACCCGCAACTTCGTCGTCCAGGGCAGCGCCGCCGACTGGGCCCTGCTGATGCTCGCGGCGCTGCGGCAGGCGACCGCCGGGATGCGCGCGGAACTGGTGTTCTTCCAGCACGACGAGGTGATGGTGCACTGCCCGGCCGAGGAGGCCGAGGCCGTCGTGGAGGCGATCCGCGCCGCCGGCGACCGGGCCGGCCGGATCGCCTTCGGCGACACCCCGGTCCGGTTCCCGTTCACGACGGCGGTCGTCGAGTGCTACGCCGACGCCAAGTAGGGCTCGTACGAGCCCAGGTCGTGTCTTGTGGATCAGGGCGGATCAGCTCGCGGCGTCCGGTGCCGTGCATCGTACGAGGGCCTTGCGCCGGCACGCCGAGAGCACGCACCGAACGACGCGGAAACGCACCCTGCTTCCCCAGAACCGCTCAGGTCCTGTCTGGAGTTCCGCCGCAACGCCGCGGGGGAACTCCAGACAGGGCCTAGTTCCGGTCCCGGTTCCAGCCCGGCACAAGCGCGATCTCCTTCAGCTGCTCCAGCGTGACCGCGGGCGTCCGGCGGGTGGCGGCGCCGTTCTGGTTGGCGGTGTTGAAGCCGGAGACCGTCACCCGCAGGCCGTTCTTGCGCAGGGTGTCCACGGTCCACTGGACCACACCCTTGCCCTTCTCAGCGGGACCCTGCGTGATCCTGACCTTCGTACCGTCGGACTCGGTGGTGACGTCGGGGCCCGTGAAGCCCGAGGTGCTCTCGCCCTTGGAGACGTTGAGCTGGACCAGGGACAGGCCCTTGCCGTCGTCGAGCACGGCGTATCCGTACGAGCCTTCCCCGCCCCGGGAGGCGATCGGGATCCCGAGGGGGGCCAGCAGCGACTCCAGGGCGTCGGCGGCGCTCCGGTCCTTCAACACCACACCCGACCCGGCGTCCCGCGACCCCGGCTCCGGCGCGGCGGCCGGCAGGTCGTTCAGCGCGGGGAACCAGACCGGGGAGGTGACCAGGGTCTTCAACTGTGCACTGCCCAAAGGTGGTTCGGGGCGCGTGACGGCCGCGTCCTTCTCCGCGGGGGCATTCCATTCGGAAGCCTCGACCAGGAAGCCCGCAGGGGTCACGAGCACGGCCCGCCAGCACTTGGTGTCCACCCGGCGGTCGGGGTACTCGTACCCCTTGTGGATCAGCAGCTTCGACCCGTCCGGCAGTTGCTCGGTCCGGCAGTCGTCGTAGCCCTGGAGGTTCTTGTCCCCGCACTCGGTGAGCTGGCGGGCCTGACTGCCTTGGGGGTCCACGCGGGAGAGGCTGACGCTGACGGCCGCCTTCCCCTTCCCGTCGTCGTACACGCCGGAGGCCGCCGCTCCGCCCTCGCTCTCGGTGCCGCGCGCCGACGTGGCGGTCAGCTTCCCGCCCTCCCGGGCCAGAGCCTTCTCCAGAGCGTCCGTCATCCGCTCCGCACTGACCGCGCCGCTGCCCACCCGCGGGCTCGCGGCCCCGGAGTCGGGCGCGCCGTCGGTGCCCGAACCGCCGCCCGGCGTCGGCGTCGGCGCCGCGGCGACGGTGACGCCGTCCGCGCCGCCCGCGCCGTCGAGGAGGCCGCTGGTGTAGGCGCCGGCCGTCGCGATCAGGGCCAGGGCCAGCACGGATCCGCCGACCACAGCGGCCCGGCGGCGCGCCACCAGGCGCCGGCCGCGCTCCTCGCCGGCGTTCACCAGGGCATGCCGGTCGACCGTGAAGCCGTCCCCCGCCTGCCGGAGGGCCGCACCGAGATCATCTTCAAAGGGCATGAGGAACTAGACCTTCCGTTCAAAGGGTGGGGGTGGGCGATGCCGGGAGGTGCAGGGGTCCGGCGCCTTTCGGGTCCTTCAGAGCTCCGCGAAGGCGCCGAGGCTGCCGCCCAGCTCCGCCCGCAGCCGGGCCAGCGCCCGGGAGGTGCGCGTACGCACCGCCGCCGAGCTGACGTTCATGGCGTCGGCGGTCTCCTCGACGCTGCGGTCCTCCCAGTAGCGCAGCACCAGCACCGCCCGGTCCTTGGGCGCCAGCCGCCCCAGCGCCTCCAGCAGGGTCATCCGCAGCGCCGGATCGCCGCCGCCCGCCGCCACCGCTCCGGTGTCGGGGAAGCGCCCCGCCGGGCGCTCCCCCGCCGACCGGCGGCGCCGGTGCGTCAGGTAGGCCCGTACCAGCACCGTCTGCGCGTACGCCGCCGGATTGTCCACGCGGGCGATCCGGCCCCAGTGCAGGTACATCCGGCCCAGGGTCTCCTGCACCAGGTCCTCCGCGAGATGGGTGTCCCCGCTCGCCAGCAGACAGGCCGATCGGTACAGGTGCCCCGACCGGCCCGCCGCGAATTCACGGAACCCGTCCCTGCGACCCTGTCGCATCCACTCCCCCTCGCGTCCGTCTCACTCCATTGACGCGACAGCCCTGCGGGAATGTTTCACTTCGGCCGAAGCCACACCGGACAGGCCGCGAAAGGGGCGTGGTCCGGATGTGCTCGAACCGCACACATGCTCTATGTTGCAGAGGCAAAACACGGGGGCTCGGCATGGCGCACACTCAGGAGCCGCGCCCTGGAGCGGTGGAAGCGCTCGACGAACCGGGACTGGGGCGACGGACGACAGATGGCACGTGACTACGACAGCCAGCTTCTGGAGTCGGTGGCGGTACGCCGCCGCAGGATGAGGGACGCCCTGCTCTTCGGTGCCCAGCGGGCGCGGCGCACGGCGGACGAGCGGCTCGGCAAGCTGTTCGCGGGCATCGCCATCGCGGCCGTCCTGTGCGCGGGTTGCGTCGGCTGGTCCTTCGTCCAGCACACCCTCGCGAAGCAGAAGGCCGAGCAGCAGAAGCAGCAACAGCAGCAGGGCCGGCTGCAGCCGTACGGGCAGCCCGCGACATCGCAGCCGCCGTCCGCTGCGGCGAGCCCGTCCGCGTCGAAGTCCCCGAAGCCACCGAAGAAGACGTCACAGCCGACGCCCTCGCACCCGGCCGGGTCGCCCGAGCCGGCGCAGTCGTAGAGGAAGAAGCATCAGGCGTGCAGATCCGGGAGAGTTCACGGTCCGGCGGCGGCGCCATGTCCCCCTTGGCCCCGAAAGGTCGCAAACCCGCGATGATAGGTTCCCGCAAGTGGTGAGCACAGCAACGACTTCCCGGGCGCAACTCAGCCGGGTGACCCTGATCGGCGAGCGGCGCCGTGCCGACATGGTCCTGCCGTCCGACACCCCGATCGGCCAACTGCTCCCGGACATACTCCAGCTGCTCGACGACCGGGCCGCGTCCCGGCCGCTGACCCGTCAGCTGATCGCACCGGACGGTTCCGCGCTGCCGCACGACAGCACGCTCGCGACGGCCGGCATAGCCGACGGCGCCGTCCTGCGCCTGGTCAGGAGCCACTCCGCACCGCCCGCCCCGGTGGTCCACGATGTCACCGACCTGGTCTCGGACGACCTCGACCTCCAGGCCTGGCGCTGGCGTCCCGCCGCCCGGCGGGGCAGCGCGGGCGTGGCGACCGTCGCCTTCACGGTGACCGCCGCGCTGCTCGCCCGCCACGAGTTCGCCCTCGGAGCACTCGCCGGCGGCCTGGCCGCCGTCACGCTCGTCCTGATGGCGGCCGGCGCCCTCGTCTCGCGGATCGGCCAGGGCAACCGGGGCCTCGCGACGGCGCTCCTGCTCGCCTCCGGCGGGCTGGGCGTCCTCACCGCCTGGACCGCCGCGGACGCCCACGACTGGCCGGGCACCGCGCGGCTCGCCGCCGTCGCCGGCGCGCTCGTCCTGACCCTGGCGCTGCTCGGCTACTTCTCGCCGCTCGGCCGAGGCGGGCTCTTCGGGGCCGTGGCCACCGCCGTGATCACCGCCCTGTGGGAGGCCGTCGCCGCCGTCCAGGACGACCCGGCCCGGCTCGGCGCGGTCATGGCCCTCGTCTCCGTGGTGCTGCTCGGCCTGCTGCCGCGGCTCGCCCTGATGGCCTCCGGGCTCACGGCCCTCGACGACCGCCGCTCCGGCGGCGCCTCCGTCAGCCGCCACGAGGTGGGAAACGCCCTCGCCGCCACGCACCGCGGGCTCGCCCTCGCCACGATCGTCACCGCGATCTCCGCGGCGGCCGCCGGCTGGCTGCTGACGCTCGCCGAGAAGCCCTCCGTGTGGACGGTCGCGCTGCCGTCGCTCGTCGCCGTCGTGCTGCTGTCCAGGGCGCGCGCCTTCCCGCTGATGGCCGAGGTCGTCGCGCTGATCGCCGCCGCGGCCGTGCTCGTCGTACGCCTGGTGGTGCTGTGGACCGGGCACGACGGGGGCGCCGGCCCGCTCGCCGTGCTGGTCGTGGCCGCGCTGCTGCCGCTGCTCGTCCTCGCGGTGCAGCCGCCGGACCACGTGCAGGTCCGACTGCGGCGCACGGCCGACCTCGTCGAATCGGTGGGCATGGTGGGGCTCTTCCCGCTCGCCGTCGGGGTGTTCGGCGTGTACGGGCAACTGCTCAACAAGTTCTGAGGAAGAGGGGCAGGGGCAGACATGCCGAACGCAGAGAACTGGCAGGGCGACGTCCTGCGCGACCTCAAGGGCGCAGCGCAGCCTCCGGCCCAGGGCCAGGCGGGGCAACAGCAGCAGCCGGCCGCGGGTCCCGCCGCGCAGGCCCCCGCCCCGGGCGCCGCGGCCCCCGCGCACGGGCATCCGCAAGCGCGCCAGGTCTCCGGCACCGGACCCCAGGCCGCCGGGCAGCACGGCACCGGGCCCCAGGCCGCCGGGCCGCAGGCCGCCGGACCCCACGGCGCCGGGCCGCAGGCCACCGGGCCGCAGGCCACCGGCGCGCCGCAGCAGCCCCCGGCGGCCGGCCCCGGTGGGCACGCTCCCGCCCAGGCTCCCGCGTACGGATACCCGCAGCAGGGTCCGGCGGCGGCCGGCCCTCAGGGCGGCATCCCGCCGCAGGCCCAGCCGTACGCGCACCCCCAGGCGCCGCCCCAGCAGCCCCAGCAGCCGCACCCGCAGGCCGCGTACGCCGCCGCGGGCCACGGGCAGCGGGCCCGTACCCCCGACTCCAAGCCCGCCGTGGACCGGCAGCTCTCCGGGGCCGGCCGCAAGCCCCGGCACGGCGAGCCCTTCACCGCACGCGCCCTGCGCGCCGTGCGGAGAACCGTTTCCTCGTCGGCGGCCCGCGAGGTCGCCGAAGCCACCCGCGCCGCCGAAGTGCTCCAGCAGCCCGTCACCACCGGCCGCCAGATCGCCGTCACCTCCATCCGCGGCGGCGCGGGCAAGTCCACGGTCGCCGCCCTGCTCGGCACCACGTACGCGCACTACCGGCAGGACCCCGTCCTCTTCGTCGAGGCCGACCCGGCCCTCGGCTCGCTGCCGATCCGGCTCGGCGCCGAGAGCCTGCGCTGGACCACCGGCGACGTCGCCGACATCGTCGAGCCCCAGATGTCGCTGCTCGACATCACCGGCTACCTCGTCCAGCTCCGCGACAACGCCTGGCTGCTGCCCGGCAGCCAGGGCCAGATCGGCGCGATGCTCGACACCCGCGCCTACGAGCGGGCCATGGTCGCCCTGCGCCGCTACTTCGGCGTGACCGTCGTCGACTGCGAGACGCTCCCCGCCGAGGTCGCCCGCGTCGCCCTCTCCGCCTCCCAGGCCCGCGTCCTGGCCACCCCCGCCACCCTGGACGGCGTCAGCAGCACCTACGCGGTCCTCCAGTGGATGCAGGGCCTGCCCCCGCACATGCTGGCCAGCACCTCCGTCGTGATCACCGAGCAGGCGCCGCACTCCGGGGTCGACCTCGCCGACGCGGTCCGCACCCTGGAGGCGGCCGGGCCGAGCGTCCACGTCCTGCCGTACGACCGCCACCTCGCGGACGGCGGCCACATCCGCACCGAACTGCTCGCCCACTCGACCCGGCAGACCGCCGCCCGGCTCGCCGCGGACGTCTTCCAGCTCTCCCAGAAGCGCCACTGACGATGAGTACCCGACTGATCCACCGCCCGGCGCGGACCGTCAGGCCGCCGGCGCCCCCCGAGGCGCGCACCATCGAGGCCCCGCCCAACCTCCCCGAGGGGAAGGCGGGCAGCATCGCGATGTCGCTGCTGCCCGTGGCCGGCGTCATGTCGTCCGTCGTGATGATGACGGTGGTCCGCAACAGCCAGTTCGCCGCACTCGGCGCGCTGATCCTCGTCGTCACCATCGTCGGCTCGGTCGCGCTCGTCTTCTCGCAGCGCGGCAAGGCCCAGCGCACCCGCCGTACCCAGCGCGAGGCCTACCTGGCCTACCTGGAGGACCTGCGCGAGGAGCTCTCCGCCGAGGAACGCGAGCGCGGCGAGCACGCCGACGTGCTCAACCCGCCGCCGCACGCCCTGTACGACATCGTCCGCGACCCGGCCCGGCTGTGGGAGCGCCGGCGCACCGACGGGGACTTCCTGCGCGTGCGCGTCGGCACCGGCGAGATGCCCGTACGCGACCTCCAGATCGGCCAGCAGGGCTCCTCCGTCCTCACCCCGCCCGACCGCTTCATGCTCAACGAGGCCTCGGCGCTCACCGCCCGCTTCCGCAACGGCACCGAACTCCCGCTCACCGTGCCGCTCGACCGCGTCGGCAACGTCAGCGTCATCGGCCCCCGCGAGGACTGCCTGCGCGTCGCCCGCGCCCTGCTCGTCCAGGCCGCCGCCCTGCACGCCCCCGACGACGTGGCGATCGCGCTGGCCGTGCCCGGCGACCGGCTCCCCGACTGGGAGTGGGCCAAGTGGATGCCGCACCTCCTCGACACCGAGCAGCTCGACGGTCCCGTCGCCGCCCGCCGCATCGCGCCCTCCGCGGACCAGCTCGCCCGGCAGATCGGCCCCGAGCTGCGCCGCCGGGCCTCCTACGCCGCCGAGGTGCGCCGCGGACTGTCCGGCAAGGACGCCCTGTCCATGACGTCCCGGCTGCTCGTCGTGACCGACGGACACGGCGAGGACGCGGTCGAACTGCCGCGCCCCGACGACGCGGTCGGCCTGCGCGAGATGGGCGTCACCGTCCTCCACCTGCTTCAGCAGCGCATCCAGGAGCCCGGGCACGTCGGCGTACGCATCACCGTCGACGGCGACCAGGTCCTCATCGAGGACCTGCGCCAGGACGAATCCATCAGCGCCCACGGCACCGTCGACGAGGTCGGCATCCCCTTCGCCGAGGGCCTGGCCCGGATGCTCGCCCCGCTGCGCCTGTCCGCCGAGTCCCTCATCGACGCCCCGCTGTCCGGACCCGTCGACTTCGCCGACCTGCTCGGCATCGACGACGTGGCCCGCCTGGACCTGGCGACCCTGTGGGCCCCGCGCGGCGAACGCGCCTTCCTGCGCGTGCCCATCGGCGTCAGCGACGCCCGCGAGCCCGTACTGCTTGACCTCAAGGAGTCCTCCGAGCTGGGCATGGGCCCGCACGGCCTGTGCGTCGGCGCGACCGGTTCGGGTAAGTCCGAGCTGCTGCGCACCCTCGTCCTCGCCCTGGTGGCCACGCACCCGCCGGAGGACCTCGCCCTGGTCCTCGTCGACTACAAGGGCGGTGCGACCTTCGCGCCGTTCGCCGACCTCCCGCACGTCGCCGGCGTCATCACCAACCTGGAGAACCAGGCCGGCCTCGTCGAGCGCGTCCACGCCTCCCTGGCCGGCGAGGTCAAGCGCCGCCAGCAGGTCCTCAAGGACGCCGGCAACGTCGCCGACATCGGTGACTACGCCGCGCTGCGCGCCGACCGCCGGCCCGACCTGGACCCGCTCCCGCACCTGTTCGTCGTCATCGACGAGTTCGGCGAACTCCTCACCGCCAAGCCAGACTTCATCGACCTGTTCCTGTCCATCGGCCGTATCGGCCGGTCCATCGGCGTCCACCTGCTGCTGTCCAGCCAGCGCATCGAGGGCGGCAAGCTCAAGGGCCTGGACACCTACCTCTCCTACCGGCTGGGCCTGCGTACCTTCTCCGCCGACGAGTCCCGCACCGTCCTGGACACCACCGACGCCTTCCACCTGCCTCCGCTGCCCGGTTTCGGCTACCTCAAGGTCGACACCAGCCACTACGAACGCTTCAAGGCGAGCTACGTATCCGGCGCCTACCGCGGCCCCGTCCAGCGCGCCGAGGACGAGGACAGCGGCCCGCTCGCCCTGGAGTACGGGGCCTTCAACTCCCTGTCCGAGCCGGAGGGCACGGGCGGTCAGGAGCCCTCGGCGCGCCGGCGCGAGACCGGTCCCACCGAGATGGGCGTCATCGTCGAGCAGCTGCAGCACGCCGCCGGCCCGGTGCGCCGCATCTGGCTGCCCCCGCTGCCCGACGCGATCTCCCTGGACTCCGTCGCCGGCCCCCTCGACGTGGGCGTGCGCGGAATGCAGCTCTCCAAGCGCCGCGACCGGCTCGTGGTGCCGCTCGGCCTGCTCGACGACCCGACGAAGCAGTGGCAGGGCCGCTGGTACCTCGACCTCACGGTCGCGGGCGGCCACGCCGCCGTCATCGGCGGCCCGCAGTCCGGCAAGACCACCCTGCTGCGGACCCTGGTCCTCTCGCTCGCACTGACCCACACCCCGCAGGAGGTCGGCGTCTACGGCCTCGACCTGGTCGGCGGGGGTCTGCAGGCCCTGTCCGGTCTGCCGCACGTGGGCGGGATCGCGGGCCGCGCAGACCGCGAGCGCGCGGCCCGCACCGTCGAAGAGGTGCGCACCATGCTCGCCCTGCGCGAGGACCTCTTCCGCGAGCACGGCATCGACTCCGTCGAGCAGCTGCGCACCCTGCACGCGGCCGGCCGGCTGCCGCAGCTGGCCTCCGCCGAGATCGTCCTCGTCATCGACGGGTTCGGCGCGCTGCGCGACGACTTCGAGGAGCTCGACGACGCCGTCGTCGACATCCTCAAGCGCGGCGGCGGCTACGGCATCCACGTCGTCGCGGGCATGCTCCGCTGGAACGACGTCCGCATCGCCGTCCAGTCGAACTTCGGCACCCGCGTCGAGCTGCGCCTCAACGACCCCAGCGAGTCCAGCATCGAGCGCAAGCTCGCCGAGACCCTCGCACCCGACGAGCCGGGCCGCGTCCTGACCGACGGCAAGCTGTTCGCGCAGGTGGCGCTGCCCCGCACGGACGGCCTCACCGACACCTCGGAGCTGGGCTCCGTCCTGGAGCGCACGGCCCGTACCGTCCGCGCCACCTGGAGCGGCGACGCCGCCCAGCCGGTGCGGGTACTGCCGCACGTGCTGGAGCCGCACCTGCTGCCGGGCCCGGTCGCCGAGCCGAAGCGGGTACCGATCGGTCTCGACCAGAGCGCGCTGGCGCCCGTACTCCTCGACCTGTTCCACCACGACCAGCACCTGCTGGTCATGGGCGACAGCGAATGCGGCAAGACGAACCTGCTGAAGACCGTCGCCGGCGGTCTGATCGAGCGCTACGGCGAGGACGAGCTGGTCTTCGCGATCATGGACCCGCGGCGCAGCCTGCGCGGCGTGGTCCCCGAGGAGTTCAACGGCGGCTATGCCTACAACGCCAAGATGTGCGCCGGACTGGCCGCGGGCATCGCCACCGAGCTGGAGCGGCGGATGCCCGACGACAGCGCCCCGCTGGAGGACCTGGAGCCCGGCAGCTGGGGCGGCGGGCCGCGGATCGTGGTCCTCGTCGACGACTACGACGTGCTGACCACCGCAGGGCAGTCGCCGCTGGCCCCGTTCGTCCCCTACATCCCGTCGGCGGCGGACATCGGCCTGCACTTCGTCCTGACCCGCCGCGTCGCGGGCGCTTCGCGCGGGATGTACGAGCCGCTCGTGCAGGGCCTGCGCGAGTCGGGGGCCTCGGCGGTCGTCATGGCGGGCGACCGGAGCGAGGGCCAGCTGTTCCCGGGGGTGTACGCCTCCCAGCAGCCGGCCGGCCGTGGCGTCCTCGTCCGCAGGGGCCAGTCCAACCGGCTGATCCAGACCGTGTACGCACCCGAGTGAAGGACCGCAGGACCACATGACCAAGGACGTCGTCGCCCTGACCCAGCAGATGCCCGCCCCCTGGACGGTGCTCGCGGGCCTGCTCTCCGGCGGCCCCGACAAGCTGGTGGAGACCGCCGGCGAGGGGGCGGTCATCCAGCTCTGCGACGAGCAGGGGCGGCCGCTCGTCTCGGTCGAGGCCCCGCTGCTCGTGCAGGTGGAGGGGGAGGCGGAGCGGCTGCTCGGCGCCACCCCGCCGCGGGTCCCGTACTGGTGGACCGAGGCCCGCGCCACCACCGGCGTACCCGAGGCCGAACGCCTCGCGGGCACCTTCGCGGCCCGCCTGGCCTCGCTGGCCGCCGGGAGCGCATGGCCTGCCGAGGCAGCGCGGTCGGTGGCGGTGGTGGAGAGCGACGGGATCAGCGTGGCGCCGACGCCCGCCGCGGCTCAGCCCGCCGTCGACGTCCTGACCCGCAACGTCGCCGTGGTCATCATGGACCGCCCGGTCGTCGCGATGACGGCATGGCTCTCCGACGCCTTCCGGGCCGCGGCCGCGGCCGAGCGGGGCCTGCAGATCGTCACCCCGCCCGGGACGGTGCTGTCCCCGGCGGTACTGGCGAACATGCCGGACTGGCCCTCGCGGTGGGTCGTGCAGGACCAGCGGGACGGCTACTACGACGGCCTCTCGGGCGCGGTGCTGCGCTGGCAGGAGGGTATGTTCGCCACGCTCGTGTCGCCGGACGCCACCGAGGACGACCCGCGCACCCCGGTCGCCGCGGCATACCAGGAGGTCGCGGAGACGGCGCAGCGGCAGCTGGCCCTCACCTTCCGCACCATCCACCCCGCGGACGAACGGCTGGTCCTGGGCGGGGCTCTGGAGACGGTGTGGCGGGAGCTGACGGGCGCCCCTCCGGCCGGGTGGGGCACGGCCGAGCCCGCCAACCTGCCCTGGTCCCCCGGCCGGCTGACGGACGTGGCGTTCGCGCGGGCCCCCGAGCCGACGTGGTTCGTGGTCGTCGGCAGCCCGGAGCGGCCCGGACTGGCCACGGTGCGGATCAGCCGTACGAAGGCGGGTGTCGAGGAGACCGTGACGATGGCGCTCGGCTACGGCGACGGCGAGGAGCCGCCGCTGGACGCCCTTCCGCGCGTCGCGGAGGCCCTCGTCACCCGCCACCGCCTCCAGTCGATGCTCGTACAGCTCCGCAAAGCCCGGCGCGATCTGCTGGTGCCGCCGCGCTTCGAGGGGCCGGGGGTCCCGCTGGCCTTCGTACTGGGTGCGGAGGAGGTGCGTGCCATGCCGGACGACCGGGCCCGGCACACGCCGCTGGCCGAGGCGCCGGTGCGGCTGGGGCCCAAGTCCCGCCCGGGCTACTACTACCCGCTCCCGGGCGATCCGTCGGACCTGGCGGGGTGGGCGGAGTTCGAGCGGCTGACGCGGCATCTGAAGGGACCGTGAAGATGCCTGGCGGTTTGTCATGGGTGAGTCACAACTGGCTCGTTGCCGGTTGCAGGTGCGATGTATGTTGATAGAACTGGTCACACTGATGGCTGATTGCTGATCGTTCGAGAGTGCGGGGGAGTGTGGGATGAAGTTCGACATGGGGACGCAGGTTCTGACGAACCTGATGTCGGGGTCGCGTAACTCGAATACCGACCTGGGGTCGCTGATCAAGCAGCTGGTCGCCGCGGCGCAGCCGCTGGAGGGCAAGTTCCAGGGGCAGGGCAAGGTCGCGTTCGACTCGTTCAAGCTGCGTGCGGACGGTATCGCGAAGGAGCTGAACGCCTCGCTGGCGGCGATCCTGGGCGGCCAGTCGGGCATGGAGCAGGCGTTCGGGTCGGGTGACCAGGAGCAGGGCGAGAACGCGCGGCAGACGCAGGGTTCGGCGAACTTCGACGCGGCCCGCTTCCGCGGCCGCTAGGCCGGCGGGCTCCGGGCCTTCTTCTTTCTCCAACTTCGACTTCGACTTCAACGGGGAGTGTGGCTGTCATGGGTGCAGGTGGGACGGACCGTCGTGCGTACGACGTGGGTGCCTCGACGGAGGTGCAGGGCGGTATCAAGGCGGTGATCGGGCAGCTGGAGCAGGTGATCGCCGCGCGTGAGGCGCAGGTGGCGGCGGCGATGTCGGACTTCGCGGCGGACGGTGTGGCGGACGACTACCACGCCAAGGAACTGCGCTGGAAGAACGCCTCGCAGGAGGTCAAGAACATCATCCAGCTGCTGAACACGACGCTGGAGAAGAACGACGCGACGGCGCGCCAGACGCTGCAGCGCGCGAAGGCCGCGGTCGACAACATCGGCTGAGCAGGATCGTTTCAGCAGATCAGCAAGTCAGCGGGTCGGTAGGGAAGCCGGGTTCACGGGGGTGGATCGTCCATGACGTCATGGGACATCAAGCCGCAGGGTGTGCAGGGCCAGTTGAAGACCGTCGGCGGGAACGCCGGCGAGCTGGAGAAGGCCTTGAACGCGCTGCTCACAGCCATGTCGGAGGCGGCCCAGGCCGCGGGGACGGCTGTTCCGGGTTCGCAGTCGGGGATGACTGCGCAGGGTCCGCTGGCTCCGGGTGCGGGGCCGGCTCCGGGTTCGGCTTTTGTGGCGCCGCAGAAGGCGCTGGGTCCGGTCGCGGCCGCCCTCGGCGAGTACCTGACGGCCCGCAAGCCGGAGTTCAAGTCGATGGCCGAGCGGATCGAGGCGTGCATCCTCGGCGCGGTCAAGGCCACGAACGAGTACCTGGAAGGCGACCTGGACCAGGCCAAGGCCGCCCAGGACGCGGCGAAGTCCGTGAACCTCGACATCCTGCGTGAGAAGCCCGGGGGCAAGAAGTGAGCGGGAACGCACCGGTCGACCCTGCCGAGATACCGGTTTTCACCGGCAACCTGGCTGTACTGGACGAAAAGGTCAAGCTGATCTCGTCCGGCGGGGCCACGGTCTCGACGAAGGCCTCGGACGTCCACACCAGCTTCGGCGGCCTGCAGGCCTTCTACCAGGCGCCGGAGGCCGACCAGCTCTTCGCGACGACGAAACCCGTCTCGGACCTCGGCCTGAAGCTCAGCTCCGACATGTGCACCATCGCCGGCGCCCTGGGCACGTACTCACGCGACGCCGCGCCCGTCATCAAGAAGCTGGAGAGCCTGCGGGCGGAAGCGGAAGCGTTCCGCGAGAAGACGGACAAGGACGACAAGTGGCGTGAGGACGGCGATCTGATCGACGAGAACCTCGCGCGCCGCAACAAGGTCGCCGAGGTGTGGGAAGAGTTCCACGAAGTGGAGCGGGCCGCCCACGCGAAGATCGTCGCACTGGTCGGCGGCAAGCCCCTGCGCGTGAACGACGGCTCCAACGCCCCGGACATGTACGGCTACGACGCGGAAGCGCTGAAGCAGTCCAAGTCCCTGCCGTGGGGCGACGCGGTGGAGGAGTCCATCCCGGCGTGGCAGGTGTGGGAGCACGCCTGGGAGTTCGGCAAGGGCGTCATCGTCGACGGCGTCTGGGGCACCCTCAAGGGCCTCGGCGGCCTCGTCGGGCTCCAGGGCTGGGACGTCTTCAAGCAGTCCTGGACGGGTCTGGCCAAGCTGGGTACCGGTCTGGCGATCATGTCGATCCCCGGGGCCGGGGCGTTGTTCCTGTCCGCGCCGGACGACAAGCTGCCGTCGTGGCTGCGGGACTCGCGTACGGCGATGAAGGAGACGGGCAAGGCGCTGCTGGCGTGGGACCAGTGGGGCTCGAACCCGTCCCGCGCGGCGGGCGCGGTCACCTTCAACGTCGTGACCACGATCTTCACGGGCGGCGCGGGCGGCGCCGCCGCGGGCGCCGGCAAGGCGGGCGCGGTCGCGAAGACCCTCTCCTTCGCGGGCAAGGCCGGGCACGCGATCGACCCGATGACGTACATCTTCAAGGGCGCGGGCGCGGGCTTCTCGAAGATCGGCGACGTCATGGCCGGCCTGAAGGGCATGGGCAAGTTCGAGGTCCCGGACATCAACCTGGACGGCGCGCTGGCGCTGCCCGAGGGAGCCGTCCACCTCCCCGACGGCGCGATCCACCTCCCGCCGGGGTCGGCCGTCCCCGACGGCGCGATCAAGCTCTCCGACGGCAACATCAAGCTCCCCGAGGGCACCACGACCTTCCCTCCGGGCACGGTCAAACTCCCCGTCGACGGCCCGCCGAAGTTCATGGACCCCGACGGCAACATCTTCAAGGCCGACGGCACCCTCGACCAGTCCGTCAAGGACGCCCCGAAGGGCCAACCGGACGCGGGCGCGGACGTGCCGCGCACCGAAGCACCGAAGACCGACACCCCGGCCGCTGCCAGGGTCCCGGAACGCGAACTCGCCGGCGTCGGCGCCCGCGGCGGCGACAACGGCATCAACCTCAGCTCCGACATCTCCGACCCGCTCCACACGCTGGACAACGGCCCCCGCAACACCGACACCACCTCCGGCGGCCACGCGGGCGACCACATGCCCACGAACAATCTGGACAACACTCCGCGCGGCGGCAACGGCAACAGCCCGGACACCCCGTCGTCGCACCACACCGACGGAACCGGTACCGGCGGTACAGGCGGCCACACCGACGGAACCGGTACCGGCGGCGGCCGTGACCTGCCCGGCAGCTCCTCGACCGACAACGGCATCCTCCCTGGAACTCCCGGCCTGGACGACCTCGACGCCGCCGCTCGGGCGAGTGACGAAGCAGCCAACGGGGCAGGTCCGGCCGACGGCGCTTCCACGCAGGGGAACGGGGCCGGGCGAAGCACGGACCCCAGCCAGACACCTCCGTACAAGGACGACCCGCGCAAATACACTGATGCCGAGCGCCAGGCCATCATGGAACACCAGGTCTGGCGGGTGAACAACGAGCCCGGATACCGCCTCGCCTATTACCGCGACAATGGATACCGCCTGCGCACCACCATCGCGGACGAGTCCAGGCTGGTGCCTCCACAGCTCGTGAAACTTCCCGATGGCACCTTTGTGGCGAAGTCCGCTCTCGCGCCCCCGTTGAAGCCCGACTATCTTGATGCGGAACCCATCGCGAGCGCCGCGAAAGAGGCCACCCCGGAAGCCAAGGCCAAGCTCGACGACCTCGCCGAGGAACGTCACGCCGCCATTGCCGCCGACAAGCCGTTCCATGACGCCCACGGCAAGGCTCGGGCAGATCTGAAGCACGACCCGACCAACCCGGAGCTGCAGGCTGCGCACGACAAGGCCGCGGCCGCGCACAAGGATCCGCATGCCAAGGCAACCAAGGCGAGCGAGCTGTACGGCGAGGCCATCGCACGCGAGCACATGATTCCCGAGTCCTATCCCAATGCAACCGAGCACACGCTGCACGGACCTGCGAACGGGCGCGATCAATTCGACCAGGTATGGCAGCAGGGCGACCGGTACATCGTCATCGAGGCGAAGAGTCATATCGACACCCCCCTGGGCGAGCGGACCGTCAACGGCGCCCGCTATTCCCAAGGCTCCCGCACCTATTTCCTCGACATCCTGGATCAAATGGAGAAGAGGGGTCGAAAGCCGGAATTCAAAAGCGACGAAACACTCGCTTCGGCTCTCCGTACAGCGCTTGACGAGGGGCGCGTCGACTACGTGGTGGTCAGGGGCCAGGACAACGCAGGGACGTACACTGGCTACACCAAACAGAAGTATGACATTCGGGAGATCGAGTGACCGTAACTGTTCCGCGTCACGGTGCAGTAGGGCCTGAAGACGAGAGCTACGCGGAGCGGAGGACAGCTTCAGCGATCGAGGGTATCGAATCCCTGGAGCGTTCTCCTCGAATGATCGATGCCGTGTGGAATTCCGTGCGCCTCAGCGTTTCCGCCCGTTCCGCTGTGGATTCCGACGGGTCCGGAATCGACACCTGGGAAGCAGTGGTCAATGCGATGCAGGTGGGTTCGGCTCTGTTCCGCGTGACGGGCACTTCGGAAGGGACCGTGGAATGCCGTATCCACCACGAGATCCGGCGGCTCCCCGCAATGGGTCCCAGGTCTTTCGCCACCGCACCGAACTGGCTCGACGCCTTCTGGTTTGCCGTTATTTGCCGCGACCAGAAGCGCATGACCGAATTGTGTGAAGTGCCGGTTGATACCCTGCGCGCGTCCGGTGCGGTTCACGACGAGTACCTCTACCACTGGGTGGCGGCCCTTCAGGCGTACTGGTCACGTCGGCAGAACGACATGGTGGCGGAGCTGACCCAGGCATTTCAGCAATCTCACCCTGACGTCGTCCGCATCGCCCCGCGGGACTGGGTGCAGCAGATCTCGTATCCCCCGATCAATCTCTTCTACCGGTTCGTCAAGCGTGACCACGACGGGTTCAACGCCGCCCTGGCCGAAGCGCTCGAACTGCACAAGACATACTGGAGCCAGGAGGAACGCGACTTCGATGTCACCGGCCTCTGGGCCATCGGCCCTCTGGCCATCGCCTGTTTCGCCTACGACGGCGACTTCCCCATCGAAGTGGTGTCGGAGTACCTCCCGCTCCAGCTCCTGAACCGGAGCTGGCTGGGCGAGTTCCCCACATATTGATCCGAAACGCTTTGGGTTCACGCTCGTTGACGGTGTGTGAGTGATCCGGTGGGGGATGCGCGGACCTGGTCGCCGGACGCGCAGGAGGCTGTGCGGTTGCTGGCGGTGTCCGCGCTGGTGAAGGGGCGGGACCGGGCAGAGGTTGCGGCCCTGTTCAAGGTGTCGGTCAGGGCCGTGGACAACTGGTGGACGAGGTGGCAGACCGGTGGCAAGGACGCGCTGCTGTCCCGTCCGCGCGGCCGCAGGGTGGGCGAGCATCAAGTTCTGTCCGAGGCCGAGCAGGCCGCCGTCCGACAGGCCGTCCTCGATCACACCCCCTCCGGCCTGGGACTTTCCGGTCAGCTGTGGACACGCGGGCTGATAGGCGAGCTGATCTTCAAGCTGTACCGGATCCGCTTCACCGAACCCGGGGTGGGCAAGTACCTCAAACCCTGGGGACTGACGTTCAAGCGTCCGGACAAGCGGGCCGTCGAGCAGGATGCGGAAGCGGTCCGTGTCTGGCACGAGGAGACCTGGCCGGCGATCCGGGCCAGAGCGAAGGCGGAGAACGGTGAAGTCCTCTTCGCCGATCAGGTCGGGGTCCGCTCGGATCAGGTCACCGGCCGCACCTGGGGCGCCAAAGACACGACGCCGGTCGTCCGCCGCACCGGGAACCGGTTCTCCGTGAACGCGATGTCCGCGATCAGCACGAAGGGCCGGATGCATTTCATGGTCTTCACCGAGTCGTTCGACGCGACGGTCATGTGCCGCTTCCTGGACCGCTTGTCGGGCACTTCGACCGCAAGGTCCACCTGATCGTCGACCAGCACTCGGCCCACCGCTCGAAGAGCGTCCGGTCCTGGCTCGCCGACCACAAGGAGGTGATCGAGCTGCACTTCCTGCCGTCGTACTCACCCGAGCTGAACCCCGACGAGCTGGTCAACGCCGACCTCAAACGCAGCCTGCCCCACGCCCACCGGGCCAGGAACCAGGCCGAACTCGCCGCCGAAACCCGCAGGTTCTTCCACCGCCGACAACGCCAGCCCCACATCGTGCGGGGATACTTCGGCGGCCGGCACGTCCGCTACGTCCTCGACGAGTGAACCCCATGAGTTTCTGATCAATAGGGAAACCGAGCGCTACGGCGAGTTCGTGGCGGAGCACCACTACATCGCCGAGAACCACCCCGGTTCCGTGAAACAGACCTTGCATGGGCCGAAGAACGGCAACGATCAGTTCGACCAGGTGTGGCTCACGCCCGGGGGCAGGTATGTCGTCATCGAGGCAAAGAGCAGCATCAAAACAAGACTCGGGGGCCGAAATCTACCCACGGGACGCAGGGTTTCTCAGGGGTCGCAGGAATATTTCTTCGACATCATCAGGGAAATGAAGGACCGAGGAAAGACGATCAAGAGCGAGGATGATCTCGCAGAGGCCCTGAAGACAGCCCTCAAGCACGGGAAGCTGGACTATGTAGTCGTCAAGGGTGACACCAACGCGCCTGCGTACAATGGCCACCACTACCAGCGATTCGACCTCAGCAAGAGGAGCCTTCCGTGACCGTCACCGTGACTCGGCATTTCACCCCGGGTGCCACGGAAGAGGAGTGGGCCGAGCGTCTCTGGGTGAGTCTCGCTCGGGACATCGACGAGCTGGAGGAGTACCCGAATTCACTCCCCATGGTGTTCAACGACGCCCTCCTGCACCTCGGGGCGCGCTGCACCGTGGATCCGACCGCGGAGCGGCTGGAGACATGGGAGGCCGTGGTCAACACGCTGCAGCTCGGGTCGGCCGTGTTCGCCACCGTGTGCGCGGATGAAGGCACCGTGGAGTGTCGGATCAACCGTGAGATGCGCACCCTGCCGGCCCAGGGCCCGGCAAGCTTCGCCGACCTGGGCACGTGGCTGACCACCTTCTGGTTGGCCATGGTGTGCCGCGATCGGGAACGGCTGAACGCACTCGCGGAGGTTCCGCTCAACCGCATCGCATCCAGCGGCTACGACATCTTCGTCTGGCATTGGGTGGACGCTCTCCAGACCTACTGGCTTCAGGGCCCCGACTTGGTGGAGAAACTCACCCTCGCCGTCGAGATGTCACAGCCCGACGCCGCCACCATCACCCCGCACGGCCTGCTCCAGACTTTGCTGGCACCGCCCATCAACCTCTTCTACTTGCTGATCACCAACAACCCTGATGGCTTCAATGAGTTCCTCGTGCAGTCACTCGAACTCCACAAGGCGTACTGGACCGTCGACGAAAAACGCGCAGAGAAGCCCGACGGACACCTCGCTCTGGCCCCTCTGGCCCTCGCCTGTCACGCACACGATGGTGGAATTCCCATCAATGTGGAATCGGGATACCTTCCCCACCATCTCCTCACCCGCGACTGGGTGGGCGAGTTCCCGACGTAACCAGAGCCAGGAAGCCCGGACGGGCAGCGGAGCCCGATCCGCGGTGCTTCTGGCCTCGATCTTTCGTGACGGTCCGCCAGTTCAGCGGTGGGCCGTTTCGGTTTGTTCGGCGGGCCGTGGGCATGCCGATGTCCCGGCTGTTGTGTCGGGTGGGTGCCGGGTTCCACAGTTCCGGTCCGGGTGCTGCTGCCGTAGGGGTGGGTCGTTGCTGCTGGTCAGCCGGGAATGGGGAGGGCGTCGAGTCGCTGGGTCGCGCAGCAAGCTCCGGTATCCGCCGATCACGATGCTCTACCGCTTCCTGCGCAAGGACCCCGCCGACGAGGACCGCAGGCAGAACATCCACGGCGTCGTGGCCCTCGGCCCGCTGGCCATGGCCTGCCTGGCCAAGGCCAAAGCCAACGGCCTCCCGGTCGAGGTCGAGACCGACTATCTCCCGCAGGCGCTCCTCGACTTCGCCTGGCGCGGCGAGTTCGACGCGTAGCCCCGGCCCGGGGCTTGAGTAGGGTGGGCGAGATCAAGACACACGGGGGATATCGCGTATGGAAGCGCTGCGGCCTGACGACCCCGTGCGGGTCGGGGCGTACACCGCACTCGCGCGGCTCGCCACCGAGCCTGAACTCAGCTTTCCCGAGCGGGCGTTCGTCGTCCGAAGCGGCGACGGCCGTACCCTCCTCGCCCGGCTCCCGCGCCCCGACACCGACCCGACCCGCTGGGCCATCGAGGCCGAGGGGGCTCGGCGGCTCTCCGTACCGGGGTTCCAGCCGGTCGGCGAGGTCGGCGGCGGCGGCGCCGAGTTGCCCTGGTGCACGGCGCCCTACGTGCCCGCCCTCTCGCTGCCCGCCGCCCTGCGGGCGCACGGCGGGCCGCTGCCCGACCCGGTCGTACGGGCCCTGGGCGCGGCCCTCGCCCGGACGCTGGCCACCGCCCACGCGCAGGGCGTCGCGCACGCCGGCCTGTCCCCCGCCGCCGTGCTGCTCACCACCGACGGCCCCCGCCTGAGCTGCTTCGGCGCCGTACGGGTCGCGGCTCCCGACGGCGAGCCGCGCAGCGGCCTGCCGGGGCTCGACTCCGGCAGTCTCGCCCCGGAGCAGGCCGCCGGCGGCCGGCCGCAGCCGCCGGGCGACGTGTACGCGCTGGGCGCCGTTCTCGCCTACGCCGCGACCGGCCACACCGTCCCCGAACGCGACGAGCTCCCCGCCTTCCTGCGCGAGCCGGTCACGGCCTGCCTCTCCCGCGACCCCGCCCGGCGCCCGCAGGCACACCAGCTCCTCACCCACCCGGAGCCGGCCGCCGGCCCGATGCCCCTGCCCGCGCCCGTCGTCGTCGCCCTCGCACGCCAGTCGGCGGGGGTCCTCGCCGCCGAGCCGCCCGTTCCCATGCCCCGGACCCACCACTGATGCTCACCCCTCCCCTCGCCTCTCCGCTCACCCCTCCCCTCACCCCTCCCCTCGCCTCTCCGCTCACCCCGCCGCGCAGCCCGCTGCTCGCCCCGCTCACGCACGACGACCCGCACGTGCTCGGCGGCTACCGCCTCCTCGCCCGCCTGGGCAGCGGCGGCATGGGCACCGTCTACCTCGCCCGCTCGGCCACCGGCCGGACGGCGGCGCTCAAGACGATGCACGCCCGCATCGCCGCCGATCCCGCCGTCCGCACCCGCTTCCGCCTCGAAGTCGACGCGGCCCGCGTCATCGGCCCCGTCCACGGCGCCCGCGTCTTCGACGCCGACCCGCTCGCCGAAACCCCCTGGCTGGCCACCGAGTACGTGCTCGGCCCGCCCCTCGACGAGGCCGTCTCCCTCGCGGGACCGCTCCCCGAGCCCGCGGTACGCGCCCTGGGGGCCCTGCTGTGCGCGGCGCTGGCCCAGTTGCACGCCTCGGACGTCGTCCACCGCGACCTCAAGCCCTCCAACGTCATGATCACCGCCGAGGGTCCCAAGGTCATCGACTTCGGGATCGCCCGCGCCCTCGGCGACGACCGCCTCACCCGCACCGGCACCGCCGCCGGCACGCCCGCCTTCATGTCCCCCGAGCAGGCGACCGGCCTGGAACACACCCCCGCGGGCGACGTCTTCGCCCTCGCCGGCGTCCTCACCTACGCGGCCACCGGCCACGGCCCCTTCGGCAGCGGCGGCCACGCCGACCTCATGTACCGCGTCCGGCACGCCGACCCCGACCTCACCGGGCTCCCGCCGGCCCTGCTGCCGATCCTGACCCGCTGCCTCCACAAGGACCCCGCCGGCCGGCCCACCACCGGCGAACTCGCCGCCCTGCTGCACCCCGGGCAGCACGGCTTCGCCGGCCACCTCCCCGAGCCCCTCCTCATGGAGATCGCCCGCCGCGTCGGCGGTGTCTGGAACACAGCGCCCCAGCGCCTCCCGGCCCCACCGGAGCACGCCCTCGCCGCGACCCTCCCGAGCGGCGCTCAGTCACCCCCGCCCTCCGGTCTGTCCCGCCGCCGGCTCCTCGCCCTCGGCGGGGGTTCCGTACTGGGGGCGGCGGCGGCCGGAGCCGGCGCCTGGGCCTGGCTCGGCCGTCAGGACGGCACCGAGCCGAAACCGCCCGCCCCCGTGTCCGGGGAACCCGCCTGGGACCTCCTGTGGCAGGAGCCCGTCAGCTACGCCGACCCGCTCATCCCGCCCGCCCCGCTCACCCTGGACGGTCTCCTCCTCGTCGGCGAGTACGGCGTCAAGGGCCTGGACCCGGCGACGGGAGCGGCCAAGTGGGCCGACTCTTCCGTCTACTTCATGCGCCGCACCACCACCGACGGCACGAAGATCTACGCCGCCGACCACACCCTCGACGAGGCCGACCCGCTCCGCGTCTGCACGGTCGACCCGGCCACCGGCAAGCTCAACGCCCCCTTCAGCGTGCTGGGGGACCTGCGGGCGATCCTCTACGGCACCCAGCTGCTCTGCGCGACCGGCGACGCCGTCTACCTGGTGGGAGGCCGCGGCACCCACCACCGCGACGGCTTCGGCAAGGACCAGAGGTGGTTCCTGCTGAAGGTCGACACCCGTTCCGGCGGCAAGCTCTGGGAGGTGCCGCTGCCCGCCCGGCCCGACGGGTCCCCGCACCTGCACTACCTGTCCGCGCGGGCCGTCGGCCGGCACCTCGTCCTCGTCCAGCAGCCCGCCGATCGGGAGCCGCGCCTCGTCGTCCACGACGCCCTGACGGGCAGGGTCCTGTGGGACAAGCCGCTGCAGAGCCCGCAGCCGGTCCTCAACCGGGCCCACCTGGCCGTCGACGACCGGCACGTGTACCCGTCGGCGGGTGAGCTCGTCGCGCTCGGGCTCGCCGACGGCAAGGCGGCCTGGCGTTTCGCGGGACAGACCCCGACGGCGCGGTTCGGCCCCCCGGCCGTCAAGGACGGCGTGGTGTACGCGATCGAGGAGAACCGCGGCCTGATCGCGCTCGACGCCGCGAACGGCACCCTGCGGTGGGCGGAGAAGACCCGCACGGTCACGGCCGAGGACCTCGCCGTCCCGCCCGCGGTCGGGACCTCGTACGTGTACGCCTACGACGGGGCCTCCTCCGCGCTGGTGGCCGCCGACATCCGCACCGGCGCCCTCAGCCGGCCCTTCAAGGCCGCCAGGGCGCGGTACTTCGCCGACCCGGCCGCCAAGCGGCTCATCGCCATCGGCGGCGAATACGTCGCCGCGTACCCCCTCGCCTAGTGCGGTGGCCGCAAAGGTCCACCGGGTCGCGGCGCCCGGCAAACCTTTCCGGCCACAGCACCAGCTCACAGAAAGCCTCACACCCCATGAAGCCCCTGGAATCCGGAGACCCGATCCGACTGGGCCCCTACCGCATCCTCGCCGTCCTCGGCGAAGGAGGCATGGGCAAGGTCTACGTCGGCCAGGACGGCGAGGGGCGGGCCGCCGCGGTGAAGGTGCTGCACCCCCACCTGGCGCACGACCCGAACCTCACCCAGCGGTTCGTCCGCGAGGCCCGGATGGCCCAGGCGGTCGGCGGCGGGTCCGTGGCCCGCGTCCTGGACGCCCAGACCGAAGGCGGGCGGCCGTGGATCGCCACCGAGTTCCTGACCGGGCCGACTCTCGCGGACGCCGTACGCTCCCACGGACCGCTCGACGAGCCGGCCGTACGGGCCCTGGCGGCGGCGCTCGCCGGGGCGCTGCGCGACATCCACGCCGCCGGCCTCGTCCACCGGGACCTCAAGCCCGCCAACATCGTGCTCACCGCGACGGGCCCCCGCGTCATCGACTTCGGCATCGCCCGCCCCGAACACGGCCTCACCCTGACCGCCACCGGCCAGGTCCCGGTCACCCCGGGGTACGGCGCGCCCGAGCAGGTCCTCGGGCAGCGCGTCGGAGCGTCGGCCGACGTCTTCTCCCTGGGCGCGGTCCTGGTGTACGCGGCGAGCGGGGGGCACGCCTACGAGGGTTCGCACGTCGCCGCCGTGCAGTACGAGGTCGTGCACGGCGAGCCGCGCCTGGACCGCCTACCGCCCGCACTGAGGCCGTTGATCGGCCCGTGCCTCGCCAAGGACCCTGCGTCACGGCCGCTGCCCGACCAGATCGCCCGAGCGTCCGCACCGCCCCGCGGAGCCGAACGCGCCTGGCGGCACGGAGCTGTCGCGCGGGACATCACCTCCCGGGAGCACAGCCTCCACCGGCTGACCGCCGTGCCCGGCGGGGTCGCACCGCGCCCCCTCTCCCGACGCCGCCTGCTGACGGGTCTCGCGGTCGGCGGATCCGTGCTGGCGGCCGGCGGGGGCGCCGCGGCCTGGTGGGGCCTGGCGAACCGTTCCGGCGGCGGCCCCTTCGACATCCCTCCGGCCGCGCGGACGCCGGAGGGCAGGATCTTCGACACCAAGAAGGGCGACTACGTCCTGGGGGAGACTCCCGCACCGCTGTGGAGCATCGCCTCGGCCGTCGCGGCCGACACGCCCGCGCCCCTCCCCGTGCGGGACGTGGTCGTCGTCGCGGCGCCGCAGGGCGGGATCGCCGCGCGCAGCGTCGTCGACGGCTCACTGCGGTGGACGGCGAAGGAGGCTGTGGCGACCAACCGCTACCTGTCCCTCTCCGACCGGCTGGTGGCCGCCACCGACGGCGACGGCACCCTCGTGACGTTCGTCGCCTCGACCGGGCAGCCCAAGTGGACGGCTCCCGCCGATGCCGCATGGCTCCTCGCCGCGGACGACGAGGCCGTCTACCTGGTGACCAAGGACCGGCGCGTACGCAGCGTCGGCCGCTCCGATGCCAGGATCCGCTGGACGGTCGGCGTCGGCGCGGAGCTCGGCCGCGACGCCGCCTCGCGCGGCCTGGCGGCCCAGGGCCGGCTCGTCGTCACGGCGGCGGACGGCAGCGTCGTCGCCCTCGACACGGCCGACGGCCGCACGGTGTGGGACCGCCGCCAGCAGTCCGCCGACGGCCGGGCCATGGTCGCCGTGTCGGGCCGCACCCTGTGCGTGACCGGGAAGAACCTCTCCGCTGTCGACGTCGTCGACGGCAAGGAGCTCTGGTCGGCCGAGAACCCCAAGCCGTCGAACGGGACGCCGGTCTTCTGGGGCCCGCCGACCATCCACGGCGACCACGTGTACGCGAGCGTGCTGACCGTCCCCCTGCGCTTGGACCTGCGCACCGGCCGGGGAACGGACTGGGGCTTCCAGGGCCTGTTCGAATGCGACCCGCCCAGCCCGCTCGTCGTACAGGGCCACGGGCTGTGGTCCGTCACCGTCAACAGGACGGAGGGCGGCATCAACGTCGTCGACCTGTCGCCCGAGGGCCGGACGGCGTGGGTCTTCCGCGTCATCAAGAACCCCGACCGGTACTGGATCACGGGTGACGCGAACCGCGTGTTCCTCCTCGACGGCACGACGCTCACCGCCCTGCCCGTGTTCTGAGCCGCCTCCGGGCCGCTTCCGAGCCGCCGGGCGCCGCGCGGTGGTCCGCCGTCAGACCCGGAAGGGCGGCTGCGGCCAGCGGTGCGGGCGGTGCGGCGCCCACCACCAGAGGTCGCCGACACCGACCAGGAGGGACTCCGCCGCGAGATCGGCCCGCACACGGGGGTCGACGCCGTCGGCCGTCGGGGCCGCCCGGACCGCCTCCACCCCGGCGAGGTAGGCCGGTTCGTCGATCACGATCCGGTTCAGCACACCGGACCGGTGGTCGCGGATCTCCAGGAAGCCGGGGCCGTTGCGGACGAGGCACTTGCCGAGGAAGAAGCCCTCGGCCCAGGCCGAGCGGAGTTCCGCCGCGTCGGCCGGTCCCACGATCCCGGACGGCGGGTAGAGATGGCTGAGCGTGAACGCCGACGGGCCGGACCGGCAGGACCCCGCGTCGGGCAGCCGCACGCGCCAGTCGACGACGACGCCCCAGGCGGTCAGCTCCCGGACCAGGTCCAGGACCCGTACGGCGCAGATCGGCTCGGCCGCGGGAGACAGGTCCACCAGGGTGCTGAACTCCGCCCTGCGCACGCCCGTGCGGTACAGCTCGCGGGCGGTGTACGCCGCGTCCGCGCAGGCGCCGGCGACGGAGACGCTGCCGAGGTGCATGCCCGGAAGCGTCCGCGCGTGGTCCCGGTAGTCCCGCCACAGGTCGATCACCGGCTTGCGGACGGCAATCACGAGGCCTCCTCGTACGCGGGGCCGGGGGCCCGGGTGAAGTCCCGGGTCAGGTCCGGGGCGGAGCCGCCGAGGCGGGTCAGCTCCGCGTTGGTGCCCAGGGGCACGACGTGGACGTACCGGTCGGCGTCCTCGTAGAGCAGCCCGGCCTCGCCCCACTCCGCGAGCAGTTCGGCGACCCGGGCCGGGGAGACGCTGGCGTTGAACCTGGCGCTGAGCCGGTGGGTCAGCGACTGGGAACTCCGCGGGTCCTCCAGGAGACGGAACGCGGCCACCTCGACGGGGTCGGTGATGCTCCGCGTCGTCCAGTCGAAGTCCTCCCGCCGGTTGGTCAGCACGATTCTCGATCCGATGTCGTAACGGGTGAGGCTGCTGTGGAGGTGCAGGTCGCGCCACCGCTCGACGGCGCCGGCGAGCTGCTTGGCGACGGTTTCTCCGATACCGGCGTGCGGGGCCTCGAAGAGGTAGGCCAGGTCGTACAGCTCCGCCTCCGGCAGGTCGTACACGACCGCGTAGTGGGGCGCCGGCCGCAGCGGGGCGAAGCCCAGCTCCGGCCGGTCGAAGTAGGGGCTGAACCTCTCGATCTCGATACGGGTGACGCCGTCCGGCGGGGTGAGGTGGGCGAGGGCGGGCAACTGCCGGATCACCTGCGTGTAGTCGCGCTCCCGCTCGCCGGGGAAGCCGTAGAGGTAGTTCCATGTGGCCCAGAGCCCGGCGGACTGGGCGTCCCGCAGGTGGCGCACGTTCTGGCAGCCGGTGACGCCCTTGTCCATCAGGCGCAGGACCCGGCTGCTCAGGCTCTCGATGCCCGGCTGCACCTGGACGAGCCCGGCGTCGGCGAGCGTCTGCAGATGGCGGTAGCGCAGGTTGGACTTGATCTCGTAGTGGAACCGCAGGTCGTGGCCCCGCTCGATCAGCGCGGGCATCACACTGCGCAGGTATCCCATGTCGAGGATGTTGTCCACGACGAGGACGTCGAGCACCTGGTGGCGCCGGGTCTGTTCCAGGATCTCGCCCAGGAACGTCTCGGGGGCCTTGCTGCGGAAGGCCATCGACGATCCGTTGAGCCCGCAGAAGGTGCAGTGGTGCTTCTCGCCCCACCAGCATCCGCGCGAGCCCTCCAGCACCAGCTTCGGCTCGATCCTGGAGCGGGCCGCCGACGACTGCACCCGGGTGAAGTAGGGCCCGTAGTCCGGCTGCTTCAACTCGCCCGGCGGGAGCGGGAGCCGGGACATCGCGTTCGCCCGGTGCGCACCGTCGGCCCGGCGCCAGCACAGCCCGGGGACCGTCGCGGGCTCCACCTCGCCGCGGACCACGCCGAGCAGCGCGGGGAAGGCCCGCTCGCCCTCGCCGCGGACCACGTAGTCGACGGCGGGGAAGTTGCGGTGCAGTGCCGCGCCCTGCGGGCCGTCGCAGTTGGCGCCGCCGAGCACCGTGACGGTGCCCGGCGACAGCCTCTTGACCGCCGCGGCCGTGGCCAGGGCGGCGGTGTTCTGCTGGAACGTGGTGGTGAAGCCGACCACGTCCGGTCGGGTGTCGGCGATCCGCGCGGCCAGTTCCTCGACGAACCGCGCGGACGCCTCGTGCAGGGCCAGGGTCACGGCCCGCAGGTGCGGGCTGAGCCCCTGTGCCATCCGCTCTTCGAATGCGCGCACCCGCCACGCCGGAACGCCGTGGAGGGCGCTGGAGAACACCCAGTCCCCGTAGCCTTCGAAGTACGCGTGGCTGGCGAAGAACTCGTAGTCCTCGACACTCAGTCCGATCGCTTCCGCCGCCCAGTCGTAGAAGTCCAGGTTGGCGTTCACCGTCTCCACGTCCGCCCGGTGGGAGCGGCCGACGGAATGCAGGATCCCCAGCGCGAGGGACGGTGTGTCCAAGGAAGCCCACGGCATGTTCACCAGAGTCACACGCATGTGCGGAGCAGCCCTCCGGCCTTTCTCAGAGTCCTTCCGCCGCAAGGGTCCTGCGGACGCCGATGACGTCCGTGCCGGATCTCTTGCCCGCAGCCATCGCGCGTGGGTCGCTGACGATGGTGGTCTTCTTCACGATGGATCGCCGTCCGTTTCCGTGGTCAGTGGAGCGGTTGCAGAACCGGAACTCTAGACAGTGTCACTACCGGATTCCTTCCGGTCACTCTGCGTGCAACCAGGGCGAGGATCGCGTCGATTCGGCGGGCCGGTGCGAGAGTTCCGATGCAGGCGCCCAGTTCGGTGAGCTCCAGCCGCAGCACCTGGCCCGCCGCCCGGTCCTCGGTGTCCAGCGCCCGGCAGAGCAGCTCGACGGCGGAGAGCAGTACGTGGTGGACGGGCTCCGCGCCCAGCAGCCGGATGGACTGGGCCAGCCGGTCGACGGCCCGGTCGATGTGGCCGTCGGCGAACTCCAGTGAGGCCAGCACGTAGAAGAGCTCGCCCATCCCGAACTCCAGGTTCATGTCCCGCAGGACGGCGTGCCCCTCCTCGATGAACCGCCGGGCGGCCGGGTCGCGCAGCTCCAGCAGGCTCAGGCCGAGGGTGAGGCCGCTGAACGCCTCGTAGGGGCGGTCCCCCAGCTCGTGGAAGGCGGCGAGGGCGGTCTCCGCCTTCTCCCTCGCCTCCTGGAGCTCACCGCGGTGGCGCAGCACCACGGCCCAGTGGCGCAGCGCCAGGGCTTCCTCACGCCGGTTGCCGGCCAGGCGGCCGAGCCGGACCGCTTCCTGGAAGGCGGCCGACGACAGCTCCCAGCGCCCCTGCTCGTAACGGATCGTGCCCAGTTCGCGGGCGGCGAGCGCCTGCGCGAGCAGGCTGGGGGATTCCTGTGCCAGCCCGGCGGCCCGCGTCGCCTCGGTGAGGGCCGGTCCCAGCCGGCCCAGCGCCCGCAGCGCCCCGGCGCGGATCACCAGGCACTCGCTCCGCAGGGCGCCGATGCCCAGGCCCTCGAAGATCGCGCCCGCCCGGTCGACGAGTTCCAGGCCGGCCTCGGGGTCCCTGCGGATGCACCGCAGGTTGGCGAGCCGCAGGGACATGACGCCGACACCGAGGGTGTCGCCGTCGGCGTCGGCCGCCGCCAGGGCGAGCCGGTGGCCGGCCTCCCAGTCGTCGTAGAGGTGTCGCAGCTCCAGGAAGCCGGTCGTGCTGTCGGCCAGCTCCCACGCGATCCGGCCGAATCCGTTCGAGCAGGCCATCGCGACCGCGGACGCCAGCGCCGGGCGCTCGGCCTCGAACCAGAGGTAGGGGTCCTCGACGATGTAGTCGACGTCGGAGCGGTCGAAGCCGTCGTAGCGTTCCGTCGTGCCCTGCGGCGCGGCCGGCCACTCCTGGGAGCGCTCACCGGTGACGCGCTGCGCCGCGGTCGTGGACAGGGTGAGCCACCCGTCGAGCACCCTGGCGAGCGCTGCTCGGCACTGCGCCTGCGAGTACTCGGCCTCGGCCCGCTCCTTGGCGTACAGGCGGACCAGGTTGTGGTACCGGTACCGGGTCTGCCCGGCGACATCGCATCCGACGACGTCGAGGAGCTGCGTGCTGACGAGTTCCTCGATCAGGTCCTCGGCCTCGTCGATGGTGATGCGCAGCAGCGGCGCCAGTAACCACGAGGCGAAGTCCGGCGCGTCGATCAGACCCAGCAGGCAGAACGCCTCGCGCTCGCGCGTCCCCAGCTCCTGGTAGCCGGTCGCCAGCGTGGCCCGCACCTCCAGGTCGCCGGAGACCAGTACGTCCAGCCGCCGCCGCTCGTCGGCGAGGCGGCGGGCGAACCGGGTGATGCCGCCCTGGGAGTGCTGGGCGAGCCGCGCGGCCGCGATCCGTACGGCGAGGGGCAGGTAGCCGCACAGCCGGGCGATCTCCGCCGTGGTCGCCTCGTCGCCGGCGACGCGGTGGCGTCCCGCGATCCGTTCGATGAGCGCCCCGGACTCCTCCGCGTTGAAGACGTCGAGGTCGACATGGGTGGCGGATTCCAGGCCCGTGAGCCGCGGCCGGCTGGTGATGAGGACGACGCAGCCGGGTGAGCCGGGGAGCAGCGGTCTGACCTGCGCCTCGCTGACGGCGTCGTCGAGCAGGATGAGCATGCGGGAGGAGGCGGTCCGGCTGCGGAAGAGCTCGCTGCACTCCTCCAGGTCGTCCGGTATGCCCTCCTCGCCGACGCCGAGCGCGCGCAGGAAGCGTTTGAGCGCCACCAGGGGGTCGAGCGGCCGGGTGTCGGCCGTCCGCAGGCGTATGTACAGCTGCCCGTCGGGGAATTGCGGGGCGACGCGGCGCGCGGCCTGCACCGCGAGGGTGGACTTGCCGACCCCGCCCTTGCCCGAGAGGGCGACGAGGGCCAGTGACTCCTTGTCCCCCGTCGTCAGCGTCTCGCGGATGCGGCCGACCTGGTCGGCACGTCCGGTGAAGTCGGCTATCGAGGGCGGGAGCTGGGCCGGTACGACCGAGGCGATGGGCGACCAGACGCGCTCGGGCGTCTCGTCGGGGGCCTTGCGGGGCAGGTCGAGACCGGGGGCGCCGACCAGGATCGCCTCGTGGAGGCGTTGCAGCTCGCCCCCCGGTTCCAGGCCGAGTTCCTCGGCGAGGAGGGTGCGCCCGGCCTGGTAGACCGCGAGTGCGTCGGCCACCCGGCCGCAGCGGTGGAGCGCCAGCATCAGCTGGCCGCGCAGCCGCTCGCGCAGCGGCTGCTCCCCGACCAGCGCCTTGAGCTCGCTGACGAGTTCGCCGTGGCGGCCCAGGGCCAGCTCCGCCTCGATGCGCTCCATGAGCACACCGATCCGGCGCTCCTCCAGCGCCGGCGACTCCGTCCGTATCAGCTCCTCCGTGCCGTCGGCCAGCGGCTCACCCCGCCACTGGGCGAGCCCGGCGCAGTACGCCTCCAGGGCGTCGAGCTGACGGTCCTGGGCGAGCGCGGCCCTCGCGTCGGCGACGGCGCGGTCGAAGGTCCGCAGGTCGAACCGGTGCTCGCCGAGCTGCAGGCGGTAACCGTTGCCCGATCGGACGATCAGCTCCGGGCCCAGCTCACCGCGCAGTTGGGACACGCACTTCTGGATCTGGGCCACGGCGGTCGGCGGCGGCGATTCCCCCCACAGGATCGCGACGAGTCGTTCCACCGGGACGACGTGTTCGGAGCGGAGCAGCAACGCTGCGAGCACCGATCTGGTCTTGCGCCCGTTGAGTCTGACTGCGAGTCCGTCACGCCATGCCGTGATCGGCCCGAGAACACGGAACTCGAATGTCACTCAGATCCCTTCCGGCCCCGTCCGCCTTGGGCGGTAACGGGGCACCGCCCCCCACCTGATGACCTGCGCTTGTGGACGATACCGCACGGTCGGAAGCCCGGCGGAAGCCAACCGGTAGCGGTGAGTGAAAAGCTCATTACATCTCGGACGCCGACGGAAGCTGCAGTTCAAATGACCAGAAATGCGGACACCGAAAGTGCGGCTGCGGACACCGCCGGCCTGGCGCCGGCAAGCGACCTCACCGGCCCGGAAGCCGCGGAGTGGGCGGCCCCGCACGCAGCGGGGGCCCTCAGCGACGGCGCGTTCTTCGCCGGCCGCCACGCGGCCGGGCCGTACTCCGACGGCGCTTGCGCGGACGTGCAGGCGGTCTCCCGTCCGTGACTAAAGCCGGCATGCCGTCGGCATGCCCGTTCCATTCAACTTTGGAGGATCAGCGTGCACGATGCCTATGACGTTCTCTGCGTCGGATACGGACCAGCGAACGTCGCCGTCGCCGTCGCGTTCGAGGAGCTGTGGCCGCAGGCCCGGGTGAAGTTCATCGAGCGGGAGCCCGGCCCCTACTGGCAGCGCGCCATGCTCCTGGACGGCTCCGACATCCAGAACAACCCGCTGCGTGACCTGGTGACCCCGCGCAACCCGCGCAGCCGCTACACCTTCACCAACTTCCTGCACGAGCAGGGCCGCCTCTTCAAACACCTCAACCTCCCCTCCCACTACCCGCTGCGCAAGGAGTACGCGCGCTACGTCCAGTGGGTCGCCCAGACCGTCCGGGCGGACGTGGACTACGGCCGTGAGGTCACCGGCATCGACGTGACCGCGACCGACGACGGCCCGCTCGTCGAGGTCAGCACCGCCGACGGCACGACCTACCGCGGACGCTCCGTGGTGGTGGCCCCCGGCCGTACGCCGAACGTCCCCGAGGTCTTCTCCGGCGTACCGGCCCCGCACCTGTTCCACACCTCCCAGTTCCTCCCCAACATCGCGGGCCTGGACCGGGACTTCGACGGCACGCTCGCCGTCGTCGGCGCCAGCCAGAGCGCGGTCGAGGTGGTCCTCGACCTCATCGCGCGCTTCCCCGCCGCCCGGATCGTCAACGTGATGACCGGCTTCGGCTACCGGCTCAAGGACACCAGCCCCTTCTCCGAGGAGGTCTACTTCCCGGCGTTCGTCGAGTACTACTTCCACGCGTCGGAGGAGGGCAAGAAGCGGCTGCGCGACCAGCTGCGCCCCACCAACTACTCGGCCGCCGACGCGGACGTGGTCAGCGCCCTGTACATGCGCATGTACGAGGACGAGCTCGACGGCCGCGAGCGCATACGCCTGTGCACCAACCGCCGTGTCGAGGCCGTGGAGCGCACCCCCGAGGGCGTGGCGCTGGACCTCACCGAGCACATCACCGGTGAGCGCGAGCGCATCCACGCCGACCGCGTCGTCCTCGCCACCGGCTACCTGGACCTGGGGATCACCGGCCGGACCGAGCAGCTGCCGCCGCTGCTGAAGGACCTCACGCAGGTGCTCGGCGTGACGGACGGCCGGCCGCTGTCCGTCGGCTACGACTACGGCGTGGTCCCGCACCCGGCCTTCGAGCGCGAGGTGCCGCCGATCTTCGTCAACGGGCTGTGCGAGTCCACGCACGGGCTCGGCGACGCGGGCTCGTTCAGCCTGCTGGCGCTGCGCTCCCAGGCCATCGTCGAAAGCCTTGAGCGGCGCCTGGTCGCCGAGCAGGGCGCTGCCGATCTGGTCGCCGCCCAGGCGCCCGGTTCCGACATCTGAGAGAGGCGATCATGCAGACGCTCGAAGCGACCTCACCGAGACCGGCGGTCGACCTCACCCAGCCCGGACCCAACGGACGCGTGCTGCTCGACAGCCAGGCAGCCACCGAGTCCAACGCCCGCACCTACCCGCGCCGGATCCCGGTCGCGATCGCCGAGGCGTCCGGATCCACCATCACCGACGTCGACGGCCGCCGCTACATCGACTTCCTCTCCGGCGCGGGCGTCCTCGCCCTGGGCCACAACCACCCCGAGCTGGTCGCGGCCGTGACCGCGCAGCTGCCGAAACTGACGCACGGCCTCGACTTCCCGACCCCGGTGCGCGACGAGTTCAAACGCCGCCAGATCGGGATGCTCCCGGAGCACATCCGGGACGACTACAAAATGCACTTCTGCGGGCCCACCGGCTCCGACGCCGTCGAGGCCGCGATCAAACTGTGCAAGAAAGCGACCGGCCGCGGCCAGGTCGTCGTCTTCCAGGGCGCCTACCACGGCTCCACCCAGGGGGCCATGTCCCTCACCTCGGAACACGCGCCCAAGACCGGCCTGCACAACCTGCTGCCGGGCATCCACTTCACCCCGTACTCCTACTGCCACCGCTGCCCGATCGGCCTCGCCCCCCAGAGCTGCAGCACCAACTGCGCCGAGGTGCTGGTGAACACGCTCACCGACACCCACGGCGGGGTGCAGCTGCCGGCCGCGATCATCATGGAGCTGGTCCAGGGCGAGGGCGGCGCCATCCCGGCCCGCCGCGAGTTCGTCCACCGGGTCGCCGACACCGCCCGTGAGCTCGGCATCCCGCTGATCGTGGACGAGGTCCAGACCGGCTGCGGCCGCACCGGCACCTGGTTCGCCTTCGAGCAGTACGGCATCACCCCCGACGTCGTCGTCGCCTCCAAGGGCCTGTCCGGGATGGGGCTGCCCGTGGCCGCCATCCTCTACCGGGGGCACCTGGACACCTGGACGCCGGGCAGCCACATCGGCACCTTCCGCGGCAACAACCTCGCCTTCGCGAGCGCCAACGCCTTCCTCGACATCGTCGAGCGCGAGGACCTGCTCGCCCACGTCCGCAAGATCGGTGACCACCTGCTCGGCGAGCTGAACCTCCTCGGCGACAGCCCGCTGGTATCCGACGTACGCGGCATGGGCCTGATGCTCGGCATGGAGATGGCCGCCGCACAGACGGCCGACGCGACCGAGGTCGCGGCCAGGTTCCAGCAGGAGGCGCTGCGCCGGGGCCTGATCGTCGAGCTCGGCGGCCGGGGCGACAGCGTCGTCCGGCTGCTGCCGCCGCTGAACATCACCGTCGACGTCGCCGACGAGGCCGTGGCGATCCTGCGCGACGCCCTCTCCACGCTGGAGGCGGAACTCGCCGCGGAGGCCGGCCGATGAGCACGATCGTGTCGGGACGGGCCGGCCGGCTGCCGCGGATCGGCATCGTCAACCTGATGCCGAACGCGGAACAGTACGAGAACTGGCTGATGCCGCAGCTGTCCCTGTCGGGGCCGTTCGAACTGCAGTGGATCCGGATCTCCTCCCGCCGCTACCACCTGGACGACCCGGCCCGCATCGCCGCGACGTACCGCACCTACAAGGAAGCCACCGCCGACGCGCCCCTGGACGGCCTGATCGTCAGCGGCGCCGCGGTGGAGCACCTCCCCTTCGAGGAGGTGCGGTTCATGGACGAGCTGAACGACATGGTGCAGGACGTCCACGCGCAAGGATCGCCGCTGCTCGGCCTGTGCTGGGGCGCGATGGGCGTGGGCCACCTGGTCTACGGGCTGCCCAAGGACATCTACAGCGCCAAGATCTCCGGCATGTACGAGACCGAGCTGCTGGCGCAGGACGGCCCCATCGCCTCGTCCCTCGACGACCGCTTCTGGTCGACGCACAGCCGCTTCGCCGGCTTCGACGACAAGGCGCTGGACGCCAGCACCACCGTCCGCGCCCTGGCCCGGGCCGAGGGCGCCGGCACGGTGATCGCCGAGTCCTACGACCACTCCGTCCTCATGCACACCGGCCACCCCGAGTACTACGGCTCGCGGCTGGCGGAGGAGTACCACAGGGACGTCAACCAGCAGGTGGCCGGCGTACGGGCACCGGTCGGCGTCGACCTGGACCAGCCGCTGCGGCTGTGGCGCAGCCACAGCCTGGCGTTCTTCGCGAGCTGGGTCCGGCTGGTCGGCGACCAGTCGGCCGCGCGCTAGAGGACGGGGAGGGCCAGTGTCACCTGTGTCACCCACGTCAGCCGTGCCACCCGCACCACCCGTGTCACCCGTGTCACCCGTGTCCGAGGCAGGCCCGTCCGGCCGCCCGCTGCGCCCGGTGGTGTGGAAGTTCGGCGGCTCCTCGGTCGGCGACATGGACCGGCTGCGCCGGGTCGCCCAGCGGCTGGTGGAAGCCAGGCGTGCCGGGGCGGACGTCGTCGCGGTCCTGTCCGCGATGTCGGACACCACCGACGACCTGCTGGAGATGGCGAACGTCCTCACGGCGCAGCCCGACGCCCGGGAGCTGGACGCGCTCCTGGCGGTCGGGGAATCCATGTCGTGCGCGCTCGCCGCCATCGCCGTGCACGAGCTGGGCGAGCGCGCCGTCTCCCTGAACGGCCGCCAGGCCGGAGTGCTGACCGACACCGCGCACGGCAACGCCCGTATGCAGTCGATCGACCCGGCCCGGATCGTGGCGGCCCTGGAACAGGGCCTGATCGTCCTGGTCACCGGCTACCAGGGCGTCACCGACGACGGTGACGTCACCACACTGGGCCGCGGCGGCTCGGACGCCTCGGCCATCGCCGTGGCGGCCGCACTGGGACTGCCCGAATGCGACATCTGGACCGACGTCCCTGGGGTCTTCACCGCCGACCCCCGGGTGGTCCCCGACGCGCGGCGCCTGGACCGGCTCAGCCACGAGGCGATGCTCCAACTGGCCGAGGCGGGAGCCCAGGTGATGCAGCCGCGAGCCGTGGAGCTCGCGGCGGCGCACGGTGTCGCCATCCACGTCCGGTCCTCGTTCACCGGCGAACCCGGCACGTGGATCACAGAAGTCAGGGAGGAGAACGACATGTTCGAGACAGCCCGGATCATCGGCGTCGCCCACCGCCGGCACGACCCGCTCTACCAGGTCGACGGCCTGACGCCCGCACAGGTGTCGGCGGCCCTCGCGGGGCACGGCCTGCCGGTCGGATCCATCATCGGCAGCCCGGGCGAACTCCGGTTCACCTCGCCGGGAGCCGAACCGCAGGCGGTCATCGCCGCCCTCGGGGACGTCGGCGCCGCCGTCGCGGTCCACGACGAGGAGCTGGGCAGTGTGAGCGTGGCCGGGGACGCCTGCGGCAACCGGTCCGAGGTCACCCTGCGGATCCTGGAGTCCCTGGAGCGCACGGGGATCAGGCCGGTGCTGGTCACCAGCACCCCCAGCCGGGTCTCCTGCCACGTCGCCTCCGGCGCGGTCGACGAGGCCGCCCGGATCCTGCACAGCGCCTTCGGCCTGCACACCGACGCTGCGGCCCCGCAGCCCGTCGGCGCGGGACGAGCGGGCTGAGGGGGCGAGAGCATTGACCACCACGCAGGGGCGTGAGGACACCGCGGGCCGACGCGGCGTCCTCGCCAACCGGGACTTCGTCAAACTCTGGAGCGGGCAGACGGTCTCCCTCGTCGGCTCGCAGGTGACCGACATCGCGCTGCCGCTGGCGGCGGTCATCACCCTGAACGCCAGCGCGTTCCAGATCGGCCTGCTCAACGTCGCCAGGTTCGCACCGTACGTACTGGTGACCCTGCTGGCCGGAGTCTGGTTCGACCGGCGGCGCAGGAAGCCGACCCTGATCGCGGCGGACGCGGTCCGGGTGCTGCTGATCGGCGCCCTGCCGGTGGCCCACCTGCTCGGCGTGCTCTCGCTCCCCTGGCTCTACGTCGTCGGGTTCATGGCCGGCGTGGCGACGGTCCTGTTCGATGTGGGGATCCTCTCCTACATCCCGGGACTCGTCGACAAGGACGACCTGGCGGACGCGAACAGCAAGATGACGGCCAGCTACTCGGTGGCCGGCATCGCCGGCCCCGGGCTGGCCGGCTTCCTGGTCGGCGCGCTGACCGCGCCCGTCGCGCTGACCGTCGGAGCCGCCACCTACCTGGCCTCGGCCGTCGCCCTGTGGTGGATCCGCAGGCCGGAGGCCGAACCGGAACAGCCCGCCGAGGCGAAATCGGTACGCGCCGACATCGTCGAAGGCCTGCGCACGGTCGTCGGCAGCCGCATCCTGCGGCACCTGGCGACCCAGTCGGCCGTGTTCAACCTGTTCGAGAACGTCATGACGACGGTCTTCCTGGTCTACGCGGTCAGGACACTGGAGCTGAGCCCGTTCCAGCTCGGCCTGGTCGTCGGCGCCGGGTCGGTCGGCGCGCTGCTGGGCGCGACGTTCTCCGGACGGATCAGCAAACGCCTCGGCTTCGGCCCGGCGCTGCGCCTGGTCACGCTGCTGGCCTGCCTGTCACCCGTACTGCTGCTCGTGCCCGGCGGCACCGGCCTGTTCTCCCTGGTGGTCCTCGGCGCGACGCTCGCCGTGCACGGATTCAACCTGGCCGTCTTCAACGTCAACTCGCTCACCCTGCGCCAGACCGTCACACCGGCCCGCCTGCTGGGGCGGATGAACGCCAGCTACCGGCTCATCCTCTACGGCACGATCCCGCTCGGCGCACTGCTGGCCGGCTCGCTGGCCTCCGTGTTCGGGCTGCGCACCGCCCTGGCCGTCGGCGTCGCCGGCATCCTGCTGCCGGCCGTGTGGATCACCTTCTCGCCCGTCTACCGGCTGCGGGAGATGCCACAGGGCCCCGTCGACACCGACCAGCCCACAAGCGTCGCGTAGTCACGCGCGGCCGAGTCGTGACCGCGCCCCGCACGCCGCACCATCCACTGCCTGAAAGAAGGACTACCCAGTCATGTTGACCGATTCCCAGCGGGCCGCGCTGACCGCCAGGCTGCGTCGCACGGCCCCCCCGATCTCCTCGATCCCCCGCCGCTCGCCCGCGCTGCAGGACCTGCCGCTCTCGTACGGACAGGAGCAGCTCTGGTTCATCGACCAGCTGGCTCCCGGGGAATCCACCTACACCATCGCCGGCGCCCTACGGATGACCGGCGCCCTCGACCGCGCCGCCCTCGGTGCGGCGCTGGACGCCCTCGTCGCCCGCCACGAGGCCCTGCGCACCCGCCTGGTCACCGTGGACGGCGCGCCCGTCCAGGTGATCGACCCGGCCGCGCCGGTCGAGCTGGCCTTCGTCGACCAGCGGCACGTCGCCGCGGACGAGGTCGAGGAGGCCTGGCGCGCGACGGCCGGGAAGGAGACGGCCCGCCCGTTCGAGCTGGAGCGCGGACCCCTGTTCCGCGCGCTGCTGCAGCAGCTCGACGAAGAGCACCACGTCCTGCTGATAACCGTGCACCACACCGTCTTCGACGGCTCCTCCTTCCCCGTGCTGCTGGCGGAGCTGTCCGAGTCGTACTCCGCCGCCGTCGCCGGGACGGCCGCGCAGCTGGGCGAGCTGCCCATCCAGTTCGCCGACTTCGCCGTCTGGGAGCGCGACCGGCTGCAGGGCGAGACGCTGCAGGAGCTGACCGAGTACTGGAGCGAGAACCTCAAGGGCGCGCCCGTACTCCAGCTGCCGACCGACCGCCCCCGCCCGCTGGTCCAGACGTACCGGGGAACCACGGAGTCCAGGGACCTCGGCGACAAGGTCCTGACCCGGCTCACCGCGCTGGGCCGCGACGAGGGCGCCACCCTGTTCATGACCCTGATGGCCGCCTACCACGTCCTGCTCCACCGCTACAGCGGCCAGGACGACATCGTGGTCGGCACCGTCAGCGCCAACCGCAGCCGCCCCGAGCTGCAGCCGGTGATCGGCTACCTGATCAATACCCTGCCGGTCCGGGTCGACCTGTCCGGCGACCCGACCTTCCGCGAGGTCCTGGAGCGCACCAAGACCGCCACGCTGGGCGCCTTCGGGCACCAGGACCTGCCCTTCGCCAAGATCGTGGAGGCGGCCAAGGCCCCCCGCGACCCCTCGCGCTCCCCCGTGTTCCAGGTCGGCTTCATGCTCTCCGACGACCAGAAGCGGGACCTGCGTCCGGCGGGCATGACCTGGGCCTCCGAGGAACTTCCGGCCGAGGCGGCCAAGTTCGACCTGCTGGTCTCCGCCGTCGAGAGCGGCGGCCGGCTCGGGCTGAACCTCAGCTACGCCACCGCCCTGTACGACGCGGCCACCGCGCAGCGCCTGCTCGGCCACTTCGAGACGCTGCTCGACGGCCTCCTGGCCGACCCCGACGCCCGCATCTCGCAGCTCCCGATCATGACCGAGGCGGAGCTGCACCAGGAGCTCGTCGCCTGGAACAGCGACACGGCCGACTTCCCCGACTGGAACCTGCACCAGGCCTTCGAGGCCAAGGTCGCGGCCCACCCCGACGTCATGGCCGTCGAACTCAACGGTGAGGGCCTGACCTACGCCCAGCTCGACGCCCACGCCAACCAGGTCGCCCGGCGCCTGCGCGAGCTCGGCGTCGGCCCCGAGTCCCTCGTCGGCGTCAGCATGCAGCGCACGGTGCGCCGTATCGTCGGCCTGATGGGCATCCTCAAGGCCGGCGGCGGCTACGTGCCGCTGGACCCGGAGTACCCGGCCGACCGCCTCGCCTTCATGGTCGAGGACGCGAAGATGACCGTGGTCCTCACCGACGAGGCCAGCGCCTCCGCGGTGCCGACCGACGACGTCACGGTGCTGGACCTGGACCGGTCCTGGAACGAACTCACCGCGCTGGACGACAGCCCCGTCGAGGCCCTCGCGAGCCCGTCGAACGTCGCCTACGTCATCTACACCTCGGGCTCCACCGGCCGCCCCAAGGGCGTGGTCGTCGAGCACCGCAACGCCGTCAACTTCTGCTACGCCGAGATCGAGTTCTGGCCGCTGGGCCCGGGCGACCGGATCCTGCAGTTCGCCTCGCTCAACTTCGACGTGTCCGTCCTGGACATCTTCGGCGCGCTGCTGTCCGGCTCCACCCTGGTCCTCGGCAGCACGCAGACCCTGCTCTCCCCGCCGCGGCTGGCCGACCTGATCCGCGGCGAGGGCATCACCTTCATGTGCCTGCCCCCGGCCGTGCTGAACCTGCTGGCCGAGGAGCAGTTCCCGAGCCTGCGCGTCGTCATCGCCGGCGGCGAGGCCTTCTCCTCCGAGCTGGTCCGCAACTGGGCGCGCCCCGGCATGCGCTTCATCAACGGCTACGGCCCCACCGAGACCACGGTCGGCTCGACCATGGCCCGGTGCCAGGACGACGGCATCGACCCGCCGCCGATCGGCCTGCCGCTGACGAACTACACGGCCTACGTGCTGGACAAGCACCTCAACCCCGTACCGGTCGGCGTCGCGGGCGAACTCCACATCGGCGGCGCCAGCGTCACCCGCGGCTACCTGGGCCGGCCGGAGCTGACCGCCGAGCGCTTCGTCACGGACCCGTTCAGCGAGGCCCCCGACGCGCGCATGTACAAGACCGGCGACCTGGCCCGCCGCCTGCCGGACGGCAACCTGCAGTACCTCGGCCGCCTCGACCACCAGGTCAAGATCCGCGGCCTGCGGGTGGAGCTCGGCGAGATCGAGGCCGTGCTCGCCGCCCACCCCTCCGTCGCCCAGGCCATCATCATCGTCGGCGAGGACCAGGCCGGCCAGAAGAACCTCATCGGCTACGCCCGGACCAACCCCGACGCGCCGGCCGTCACCGTCGGCGACCTGCGGGGGCACCTGGGCGAGCAGCTGCCCGCGTTCATGGTCCCCGCCCACCTGGTCATCCTCGACACCTTCCCGCTCAACGCCAACGGCAAGGTCGACCGCACCGCCCTGCCCGCCCCCGACGGACCCGGGGACTCGGGCGACTACGTCGCGCCGCGCACCATCCTGGAGACGGTCCTGGCCGACATGGTCTCCGACGTGCTCAAGCTCCCGCGGGTGGGTATCGAGGACAACTTCTTCGAGATGGGCGGCAACTCCCTCCAGGCGATGCAGGTGATCACCCGTCTGCGCAAGGACCTCGGCGTCGACACGGACGTGACCGCGATCTTCCTCGCGCCCACGCCCGCCCGGCTCGCCGCGGCCCTGGTCGCCAAGCACGGCCTGGAGGACGCCCCGCTGGACGAGCTGGACGACCTCGAAGCCCTGGACGAGGCGGCCGCCCCGGCCGCCCCGAACACCGGCGCCGTCGCCCCCGGTTCGGACACCATCGTGCCCCTGTCGGAGCGCACCGACGGCGACCCGCTGTTCCTGATCCACGCCGTCGGCGGCACCGTGTACCCGTACTTCGGGCTGATGCAGGAACTCCAGGACCGCTACCGGGTGCTCGGCGTGCAGGCCGCGGGCCTGCGGGCCGGCAGCGAGCCGCGGCAGGACCTGAAGGAGATGGCCGACGCGTACACCGAGGCCATCCGCGAGGCCCAGCCGTCGGGCCCGTACCGCCTGGCCGGCTGGTCGATGGGCGGCCTGCTCGCCCTCCAGGTCGCCCGCCGCCTGGAGGCGTCGGGCGCCGAGGTGGCCCTGGTCGGCCTGCTGGACACCCCCTTCTCCGCGGAGGACGTCTCCGGGGTCGGCGAGCAGGCCTTCGCGGCCCAGTTCGTCCTGGACGGCGCCCGGGCCCTCGGCCCCGACGCGGGCGAACTGCCCGACCCGCAGACCACGCCCGTGGCCGAGCAGCTGCGCTGGTTCGGGGAGAAGCTGACCGGCGGCTCGGGCGACACCGAGGAGGTCCAGGAGGACATCAACCGCAGGTTCCAGGTGTTCAAGGCCCACATCACCCTGATCGGCGGACACCGCCCGGAGCCCGTCGCGGCCCCCGTCGTGGTGGTCTCGGCCGAACAGTCCCCGGACCTGTCGGCCCTGTGGACCGCCCTCCTCGGCACGGACACCCGAACCGTCCGCGTCCCCGGCGACCACTACACCTTCCTGCGCGCCCCCGGCGTCCAGCTGGCCGCCAAGGCACTCCTCGCCGCAGACGAGGCCTGACCGAACCGGTCGGCGCACGGCACCCCAGAGGCCCCAGGTCGCTCCATCCGACCTGGGGCCTCCGGACGGCATCCCGCCCACTCCGGCAACAGAAAACCCCAGGTCACGAACCAACGCGACCTGGGGTTTCCCTGAGCCGCCTCCGGGCGGACCACGATCCGTCAGCAGGTCGCCGCCCAGAAGAAGCGCCACGAAGCGGAGATCGCTCAGGCCGAGGGTGCCGCCTGTCCGGAACGCGAGCAGCTCCAGCAACGCATCACCACGCGCCAGCAGCAGATCAACAAAGAGAAGCAACAGCACCAGACGGCCACGCGACGTCAGCGCACAGTGCTGCTCCAGCGCCAGGCCCAACTCGCCGACACCGCCACAACCCACGACCCACGACCTGATGGTCACCCAGCTCGCCACCGCGAGCACGGAGCACCGCCGCGCCTTCGGCCTGCGCCGCTACCTCCGCCTTGTCGCGACGGGCCGCCGACCGGAGACCACCGGCGGGCGAGACCCGTGTTCCCCGGGTTGGCAGCCCCGTCGCCCACGCATGCTCACGACACAAGCTTCCGGACCCCCGCTGGCGCAGGTCCGCTCGGGTAAAGGGCATGAAAAAGCCCCAGGTCACGGCGAGTGAGTCCTGGGGCTGATCCGAGCCGCCTTCGGGATTCGAACCCGAGACCTACGCATTACGAGGCCCCACAAGATCATCCCAGCTGGTGCCGGGCCGTACCACCGAATCCCGTTTCCCCAGGTCAGCAAGGTGTAGCCCGGCCCCCGCGTACCACCCAATCCACGCTGTGCCACCCCGTCCGCTCACGCAGCGCTCACGCACGGCCGGCCCCTTCACTGCCGCCAGGGACGGGCTCAGGCCGCTCGCTGTGCTCTCGCCGGGAGAGTCGGGGTTCGGGCTTCTTGGTTCACATGTGTAGGTCTCGCTCCCCGACAGGGCCAAGATCCACCAGAACTGCTCCTGCGGCCCGATCGTCAGGCGGTGGCACCTCGGCACCACGAACCATGGCCCGCACACGTTTCGGAAGCCTACTCACCGGACGCTCCGCCATTTCTCTCAGCTGTCGGTTCAAAGCACGTTCCGCCGGGCTGGGCCTTGCAGCATCAGGCGTGCTCATCTCACCGTCGTCTCGCCTCAGGCCGTCCTTACTGATGCGCTGACGGCGACCCTCTGGGCCCGGCTCCGTCGGCAAAGCCGACCGGGTCGGAAGTCTGGCTATTGATGTAGAGGTGCCCGCGCGCCCCGGATCCTTCTCAAGCTCCGCAAGAGCTGCCTGGTGCAGGAGCTGCGCCCGCATGTAGGAGGTGTCCAGGCTCGGCACCTCCGACGCGCTCCCGTCGCACAGGATGCGGTTCCAAGGGCGACTGCGATCCTTCACATATCGCGAACTTGCACGCGCGCCGCGCAAGGTCCGCTTGACAACCAGGGCTGACACTATGGTGCAACCCAACTGCCCCTCGTTGAAGGGGCCATGCTCACAACCCACCCACGGCTTTCCAGATCGGAACTGCGGCCAGTTGAGGTGGTTATAGAAGACATAGGCGGGAAGGCAGCCTGTCGCTACAGCATCCTCAATCAGCAGATCATTCTGGTACTTTTCGCCATCTGGCCGGTACCTCAGGTCGTAGCCGCCGTTTCGGTTGGCACGTTTCGCTTGGATGCGCATGCCGAATCCCGTGTCGCCAGCGTGAAACCACCACTCCCAGTCCGCACCGTTCAAGCGCTCCTCGTCACTCGTGAACGGCCGGATCGCTACCCGGTCCCCATGGGCCTGGTCGATGGCCCGCAGGTTCTCCTCGGTATGCGTCACTTCGCTCGACGGCCAACCTTTCCGGTGTTCAGCGGCCAGTGCCTGAAAGGTCAGTTCGGCGCGGCGGCTGAGGGTTCCGCACAGCGAACCGACCATAGACACGCGTATTCCGCAGATACGGCAAAAAGTGTCATTCTCATCGATCTGCTGACCACAAGTGCAGAGCACCAACTCGCCTCACCTTTCAATGTTGCACGTGTCCGGCTTCACAAGCCCTACGACATCGCGCCACGTCGGCACGCGTCCGCGTTGCCGCACGGAACTCCAGGCTGGGGCGGCGCTGCAGGTCGTGCGGGGGCCACAAGAAGCCACGTTCCGACCCTACAAAAGTAGGCACCGGCCGCCGCCATCGTTGCCATAAGAGACACCTCCGGGATGCGGCGGCACCCTCAGCCGGTCAAAGCGCGAGATACTCCACGGTCATCGAGGTCACAATGAGCCACACGTGAGACATTTTGCTCGTTTCCGGAATTATCGGGAAACTACGAAAATAGACCTCAAAACGGGCTCTCGCGGCCAAACCGGTTGCGACACACCCGACTCATCGGCATCATCTGAATCCTGTTAGCAACACAGGAGCGCGCGAGAGAACGGGCAGGACCTGATGAAACTTGTCGGGATGGCGGTGCGCAACTTCCGCGGCTTCAACGATGAAGTCTCCGTTTCGCTAGCGGATTTCACGGCATTGGCCGGAATGAACAGCTCCGGCAAGTCCACTCTGCTTGAGGCCCTCGATATCTATTTTTCGGGTCGAGCCCCGGATAAAGATGACCTCTGCAAGGGGGCAGAAGATCAGGACATCGAGATCGAATGCACCTTTTCAGATACCGGCTCAGAGTTGGTTATCGACGCCCAGGCCACAACAACTCTCGCACAGGAATACCTACTCGACGATGCCGGGTATCTGGTTGTTCGCAAGAGTTACAACTGCCGACTTGCTACTCCGAAGGAATCAAAGGCCACCATCCTCTGCCGCCACCCAAGTGCGGAAGGCTACGAGGATCTGCTGTCTCTAAAGAATGCGGAGCTCAAGAGCCGGGCCATTTCTCTTGGCGTCGACCTATCGGGAGTGAACAAGTCGAGCAACGTGGAGATCAGGCAGGCAATCTGGACGCACTGCGACGATCTCCTTATAGATGAACGAGACCTGGTCATCACAAAGGAAGACGACAAAAAAATCTGGGACAGCATCCGAAAGGAGCTGCCACATTACGCTCTGTTTCGAGCCGATCGCGCCAGCACCGACCAGGATAGTGAGGCCCAGGATCCGATCAAGTCGGCTGTAGCCAACGCGATCAGACAACACGAGACAGCACTAAATGACATCGCCTCCGCGATCCACGGCGCCCTTCAGCCTGTCCTTGACGAGACAGTTCGCGGAATGGCAGAGATCAATCCAGAGCTAGCGTCCAGTCTTGCGCCACGTTCCACACGACCCAAGTGGGAGTCGGTCTTCAAGATCAGCCTCACCGACGATGAAGCCGTACCTGTCAACAAGTGGGGAAGCGGATCACGTCGACTGCTCCTTATGAATTTCTTCCGAGCGCAAGCCAGTACCGATCAACACGATCGCAATGGGCCTACTATCTACGCGATCGAAGAGCCTGAGACAGCACTACACCCGACCATGCAGCGGCAACTGCTCTCCAGCCTGCTCACCCTCAGTAAACTGGAAGGGAGTCAGGTATTCGTGACGACGCACTCGCCGACCCTTGCGAGAATGATTCCCATCCAAAGTTTGAGACGAATCAAAAGGTCGGATGGAAAAGTGTCCGTCCTAAATCCGGACCCTTTCGCCGTAGAGGAGCTCGCCCGAGATCTCGGCGTGTTGCCTGATCACGATGTAAAGCTGTTCATCGGCGTAGAGGGCGTACACGACATCCAGTTCCTTACCGGTGTCGCCACCTCACTCCACAAAGCCGGCTTCATCGACCTCGACCTTGATGACCTGGTCAGCGACGGCAGTGCGGTGTTTATCCCTCTGGGCGGGGATAATCTGGGCCATTGGGTGAGCCGCTGGAAGGATCTCGGGGTTCCTGAGTTCTACCTGTTCGACAGGGACAACACAGCAGATGAACCCGACCAGATCGCCCATCAAAAGCAGCTCGAAGAACTGAACAAGCGACGCAACGTAATAGCCACCCACACCCACTTTCGGGAAATCGAGAACTATTTCCCAACCGACGTCATTGAGGGTATCTTTCCAGGCATTTCATTCACGCCGAAAAGTCGCGCTACCAGCGACTTCGCAAAGGAGATTTCAGAAATACTCAAGGCCACAAGCGGCGTAACGCCTCTCCGGCCTGCAAATGTGAAAGCGCGCCTTTGCGCGCACGCTGACCGAATCACCGCAAAGCACTTGATGGATATGGGAGTCCTCGACGAAGCGGTGGGCTGGTTCAAGACAATGGAGGGCCTGCTGAACCAGAAATAGATGTCGGCACCTCCGGAAACAACGCCCCTACCGGGCGCGCTGCAGCAGCGACCCGAATTTCCTGGTGGCCCGGAACGCCCACGCGAAGCATTCTTTACCGGTGATCCTCTCTGGCAAATCCCTTCGTAATTTGCCAGAGCATGGCCCTGCCGCCAACTGGCTAAGATTCCACGTCTACAGTCGCCCAGTTGGAAGGCAGTACACCGACGAGGACACCTCCCGGCACAGGCGCGGGCGGCTGGCTGGGCTCATGCACCATGAGCCCAGGCTCCACCGTGATCCCAGTGGCGAGGGCCTTCCAAGACGTTCGGCAGTCGGTGTGTGACTCGCGAGGGAGGATCACACCGCCCGGCAGCCCAACGTGCATGGCTCGGCCCTCGGGCAGCAAGCTGAATCCCGCCCGTGCATAGTAGCCAGCGAGGTGCGGGCGCGACGGTTCGAAGTCTGCTATCAACAGCCGGCATCCCTCTGCCCGGAGCAGCTCTTCAGCTCGCTTGAGGAGCTGCTGCCCCAACTGCATTCCACGGGCGGCAGGGGCTACCGCCAATGCCTCGACCGTTACGACAGACCGCGCCAGCGCGTCCTTGATCGGCTGCTTGATCTCGCTTATGCCCTGCAGCCAGTCGAAGGGCGAGATGGCTGAGAGTGCCGCGACGAGCTTTCCCCGACCGTTCTCGACAACCAGGTGGACGGACTTGCCCTTTACAGCGGGCACCCGGATCCCAGAGTCGATCATGCTTGCAAGGCTGTCAAACATCTCGGGATGCTCGGGATCCACAGGAAGCACCAGCTGCCGAACGGTCGCTCCTTCGCCTGGGCGGGCCGCGCGGACAACCACACCTTCGGCGGTGAGCCTGCGGCGCAGGGCCAGAGCTGTGGCACGCTCTCTCGCTTTGCGTCCCATGACTTCACTCAGCTCGTTGGACCGCTGAAGAGCGTGCTTTGCGGCCCCTCCGGCTTCGGAAGGCCGAGCTCCTCCAGGTAGGTCAGACGCGCGTTTATGGCCGCCGAGAAGTGTCGCCAGTCGAGGCTGGAGACAGGCTCGGTCGGCTTGGGGTCAGTGGCCGACGACGTCACGTAGCACACCGAGTCATAGAGCTGCTCGGCCATGAGGCGTTCACAGAAGATGCCGAAGCGGTCCTGATAGGAGGTGCCATGCCAGATCTCTTCAACTGGCAGGGCGCCCTTGGCTGTCCGTACCGGCCGACGTGAACCTTCCTCGTCCTGCATGATGAAGAAGTAGCCGAGCCAAGGCTTCTCGCCCGGGTACAGATTGGCGAGTGCCGCTCTACGTAGATCGACGGCGCTTCCGAGCGCTTCTTCGACTCGGTTGTTGTAGTTGTTGCTGAACGACGGTCCGCCGAGCGCCTTCAACTCGAAGGCCGCAACAAGGGTATTCTCGTAGGCCACGACTACGTCCCACTGCTTCTGCGGCCTGTAGTAGCCGGGCAGCTCCAAGCCCTGCGGCTTCGTGATCCTGATGCTCTCGGGCGGGTAGCCGGCGTCGAGGAAAAACTTCGCCAGGAGCGCGGCGATGGGATCGAAGTGCTTGCCGCCCCGCACGGAGCCTGCCGTACCGGCCCCGACTGCGGCCTTGATCGCAGACTGATCGATCTGTGTCTGCTTGGCGCCCCAGTACGCCGCGACGGCGTCCTCGAAGTCTTGGCGGGTGACCGTCAAGATCCGTTCCTCCTAGTCAGGCAGCTCAGCAAGCCCGTAGACGCGCAGCGCAGCCTCGGTGGCTGCCTGCACGTCGCGCTTGTCGAAGGCTTCTGCCAGAGCAACCCGATCGCTCTCGTCGATCGCTTCCGGGTTGGGCACGCGGATCTTGCGGAGGTACTGCGCCTGGAAGCGAAGGGTCCCCCCTCGCATCTTGACCGCGTACGCCTCCACGAATGCCTCCGCGACCTTGGACAACAACAGGCCACCGAGTACGCGCATGTCCCAGACATCCGAGACGATGAAGTACAGGTTGTGGTGAGGGTACAGGCCGCCTTCATCGAGGACCGGATGGATCCTCAGCTTCATGTCCGGAAACAGCAGCTTCTGCCTGCGCGTGAGGCGGTGATCGACCTTGTCGATGGTCTTGTACCAGCGCTCGGGCTGCTTGACCGCGACGTACCGCTTGCGCAGGGCTTCACTGTGTTCCTCGAAGTACGCGGCGAGGCGGGGGTACGCGTCGAGGTCGACCAGGTCACCACTGGCTGTCCAGGGGTTGACCAAGCGCATGCCGTCCCAGCTCAGCCTGCCACTGGTGGTGTCGCGGACCATGGCCATGGGGAGCAGCCGATCATCCTCGACCAGGTCCGCGTCCTTGGTGAGGAAGACCTTGTCGGCACCAGTGGCGATGCCGATGCCTACCTTGGTGCCAGTCTCCGCGTCTTCCAGGAGCCGGAAGCGCTCGGTGAGGTCTTCGAGGATTGCCAGCCTCGCGGGGGAGGCTGCTGGCCACGAGTCCTCATCCGGGAACCAATGGGGCATACGGGCAGCTTGGAACGAGTCCCCAGCGATCGACTCCGGCTCAGCGGACGAATACCAGGCGGCGAACTCCTGGGCTTGCTTGGCCCCAAAGGATCGTGTGGTGTCCGCGGCGACTGCTCCGCCCTGGGCACTGTTCGAGATGATGGTGATCGCGGGATAGGCCGAAACCTGATCATCGAACGCGTCGACGTCATGCATCACGAGGGCCAGGTCCATGCTGAACTGCTTGGTCACCAACTGCCGGAGCTTACGGCCGTACTGGTTTCGCATCCAACGGTCAGCACAGATGAAGCCCAGGCGTCCACCGGGGTTGAGGCTCCGGAGCGCGACTTCGTAAAAGCCGACGTAGATGTCGGCGCGGCCGCCCATGGTGGAGCAAGCGCTGCGATAGGCCGCCATGCGGCCGTCCGGTACATCTTCGAGACGGATGTACGGAGGATTGCCAACGACGTAGTCGGCGCGAAGGTCCGTGTCCGGCTGCAGCAGGTAGTCGCCTTGTCCGATCCAGGCTTCAGCTACCTTCCGGGCCTCCTCCGGGAGCTCTCCTGCATCGAGTAGCTCATTCACGACCAGCGCACGGCTGTCACGCACGTTGCGGTCCAGGAGGTCAAAGGCGTGCACGGCATCGAGCGCGTCCGTGATCGGGCGCTTGTGCGCACGGCATGAGGCACTGATCCGCGAAGCGATTGCACCAAGGAAGGCGCCACCGCCACAGGCCGGCTCAACGATCTTCAGGTCGCAAAGATCCTTGTCGGCCGTGTAGCCAAGGAGGTCGAGAATGAGATCAACCACCCACCGCCGCGTGAAGACCTCGCCGTGCTCCACCGCCTCCGTGGGCACATCCGGGAGGTCATGCACGTCGTCGGGGAGCGAGAAAAGAGTGGCCACGGTTACGACAGTACAAGGGTTGGTTTTCCCGGTCGTCTTTGTCCACGGACGGGTGGACCAGGAGATCACTCATCCTCTAACGGCTTCCCCGACCGCCTTGAGGTGCCCATCGATGCAAGCGCGTGGTCAGCTCCCTGTTTCCGGCGACTGGCCGTGTTCCAGGTAGGCGGTCAGGCCGTTCGTTCGGGCCTCGATGCCTGCCGCGATTCGGCGGGCGAGACGGGGGATGGTGAGCCCTGGTACCTGCTCGGGACGGTGAAAGTCGTAGCCGCGGAGCTCGTCCGCTTGCAGGGCGATCTGCCGGCGGTCGTCGGCGCTCAGGCGGCCGCCGTCGAAGAGGTAGAGGACCTTGTCTCCCTCACCGGGGTTCGGCGCCCAGTCGACGACGAGGAGGCGGCCGACGTGCGGTGCGATGCCGAGTTCCTCCTGGACCTCACGCACACAGGCTTGCCGGGGCGACTCCCCCTCCTCGACGTAGCCCCCGGGGATGTCGCGGTAGTCCTTGTAGGACGGCTCGACGAGGAGGACTCGATCGGCTTCGTCGAAGAAGAGAGCGCCAGCCGCCATGCGGGGGCGGGCCATCTTCGCTTCGTGCTCGTTATCGCTCACGGATCGGACCCTAGCCGCCCGCGACTATGCCCAGTCTGCGGGCCAGGTCTGCCACGGGATGGGCAGGCCGGCCCCTGGTGCCGCGTATCCAGCCGATGACCGGTTCCGGGCTCAGGTAGTGGTGGTGCACCTGCTCGGGGCGGCCTGTTCCGGTTCCAGCTGGACCGCCAGGCCTTCGTCGGTGCCGTTCCAGGAGCTCAGCGTCCTGGCGACTTCGAGGCTGCGCCGTACGCCCCGCTCCACGGGCAGGTCGGTTGCACCAGTTGTCTTTTCCTACGACGGGCGAACTGAGGGAACGCTCACTCTGCTGGCTTCGCCCAGGGCATCCAGGTGCCGCGCAAAACTGATCCGCAAGCTGTCCATTACGGCCTTGCCCTTCTCCGGTGTGGCGAGAGAAGGGAAACCGATCACCCCAGATTCGGTGTACGCGCTCACGCCCTGGACCAGCAGAAATGGACGGCTGCCGCCGTCGTGGTCGGCATCGGCGAACCCGTTTCGGACCAGCTCGGGGGCGGCGTCCAGAAGGATCGAGGTCTCGATCTCGCCGGCGTGCATGTCGGCGTGGCGGTCGGAAACGAGGCCGGCTTCGTCGCGGGCTCGGTCCCAGTCGGAGCTGAGGGGAAACAAGGAGACCGCGGGCCCGTCGACGTTCGCCTCCTGTACGACGTTGGACAGGACGTAGTTTCCACCGTGGCCGTTGACGATCACCAGCTTGTAGATGCCGGAGCGCGCGAGGGAAGCGCGGATGTCGTCGATCACGGCGTAGAGCGTCTTGGCACTGATGCTGACGGTGCCGGGGAAGCCGGCGTGTTCGTGGCTGCACGACATGGTGATGGGCGGCAGCAAGTGCACCGGGTAAGTGCTGGCTATCTCCTGGCTGATGATGCAGGCGATAGCCGTGTCGGTGATCAGTGGGAGGTAGCGGCCGTGTTGTTCGAAGGAGCCTATGGGGAGAACAGCCAGCGAGGGCCGCTGTTCCTGGATGTCCGAGCTGGTGGTGGTCGGTAGCAGGTTCACGGCACTCCTCGGTTGGGCTTCCCTCCGCCCTCATCCTCCGTGGTGACTTGCTGCAGGCGTGCCGGAATGCCGACATGGGACTGACCTTGACCCTTGCTGGGCATCGACGGGCCATGGACGAAACGATGCTGGCCTGGGCAAGGCAGGTAGCCGAGAAGGAGCTCAGCGGCGTGCTTCCCCAGCGGTGGGCGCATTCGCAAGGGGTGGCGGCTCGTGCGACCGGGCTGGGCCATGTACTGGGAGGGGATGCTGAACTCTTGGCTGCGGCCGCGGTGCTGCACGACGTTGGCTACGCGCCCCGGCTGGCGGAGACGGGTTTCCATCCCCTCGACGGGGCCCGGTTCCTGCGTGACGAGCACGGTGCGGACGAGCGGCTGGTGCGGTTGGTGGCGAACCATTCATTTGCGCTGCTGGAGAGCGAGGAGCGCGGGCTGAGGGAGGCGCTGGAGCGCGAATTCCCGTTGCTGGACGAGCCGCTGCTGGTGGACGCGCTCGTGTACTGCGACATGACGACGACGCCCGACGGCCAACCGACCACGGCCAAGCAGCGGGTGGCGGAGATTGAAGGCCGCTACGGGGCGGACAGCCTCATTGGGCGTTTCGTCCGTCGGGCGTCACCGGAGATCTTCGCGGCGGTGGCACGGGTGGAGGCGGCGCTGGTGGCTCAGCCGAGGTAGGGGTACGTGCCGGCGAGGTAGTCGCCGATCTGCTGGCGCATGCTGGCGTGGATGTCGTACTGGTCGAGGTCGGCGGGCTGGATGAAGCGGACGTCGTCGGCCTCGTCGTTGATCGTGGGCGCGCCGCCGATGGGGCGGCCGATGTAGGTGTTCTCATACTGCTGGCGGATCTCGCCGTCGGCGTACGCGACGATGTGCTTCGGGTTGGTGTAGACGCCTAGGAAGCCGGTGATCTCGGCGACGATGCCGGTCTCCTCCAGGCATTCGCGTACCGCGCACTGGGCCGCGGTTTCGCCGATGTCCTGGGCTCCGCCGGGCAGGGCCCACTGTCCGGTGTCGCGGCGGCGCTGGAGCAGGATGGCGCCGCTCTCGTCGACGACGAGCAGGTTGCTCGCGGGGATGAGGGTGTTCGCCTTCGGTGCGGCGGGGTCGTTGTAGTACTCAGTCCTGCCCATGTGCGGCGGTCCCCTCCTGGTCGGGAGTCCAGGGCCGTGAGGTGGCCCAGACGGCTTCGAAGCTTTGAGCGTAGTTGTCGAACCACCCTGCGCCGTCAGCCCTCTTGAGGTGCAGGAGGGGGTTGGCGCTGGCGGGTCGGCCCCACACATGTGGGTTGACCAGCAGGTGGTCGTCGTAGCGGAACAAGGACGTGTAGAGCGTGGTGTCGTGGAGCCGCACTTCGCAGCCGGTCTCGGGCAGCAGTGGGCGGTAGTAGGTGAGGGAGGCGCGGATCTTGGCGGCGAGGGTGTCGCCGATGCCTTCCTCGCGTCCTCGGATGGCGACGGCCTGTCCGCCCGGGTATCCGAAGCACAGGCGTACGCGGACGCCGTCGGCGGCCCGCTCGGCGAGCATCTCGGCGACCTGGGGGTTGGACTGGGCAAAGAACGTGCCGGAGAACACCAGCACTCCGATCTGCTCCCGTGCCTCCTGGAGGAGGGTCAACCACATGTCCCGGGGGACGCTGGCGCGGTTCTCGTAGGTGCCGATCAGCTCGCTGCCTAACGCGGCGGTGGGCTTGGTCGCCCGTGGCTGTGGGGCGGGCCACAGGAAGGACTCCTCCACCCGCAGGTGTTGGGCGGCCCGGAACCGGTGACGTGGGTGCGGCACGCGACCGCCGAGCCAGCGGCCAACGGTCTTGGGGTCCACCTCGCAGAGCTCGGCGAGCGACTCGGGGGAGACGCCACGCTGGGCGAGTACGGAGTGCAGTCGCTCGTTCACAGGTGTCATGCAAGCGGAGCCGGGAGTGATCGGGCAAGGACGTTTCGGGACGTTCCTGCGGCATGGGGAAAGACGACTGTCCTTACGCTGACGCCATGCAGCTCATCGTCCTATGGGACATCGACCACACCCTCATCGAGAACGCAGGCGTCAGCAAGGAGATCTATGCCGCCGCCTTCTCAGCCCTCGTCGGTCACGCCCCTGTGGGGTCGGCCCGGACGGAGGGCAGGACGGATCGGCTCATCATGCGCGGGATGTTCCAGGAGCACGGGCTGGACGAGCCTGAGTGGCACCTGGTCGAGACAGCTCTCACCGAGGCTGGCCAGAGGCGCCGGGAGGATCTGCGCCGTCGGGGGATGGCGCTGCCAGGAGTGCGCGACGTACTTCTGGTGGCAGCGGCGCATCCCGGCTGGGTGTCGTCGGTGCTGACCGGGAACATCGCGGCCAATGCCCGGGTGAAGCTGTCCGCCTTCGATCTCGATCCGCTGCTGGATCTGCCTGTTGGGGCCTACGGGGCCGATGCCGAGCAGCGGCCCGACCTCGTCGCGGTCGCGCGGGAGCGGGCCCAGCGCCTACGGGGCGTAGGTGAAGACGTCCCGGTCGTGCTGATCGGGGATACCCCCCGGGACGTCGAGGCCGCCCTCGCCACCGGCTCGGAGATCATCGCCGTCGCCTCCGGTATCCACAGCGCCGACGAGCTGGCTGCTGCCGGTGCGTTCGTTGTACTGCCAGACCTGTCGGACACGGAACGGGTCATCGCGCTCCTGGAGGGCTTCGCGGGGCACTGAAAACGTCCCGGGACGTCCTCGGGAGCGTCCGTATACGCGGTGATGCGGTCCCAGCCCCCTCGGCCACGATCAGGTCTCCAACGAGGCGACTGGCCGAAGGGGGCCCACACGTGATCGGGGAAGTCACCGGGATCCGCAGGATCCGGATGCTGTACCTGCAGCTGCTGTACCGCTGCAACTTCGAGTGCCTGCACTGCTTCCACGGCACGCGGCTCCAGCACGCCGACACCTTCACCGCCGAGCAGGCCGCGAACCTCCTCACCCTCATGCGCGAGGAGTACGGCACCGAGGCCGTCACCCTGCTCGGCGGCGAGCCGTTCGTCTACAAGGAGCTCGCCCGCGTCGTCCGGCACGCCAAGCAGGAGCTGGGCCTCCAGGTCGAGATCTGCACGAACGGCTACCGGATCGAGCGCCGGCTCACCGAGATCGCCCCGTACGTGGACCTGCTGCGGATCTCGCTGGAGGGCATCGGCTCGACCAACGACCACATCCGCAAGGCCGGCAGCTACGAGAGCGCGCTGCGCGCTCTCGACCTCGCCCGGGAGCTCGGCGTCCGCACCGGGGCGACCATGACGGTCACCTCCAGCAACATCGACGAGGTGCTGCCCCTGGCCCGCACCCTCCAGGGTCTCGGCGCGCGCCAGCTCAAGCTCCACTGCCTACGGCCGGTCGGCCACGCCGCCAACCACCCGGAACTGCTGATCACCGACTCCGCCGCATACGCCCGGCTGCGCGAGCAGCTCCAGGAGACCCGGCTGGACATCGAGGTGATCGTCGACGAGGACCTGTCCGAAGACGGCGCCCCCGAGATCTGTGCCCCCGTGGGCGGGCCGGTGGAGATCGAACGGATCGAAGCCGATCCGCGCGGCGCGCTGACCATGTCCTGCAAGGCCGTCGGCAAGGACTCCCACGCCTTCTGGTACGACAAGCTCGCCGACCACATCGTCCACCGCCCCACCGCCACCGACGAGCTCACCCTCGCGGTGCCCGACGTGGTGTACGCCCGTGTCTGACCACCCGCGCTTCGAGAGCATCGAAGGGCTGCGCGGCACCGGCAAGTCGACCATCGCCCCCATGCTGGCCGCAGCCCGGGAAGCCGTCCTGGTCCCGACCGTGCCGGCCTTCTACCAACCGCTGCGGAGGGAGGTGGACAGACGGGAGAACGTGGAGGCCCGGATGAGTTTCTACCTCTCCGCCCTGTTCACCGCGGCCGACGAGATCCGGCGGTACCTGTCCGCCGGCACCCCGGTCGTTGTGGAGAGCTACTTCGCCCGCTGCCTGGCCAACCACCATGCGCTCGGCGCCCGCCTCGGCATCACGCTGCCGCCCGATCTGCCGCAGCCAGTCACGTACTACCTGGAGTGCGAAGAGGACGAGCGCCAGGCCCGGCTCACCGGCCGGGACAAGCCGGACTCCCGCTGGGACGCCCTGGTCGAGAGCGCCTCGGGCCGCGTCACCGACGCCTACGCCCCGTTCCCGATGCACCGCGTGGACACCACAGGCCGCGGCCCCGACGAGGTCATCCAGGCGATCCTCGCCACCGACACCCAAGGAGCGCACGCCCGTGCAGACTCAGAGCCTGTGGGAGCACACCCTCACCTTCTTCCCCCAGTTCCTCGCCGCGCTGAGGGAGCACACCGCCCCTGACGCCACGGTCGCCGTCGTCGGAGCCAGTGACGGCAAGTTCATCCTGCCGCTCGCCGCCGCCGGCTACCGCGTCGTCGCCATAGAACGTGACCCGCTCGCCCTGCACGGTGGCGAGGTCCACCTTCCGGGTGACGAGCACGCCCACGCGCTGGGGCTGATCGACAGGCTCAAGCTGGAGGAGCTGTACGACCGCGTGCAGGTGGTGGAGGAGGACTTCCTCACCGGCGACCCGCTGGACTCGCCCTGCGACGCCGTCTGGACCAGCTGCTCGTGGCACTACAGTGCCAACCACCACCGCCCGCTCGCCGAGTTCGTCGACCGCATGCAGCGCCTCGTGCGTCCCGGCGGCCTGTTCGGCGCGGAGTTCATGATGCCTGTCGAGCAGCGCCACTTCCTGGTCGAGCACTACACGTCCCCCGAGAAGCTCCGTCGCCACTTCATCGGCGACTGGGACGTCCTGCTCACGCTGCGGACGACCGAGTTCACCGAGCGGGCCCACGTCGGGCAGCTCCAGGACCACACCCACCGCATGGGCCTGCTCCTGGCGGCCCGTACGCCCACCCTGCACCGCTACGGGAAGAAGGACTGATGAAGCACGAGTACGAGGCGAAGTTCCTGGCCGTCGACGTCGCCGACCTCCAGGACAGGCTGACCAGGCTGGGCGCCGTCCAGGCGTTCCCCCGGACCCTCCTCACCCGCAAGATCTTCGAGAACGACAACCTGGACGGCGGTGCCTGGCTCCGCCTGCGGGACGAGGGCACCCGCTCCACGCTCACACTCAAGCAGGTCACCGACTCCACGACGATCGACGGCACCACCGAGATCGAGACCGAGATCGCCGACCTGCACGCCATGGCGGACATCCTCCGTCGGCTCGGCCTGCGCGAGGTCCGGTACCAGGAGAACTACCGCGAGGAGTGGCGCCTGGGAGAGGTCGCCTTCGACTTCGACACCTGGCCCGACCTCCCCACCTTCATCGAGATCGAGGGCCCCGACGAGGCGTCCGTCCGCCAGGCCGCCGCGCTGCTCGAACTCAACTACACCGACGCCCGGTTCGGCAGCGTGGACGAGATCTACAAGAGCGAGGCCGGCCGCGACATCCTCGCCGAGCCCACCCTCCTCTTCTCAGACGCCGAGAAGGCCGACCCCACCCCCGTGGCCATTCAGGCCGACTGAACCGTGAAGGCCGCGCAGTGCTTCTGGAACTCGCCATGCCTCCCCGAGTGATCCCCGGCATCGCCGACTTCGCACGCGGCGGGCTGCCCGCCCCGGCAGCCACCGACGACGGCAACCGGTGGGAGGACGGCCGCTGCTGGCTCTACTGCGGCCAACAGTGGACCCGCGTCCTGTGGATCGGTCCCGTCAGCGTGGCTGGCGCGCAGGCCCCGATGTACGCCTGTGGGCCCTGCATCCAGGAGCTACAGGAGCGGGTCTGGCAGGCGATCCTCCTCGGCGACGAGCCGACCCGCCCGGCGCAACCCGGTCCACATCCCGGCATGGAGACGTCCTCCGAGCCCAGCAGTGGACGGCACCGCGCGCCGGGACAGCGCCTGCGCCGCCCCTGAGCCCCGCCCCCGTGGTGAAACCCCACGGCCACGGGGGCGGCCCCTCGCAGCACCGAGCACCTCCGCACACCAAAGCTTCCCGCCGGACCCGGCGGGAGATCGGTAGAGGAAGGAGCACCAAGTGAAGGACACCAAGCCCTCCGTCGAGGAGGGCCTCCTGGTAGCCGTGGAAGCCCTCGCGAGCGTCCACGACCGGCACGACAGCAACGCCTCCGATCCCGGACAGGGCTCGTCGGGCGACGGCCCCTGGCCCACCGGTGACGGGCTGAATCACGCGGCGTAAGCGCCGCCGGCTCCATGGCGGAGGGGCCGCGGTGCGCGGCCCCTCCGCCTTTCACGTCCCATCCGAGGCAAGGAAAGGGAACGGCTCATGGAACACCGTCTGGTTCACGCAATCGAAGAGGCGCTGGGGTGGGATGGCCCGGCCCCGCTCGGTACGGAGTTCGCCCGAGGCAGCATCAGCGACCCCGAGGTCGTCTCCAGGCTCCTCACGCCGCAGCGGCTGCTCGACATAGTCATGCGCCGGAGCGTGTCCAACCCGCAGTTCCGGTTCTTCAAGGGAGGCGAGGAGATGCACCCCGACGCCTACCTGAACCGGCAGGTCACACCCCGCGGGCAGGCCATACCGATGGCGGACATGCGCCGCGTCGGCAACCACCTGCGGGACGGAGCGACGCTGGTCCTCGACCAGTCGAACGTCTTCGACCCCACCATGGAGGTGGCGTGCCGGGCGTTGCAGTGGTGGTCGCGCGAGCACGTCCAGGCCAACGTCTACCTGACCACCAACGACGCCTCCGGCTTCGACCTGCACTGGGACGACCACGACGTCGTCATCGTCCAGCTCGCCGGCGAGAAGCAGTGGGAGGTGCGCGGTGCCTCACGGCCGGTGCCGATGTACCGGGACGCTGAACGGAACAACACGCCCAGCGAGGAGATCGTGTGGACCGGCACCATGAAGGCCGGCGACGTCATGCACATCCCGCGCGGCTACTGGCACGCGGCCACCCGCGTCGGCCACGGTGACGGGCACAGCACCCATGTGACCTTCGGCTTCGCCAAGCGCACCGCCGTGAGCTGGCTGACCTGGCTGGCCGACTGGTCCCGCCAGGAGGAGATCTTCCGCCACGACCTCAACCGCTGGGCCAGCCCCGACCAGCAGCAGGACCAGCAGCGCCGGCTGGCCACTGCGGCCTCCCGCCTCATCGACGCCCGCGATCCAGCGGAGTTCCTCCGCAGCCGCGAGCAGGAAGCCCCTCCCGGCCGCCACGTCCCCTTCCTGGACATCTTCGGCCCTCTTGAGGCCGCGGTGTGCGTCACCGACTTCCCACCGGCGATCACGGAGGACGGGGAGACGGTCGCCGTGGAGGCGACGGGCAAGAAGCTCACCTTCGCGGCCAAGGCGCTTCCCGGCCTCCGCGTGCTGCTGAGCGGACGCCCCGTACGGCTGGACGAGGCCACCCGCGTGGTGGGCGCCGAGGTGGAGGCACTGGCGAAGATCCTGGTGGAGGAGGAACTGTGCGCGAGCCTGACCCCCGAATTGTCCTCGGGTTACACCGGTCTCGTTACAAACGCCGCGCTCTGACCAGCGCGCTGGACCTGGGCATCACCACGATCGACACCAGCTTCAACTACCGAGGGTTCACCGCCCACGCCACACTGGCTGACGTCGCCGGCGATCTCCTACCTCACTTCACGCTCTCCACGAAGGTTGGCTTCTTCCCCGCCGCCGGTCAGGCCGAGCACTCCCTCCACCCTGCTCGTCTGCGCGTGGCAATGGAACAGACCAACCGGGACCTGGGCCGAGTGCCCGACCTGGTGTTCCTACACAACCCGGAACGCTCCCTCCCCTCCCCCGCGGCCGAGGCAAGAGACACCCTCGGCCGAGCATGCGCCACCCTGGCAACAGCCGTGGAGGAGGGCCTGTGCGGTGCCTGGGGCATCTCCACCTGGGATCCCCGCCCCCTCACAGGCCTCGCCGACGCCACCCTGCCCAGGCCCGCCGTACTTATGGTCCGCGCGGGTCTACTAGGGGGAATCAGCGTCCTCGAAGCGTCCGAGGCCCTCGTGGCCCAGTGGGACCTCGCGCCGGACCAGGTCTGGGGGATGAGTCCCTTCGGGGGCGACGCGGCCGACCCCGTGTGGGGTCGGCTGGACCCTCGCGTCTTCATCGAAGACGCGGACGACGCCCCCTCTGCCCTCCAGGCTGCGTTTCGAGCCGCCTTCCTGCTTCCGGAGGTGGGAAGGATCGCTGTCGGCACAGACAACCCCACCCATCTCCAGGAGTTGATCGACGCTCTCCGGTACGAACCGGATTCCGACAGGCTGCGGACGTACCGGCAGATGCTTCGGGAGCGGGCCGGCCGTCAGGCGGACTGAAGGTCCGCCGCGACCTGCTCCGCCATCCGGCGGGCAGGTTCGAGGCGCGGGTCCTCGGGATGTGCGTCCGGGGCAAGGATCTTCGCGCAGACGAACAAGGTCATCAGCTTGCCGTCCCGGCTCTCCAGATCGTGACGCCGCTCGTGGCGTACGCGCTCGGCGAGATCCGGGACGGCAAGCGAATTGCCCCACAACGACGCGGCATCCAGCCCCCGCGGGGCCACGCCCCAGTCCTCCCAGTCGAACAGGGAGAACTCCGGCCCGGTCATGTTCGCCCAGTTCAGATCGGCATGCGCCGGCTGCCACTGCCGTACCTCGGTGTCGACGCCATCCGGGAGGAAGCGGTGTACCGCCTCCCCCACCCCGCCCTGCGTGATCGTCACCGTGTCAGGAGTCGCCACCCGGCTGGTGCTCTGTACTGAGAGGGCATCCAGGGAGCGGTTCAGCGCTTCCCACCACGCTTCCGGCAAGAGCGGATCGGCCACCAGCACGCTATTGCCCACTGGAGCATCGGGCAACAGCTCGGTCTCGTCAGCACGCCACATCACCGGCTCGTCCCGCTGCCGCCACGCCGCACCCCGCCGCCACTGCGGCATCGCGACGCCATCCAGCAGCGCTGCACACTCAGTGCCGTTCCAGCCCTGGTTCCCGATCTTCTCGAAGCGGCGCCGCTCAACACGCACCCAGGTGTCACGATCCGTCCTAGCGCCGAGAGACCGGCGCTTGCGGACCAGCGTGGCTGGGTCCAGCTGAGTTCCAAGCATCCGTTCGACTTCGTCGAGGACGATGTCAGTCGGCTCAACTCGCAAGTCGAAAGCGGCGGTAGCTGGTGCGGAAGACGACACTGGACCTCCTTGGAGACTGACCGACGTTAGCAAGTAGTCAGCTCCACCGAGGGCAAGAGGCATAGGTCTGATGCAACGGCAGCACGGCCCCCACCCTGGATTACATGGCAGTAGATGGCATTAACCGGCAGACGTACCGGTTGTTGGTGTGCCACAGTCAGTGCTGTCCCCCAGACGACAGGACTGGCGGACAGACCCGGGGAGGAACCATGGCGCAGGAAGCCCAGCAGCAATTCGTCTCGGTACCCGTGCCGAGCCAGTACGTCACGCAGGTTTACGCCTACCTTGCGGAACTGTCCGGAGCAACGGCCGTTACTCCACCTGTCTCCACGGTTCCGTCGGTTGATGCGGCAACGAGCTCGGCGGATAGCGACACGCTCCCGGTCGTGGAGTGGACCGTAGAAGACTTCCGCAGGCTGGCCATCGAACCGCTGGGCTCGGTGCAGACGGTCGTCCGCGTCCTCGACTTCCTGGCAGAGCAGCCCGACGCACGGGTGAGCTACACCTCGATCGCCAAACACCTGGGCATGGAGAAGAAGAGCCTGCAGGGCAACCTCTCGGCATTCACTCGCGCCGTACGCAAGCACTACAAGCGCCGCAACTGGCCGATGACATGGGTGGAGGCGCTGACGAGCGAGCCAGGGCTCAAGTCGGAGTTCTTCTACACGATGAACGCATCCGTTGCCGAGCGTTGGATGAGGGCCCGCGCCACTCAGGGCTGACCTGGATGGAGAAGCGGGGGGAGTGAGATCAACTCACTCCCCCCACTCTCTTGTTTTCACCCTTGCTAGCGACGAGGCCGACCGGACTGACTCGCAGATGGCACGGGTGCCGCTGGCGGCGTGTTCCGGGTCTGCTGACCAGGGAGTGCCATGCCGTTGGCAGTAGTACGGCGTCGGGCGGCTTCAGCGTGGGGGTTGGGGGTGGGGTTGCGGCTGGTGTGCTGGAGGCGGGTGATCAGGACGCGGGCGGGTTGGCGGGCTGTGCCGAGTTCGCGCTGGGCTGCGGCCTCCTTGAGGAGTTGGTGGGGTTGGTGGCCTCGGGCCTCCGCGTCGGCGAGGAGGGCGGCGAGGGCGGGCCAGCTGGGGTCGGTGAGGATCCGGTCGGCCTGGTCGGGGACGGCGGCGCGTACGTCGTGGGCGAGGGTGCGGCGGGTTTCCTCCCTCGGCTGGCGCTGTTCGAGTACGACGAGCGTGGGTTTGAGGGCTTGCTCGGCGGCTGCCTGTAGGTGGTGGAGGGCTTGGCGGGCGGCGTCGGCCTGGTGGGCGTGGCCCTTGGCCTCGTGCCAGCGGCCGGCGATGATCCCGGCCCACAGGAGGGCTGCGATGAGGGCGGCGAAGGCGCTGCCGTCGGGGCGGGTGGCGGTATGGACGACGTCGCGGGCCGCGTTCCGGATGGCGTGGGCGGCGCGGTCTTCCGCCCGAATCTGCGAGCGCTGGGCGCGCGCGAACACCTTTGATGCGGAGTGGAGTTCGGCGCGGAGCTGGGTCGGGGCGTTCTGGGCGGTGGCTTCGAGGAGTTCACCGAGGGCGGTGATGTGTGCTTGGGCGTGGGTGTCGTCGGCGAGGTCGGTGCGGAAGGTGTCGAGGGCTTCGGTGGCCTGGTGCCAGGGGGTGGTGGGCTGGTTGCGGCGGGCGGTGGGGTGTTCTTCCGGCTGGCTGGCTTCGAGGCGGTCGCGGAGTTTGGGGAGGGTGAGGTCGGGGGCGATCTTCCCGCCGGGGTGGAAGATCTGTTCGCCGTCCTTGTTGAGGTCGCCGGGGCGGCCTGCGGCGTAGCCGAGGAGGTCTCCGGATGGGCCGCGCCGAGCCTTCACCGCGATGCCGTCGGCTTCGAGGTAGGCGAGGAGTTCCTCGGCCGTGCGGGCGTGGGGGATGGCGGCGCGGATGCGGTCCTGGAGCCATTCGCGGCTTGTCTGTTCCCAGCCGAGGCGCTGGGCCTTGTGCATCTCGGCCTGGGTGGGGGCGCGGGTGCCGGTGCGGTCGCCCTTCTTCAGGCGGCGCAGCCCGTAGTCCTTCTCGATCTGGCGGCATGCGTCGCCGGCGCGGATGCCGCTGTCGTGGAACTTGGGGCGGCGGCCGTCCTCGCGGACTGTGGTGGCGAGGATGTGGATGTGGTCGTCGGCGTGGCGTACGGCGATCCAGCGGCAGGCCAGGTCGTCGCCCTCTGGGGCGATGCCGGCCGCGGCGACGATGCGCTGGGCGATCTCGCCCCACTCGGCGTCGGAGAGGTGGCGGTCCTCGGGGGCTGCGCGGACGGGGCAGTGCCAGACGTGGTCGGTGATCTTCTTGCCGAACTCGCTGTTGCGGAGGCTTACGGGTTCGTCGAGGTAGCGGGCGAGCTGGGTGAGGGTGGCGTTCTTGTCGCGGCCGGGGTCGGGCATGGCGAGCATGGCGAAGCCGGCCACGATGTGCGGGTCGGTGTGCTCGTCGTGTCGGCCGGGGCCGTAGAGGTAGGCGAGCAGTCCGCGGGTGTTGGCGCCGGAGGGCTTGATGGCAGCTATCACGGCCGTCGCACCTCCTGCGGGTTGGCGGGTTCGCGCAGGGTCTCAGCGATCAGGGTGAGTAGGTCGTGGAGTTCGTCGAGGCGCTGGCGTATGTCTGGCGGGGTGAGGTCGCTGTTCAGGGCGCGGGCGATCTGGTTGATGTTGACGCCGATGCGGTTGCACTGGCGCAGGACCTGGGCACGGAAGACGTGCGTGCGGCGGCGGTCCTCGGACAAGGGCAGGTTGGCGGTGAACCGCCCGTTGATGAAGGCGAGGACGATGTCGGCGGCGAAGCCGGATTCGCCCTTGTAACCGTGCTCGGCTGCGGCCTCCTGAAGGCGGGGGCGTTCGTCGTCGGTGAAGCGCAGCGGGCCTACGCGATGACCGCGCTTGTTGCCGGTGAAGCGGCGGATCGTGGGCTGGACGCTCTTCACCGCCGGCTCGCCGGCGGAGGGCTCGGCGCTGCGTTCGGCGTGGAGGATCTCGCGCTGGACAGTGTGGAGCATGTCCTGGTCGGGGCCGCCCTCGGTCCCGATCTCACGGTCCGGCGCCCCCTGGCGCTGGGCCGTCTCCGCCACCCCCGGGGCGGAGATCCCCGAAGGCCGGCCTTGAGTCGGACTCGGGGTACTACTGGCTCCGCCAGGGGCCGCCATCCCGAATGCGCGTCGCCAACGGTTGGTCAGACTAGGCGACTCCGAGCCCGGCGAGGGCATGGAGTCGGGGTCGTTCGGGTCGAGCGTCACAGGGTGGTTCTCCGATGCGGGGGTGGCTGCTGGCGATGCGAGGACAGGCAAGTTCGGCAGGTTGGAGCCAGCGGCGATGGCAGCAAGTTGCGGCGCGCGGTCAGCGACGAGATGACCGGAAGTCCGACGTCCCCTGAATACGGTGGATGGCTGCCCCGGTGCCGGGGACCGTGGAGTACGGATCGCGGTCTGGGGACCGGGCCTGTCGTGAGGGGACGGAGTTCTGCCGTGATCACCGGGGGCCTTGGCCGTCAGGCAGCCACGGTCCCCGTCCGGCCTTACCGGCGTTGACCTGCGGTGAATATCGGTCAGTGTCCGGGTGCGGTTCCGGTGAGAGCCTGCTGCTTGCGGAGGCCCACGAGATCCTTCTTCACCTTCCCCAGGCGCTCGTTGCTGATCGAGTGGCCCTCGCCCTCGATTGCCGCTCGCATCTGCTTCAGCGTCGGCTTCCCTTCCAGCTTCTCCACGATCGCGAGGAAGTCGTCCATGTCACCGGTTGTCGGTCGTCCGACCTTCCGGGAGGGGACGGCGGGCGGGTCGGCTTTGCGGGGACCGGCATCCAGGTCCAACTCCTCGGCAGCCTCGGCGCCGTTGTCACCGGAATCTTCCGGCTCCTCGCCTGCGGGTGTGGGCTGACGTCGAAAGGCTTGCCCATCGTCGTAGGGGAGCTGGGCGGCGATCACCACAGGGTGGAGGCAGTCGTCCGAGGGACGTGGGGTTGCGGGTTCGGCGACATGCTGGTGGATCTGCCGCATCAGGGCGCCGAAGGCCAGGAGGGCGGCGGCTGGGGGGATGGCGGCGATCACGTAGTCCAGGAGCGGGACCTGGGTGGTGCCGCGTGTGCCGTAAACGCCGGCCACATTCAGGGCGATGGAGCCGAGGGAGCCGGTGGCGGTCAGGGCGATCGCCCACCAGTCGGTCACGCGGTGCAGGCTGGCACGGAGCATCAGGAGCTCGCCGGAGACGATGAACGCGTCCAAGGTGGCGGGCCAGGCCCACTGACGTTCTGGGGCGTTGCCCAGGCCGTGGTGTCCGGCGACCTCGGCCAGGTGGGCGTACGAGAGCCAGAACGCCGCGGCGGTCAGCGCGACGATCACGCATCCGGCAGCGGCCAGAACGTACCGCTCGGCGGTCGGGGTGTTTCTGAGCGAGGGGGTGGATGTGGTCAAGCGGGTGCACTCCAAGGGCATAGGTGTGGCCACCGAGCTGTGGGTGGCTGTGGAGGGTGGGGACTCGTCCCACTCGTCCTGTCGCTGGTCAGGGCAGGTACGGGTGGTCGGCTGATGTCGAGTCGACTCGTTGCATCTGTCGGGTACCGCGTGCCGGGCGGTCGGTGAGACGAGTGGGGTACGAGTTGGTACGGGTGCCGACTCGCGCGTCCTGGGAGCCGCTTTGCGGGCGGTTGCACGCGTCGGTGGCGGGTTTCACCAGGTCAGCAGGCTGGCGATGTCGAGTCGACTCGTTGCGCCTCCCCCACTCGTCCCCGCGCTGACCTGCGCGGGGACGAGTGGGACGAGACGTGGAAGGTCAGGCGCCGGTGGCGGGCGGGGCCTCTGCGGCGGGCTTCTCCGGCGGGCAGTACCGGGTCCAGGCGTCGGTGAACTGCGCGGGGGTGAAGCCCTTGGCCTGGCTGCCGTCGGGGAAGCGGCGGTTGCCCGAGCCGATGCCGTAGTCGTCGAGCAGGATCTGCAGTCCGCGTGGGGTGAGCCCCTTGGGGCTGTGCTCGGACCATGGCGCCTCTGGGTCGGCGTTGAGGAGGTCCAGCAGGTGGGTCGTCCGCAGGGCGGGCGGGTTACCGACGTTGGCGAAGGCTTTGCGGATGTCGGTCAGGATGCGGATCTTCAGTCCGCCTTCCTGATCGCGTCCGGACTCGTAGTCCGTCATGGTCTTGCACGCCGTGCGGGCGATCACCGGCCAGCGTCCGCCCGCGAGGTCGGCGACGCTGATCAACGGCTCCCAGGTGTCGGCGGCGCGGTCGTCGACCGGGAGCTTGGGCTCCAGCGCGATGGCCTCGTCGCGGACGCTGGCGAGCCAGGCCGCGACCCGTTCCCGCAGTGCCCTGACCGTCAGGTCGTCGCGGCCGTAGCGCCAGGAGGTCACCTTCTCGGAGCCCGCGCGGCGACGCATGCGGATGACCACGGACCGGTCCATGATCGTGTCGGGCAGGTCCCCGATGCCGGCCAGCGCGGCCATGGCGAAGGTCGCGAACTTCTGCACCTCGTGGTTCGGGCCCGAGACGCGCAGGGTGGGGCGGTTGCGCTGGTGGCCCGCGTTGAGCAGGCCTCTCATCTCCTCGTTCTTCTCCGCGACCTTCGCCGACCCGAAGATCGTGTCGACCTCGTCCACCAGCAGCGTGGGCGGGCTGCTGTCACCGATGGAACGGAAGATCGCCGCAGCGGAAGCGTTGACCGTGATCAGCGGATCGTGCACCGCCTCGATCAGGACCTCCAGCAGCCGGGATTTCCCACACTTCTTCGCGGGTCCGACCACCGCGAGGCGTGGGGCGTGCTGCCACACCGTCTGCAGGTGCGTGGCCGCCGCCCACAGCGTGGCGGCGGTCAGGGCCTCCTCGCTGGGCATCACTACATATCGGCGGATCGTGGCGCGGAGCTCGTCGAGGATCGCCTCCCCTTCCGATGCGGGGGTCGGCGGCGTGGCCGGGGGCACGTCCGCCTCAGCGGGGACTTCGAAGGCCGTGTCGAGGCCCTCGTCCTGCGCGTCGTGCAGGTAAGCGCCGGGCTGGCCGGGGATCGCGACCGCAGGCCAGGTCGCCTTGGCAGGTGCGGCAGGGGGCGTGGATGTCGTAGGTTCCAAGGGGCAGCTCCTTCTCGTGTGGCCGCGTGCGTGCTGGCCACTCGGGTTGACCGTGTGATTGCGGGTGGGGATGTTGCCGGGGCCTCCGACGTTGGCGCGTCGGGGGCTCACTTGTTTCCCGTGAGCCCTTGGGGGAGCCGGGCGACGACGAACAGTACGTCCGCCCCCTGGCACAGTCCAGCGTTTCTGTGTCAGCTCCGCGCAGAATGGTCTGCTGCCTTCTCGCGCCCTCAAGCGGCCAAGCCCAGCAGGTTCACCAGGTCTGCCGTCACCACGCGGTACGCCTTGCCCAGCCGCAGGACCTTGCACGGGTACTCGCCCCGCTTGGCCAGCTCGTAGCCCTTGCTCCGCCCGAGACCCAGCGCACGGTTGCTGGTGTCCAGGTCAATGGCCGCCGGCAGGGACAGCACTTCCTCGCGGCTCATCCCCTTCGACCCGGTTCCCGTCGGGTTCTCCCGCATGCAGCACTCCTCTCGTCACAGCCGTCGGCGAACGCGGTCCTCACGTCCGACTCCAGGCCTACGAGTACAAGTCTGGCCGAGCTAATGTGTCTCCATGACACAACGCGAATTCGATGATGGAGACGAGGACGACGTTCCCGAATGGGCGGACCACGTCATGGCCACCGTGGCAAACGAGGTCAAGCGACGGAGAAAGGAAATCGGTTGGAGCGCACAGCAGTTGTCCGACCGCTGCAAAGACATCGGCCACCCCATCCCGCGCAACGTGATCGCGAACATGGAGTCCGGCCGGAGGACCAACCTCCCCCTGGTTGATGTCATCGTGCTGGCAGAGGCCCTCTGGACTAGCCCGATCTGCCTGATCTACCCCGTCGGGTACGTCCCCGAGGTACAGCGTCTGCCTCTCCAGGAGCGAATCCCGCCGTGGGAGGCCCTGCTCTGGTTCTCGGCCCATGACGACGCCGGACTGGACGACCACGAAATGCTCCACCAGCAGCGCCAGCACATCTCAGCTCTGTCCCGGGCCGAGAGCGCCATGGCGAGTGAAGGCTACGCAAGGCACACAGTCGAAACCGAGAAGGACCCGGTCCGACGCACCGAAGCCCAACGCGCCCACGCGGTCTTCGCCGAACGAGTCTCCCAAGCCAGGGAATCCCTCCGTGAAGCCCGCTCCTACATCAGCGGCCACGGCGGGCTCCTTCCCTACCTGCCGCCCGAGCTCGCCGACATCGACCCACCCGACACCGACGAAGAGGACGACATTTGAAGGGCTCCACCTACCGCCGCTGCTCCTGCCGCGATCCCAAGACCGGCAAGGAACTCGGCACTTCCTGCCCCAAGCGCAATAGCAGGAACCACTGCAAGTACTCCATACGCCAGGAGCTGCCGCCCCGCGAGGACGGCAGCAGACGGTCGTTCGCCCGTGGCGGGTACGCCAACGTCAAGGCGGCACAGGCCGACCTCGACCACGTGCGCGCCCTGCTCGGGCTCGCCGAAACCGACGACCCCGAAGGCATCCAGCTGCTCGCCCAGATGCTGGCCGAGGTCAGCGGCGAGAAGCTGCCCTTGCCCGACGTGGAGGAGACCCGGCGGCGGCTCAAGGCCGGCCAGGACCTCGTCGGCAGCCTGACCGTCGCCGAGTGGCTGGACCGGTGGCTGGCGGGCAAGCGGATCCGGAAGTCGGGCATCAGCCGGTACGAGACCGACATCCGCGTGCACCTCAAGCCGCACATCGGGCACCGACGGCTCGACCGGCTGCGGGTCAGCCACCTGAGCGAGATGTTCACGGCCATCGCCGACGGCAACGCCGAGGTTCTGGAGCAGAACGCCCAGCGGCGGGCGGCCGTGGAGGAGTTGGCGACGATCCCGTGGAAGGGGACCGAGAACCGTGCTCGCCGGAAGGTGCTGAAGGCGGCGCTCGACGCGATGCCAGCCTTCCGTCGGGTGACCGGCCCCGCCACGCGCCAGCACGTGAAGGCGACGCTCCGCGCGTCCCTGAACGACGCGATCGGGCAGCAAATCATCACGTTCAACCCGGCGGCCCACGTCGAGATCGATCCGGTGCGCAAGCCGAAGGCGCTGGTGTGGACGGACGAGCGGGTCGCCAAGTGGGAGCAGACCGGCGAGAAGCCCTCCCCGGTGATGGTCTGGACGCCGGAACAGACAGGCGCCTTCCTCGACTTCGTCGCCGACGACCGGCTGTACGCGATGTGGCACCTGATCGCGTTCCGCGGCCTGCGGCGAGGTGAGGCGTGCGGACAGCCGTGGTCGGAGACCAATCTCGACCGGCACTCCCTCACCGTGACAGGGCAGCTCGTCCAGGACGGCTGGGAGGTCGAGGCGTCCGAGCCGAAGACGGATAGCGGCTTCCGCGTCGTCGCACTCGACGACGACACCGTCGGCGTCCTGGAGCGGCACCGCAAGCAGCAGGAGGCCGACCGCGCCGAGTGGGGGTCGGCCTGGGTGAACACCGGGCTCGTCTTCACGCAGGAGGACGGCTCCTGGCTGCACCCGGGCAAGGTGACCGATCTCTTCGAGCGGCTCGTCGCTGCATCCGGACTCCCGCCGATCCGGCTGCATGACCTACGCCACGGCGCTGCCACGCTCATGCTGGCGGCCGACATCGACATCAAGATCGTGTCGGACACGCTCGGGCACAGCGACACCCGGATCACGCGCGACATCTACCAGAGCGTGCTCCCCCACGTCGGCAAGAGCGCCGCCGAGGCCACAGCCAAGCTGGTCCCCCTCCAGCGCAAGGCCGAACAGGAAGAGCAGGCCCGCAAGGCCGCCAAGAAGGCCAGGCAAGCCGAGAAGGCGAAGGCCAAGGGGAAGAGGAAGGGCAAGGCCAAGAAGGCCGCTAAGAAGGGCTGACGGCCCCTCCGCTCACGCATCGCTCACGCACGGAGTTTCGGGCCCCAACCGATGCACGCGCCGACCGACCCCGGAAATAGCAAAAGCCCCAGGTCACGGCGAGTGAGTCCTGGGGCTTCTACAGAGCCGCCTTCGGGATTCGAACCCGAGACCTACGCATTACGAGCCCGCTAGGGATCATGCCGGGCTGTGCCCCGCGATCGTGCCAGATCCCGTTTCCCCAGATCAGAGCACCTGTGGCGGTCCCGCTGCTAGCGTCCCATGCTGCACCGTCCAAAGGCGTCCGCGCTCCCCTTGCGCTCCCCTGATCGCCTCCAGTGACGCTACAGCCCCGAACAGCAATCCGATGACCGGCTCTGGGCGGTTCTTGTCGACATCCGACAAGAACCGAACTGACCCCGGACACCCGCCCCGGGCCAGTTCGCACTTCTCAGATCAGAGCAGACATCGCGGTCCACACGCGCCCACCAGGCATCACTGCGGCGGTGGGACCAGGCATTCAGATCGCGAGAATACGGACAAGATCGAGCTCCACGCCCACGTCTGACGCCTGCGTCAGGGCGACCTGGTTCAGGTGTCGCCCGCACGCGTGAAACCAGTTCCGATCAAGGGAGTCCTCCTTCCACCGGACCCTCCAGATCGGCCAGGCACGGCAGCTAGCCGACTCGCCCCCCTCGCACCTTGGGCGGTAACTCATGGACGCCTCCTCCACCACGTCTTGCCAACGGGTGCGCTGGAGGGTTCAAGGTCGAACGCCTCATCGCATGAGCGCACCTATCGGAAGCCCGGTGGACTCCGCGTGGAGACATCACTCCCAGGTCGAGCTGCCTTCCTGATCAGCAACCATGCCCTGCATTACGCCACCTGTCCACCAAGATCCGCAGGTGACTGCTAGATTCTGTTAAACAGAAACCGAAGGGGCGTCATGGTCGGTCGGCCGCGCACAGGGCACACGAGGGTGATGGGCTTTCGCCCGCCGAGACAGCTCCGCGAGGACTTTGAGGCTCTCGCAAAGAGCGAAGGGCGCAGCCCATCCGACGCGCTGATCGAGGCCATGCACGACTGGATCAGAAAGAAGCGTCGCGAGAGTCCGGAGGCGGCGCAGGAGTAGGCCAACCCGCGCTGGACCTCAGCTGCTGCGACTTGCAACTCTCGCCCAGCCTGAGGGCTGTCCGCCGCTATTCTCGCTCTTACCCAGCCACAGGAGGGGCGAGCATGACGCGGCGGGCTTGGAGTAGCGACCGAAGGTTGACTGCGATCAGCCGAGCGAGCCTCTCCGTGCCGGCCAGACAAGCAATGATCGACAAGCAGGTAGTCCAGGGCTGCACGGTTCTGGACTACGGCTGCGGGCGCGGTGGCGATGTACGCGCGCTTCGACAGCTTGACTGCAGAGCGATTGGATGGGATCCGTTCTATCAAGCCGACACGAAGCTGGAGCCGGCCGATGTCGTGCTCCTCACCTACGTCCTCAACGTCATCGAAGACCCACACGAGCGCCGCAAGACTCTGAAGGAAGCGTGGGAGCTTGCCGACACGGTCCTCGTCACATCCGCGCGGCTGACATGGGAGAAGTCGAAGGTCAGGGGCGAGGCATTCGGCGACGGGCTGCTCACCAGCCGGCAGACGTTCCAGCATCTCTTCGGCGCGAGCGAGCTGCGGACCTACGTCGAGGAAGTGACGGGGGTACGAACAGTCACCGCCGCACCAGGAATTGTCTATGCCTTCAAGGACGAGAGAGCCCGTCTCAGCTACCTCGCCAGACGGATCGTTCCTGACGCAGAGTGGCTCACGTCCGAGGACACGACCTCAGGGATCGCAGCAGTCGTCGACTACATGGAACGGCGGGGGCGGCTGCCTCGGATGGAAGAAGCACCTCAGTCGATGGCCGAGCTACTCGGCCACTTGCGAGCCCACGAGGTTCGTCGACTCGTGCGGGACTCAGCCGACGTCAGCAAGGTAGAGCAAGGCGGGAGGCAAACCACTCTCAACACCTTGCTCTTCTTGGCGGTGGAGCTGTTCAACGGTCGGGGCCCCTTCAGCAGCCTCCCGCTCAGCGTCCAACTCGACGTCCGCGCCTTCTTCACCTCGTACAAGGAGGCATGTCAGCGATCCGACAGGCTGCTGCTCAAGCTGCGTGACGACACATACATCCGTGGAGCCATGCACGCCTCCGCCGTCGGGAAGCTCACCCCGACTGCGATGTACGTACACCAGCGTGCCGTCGACCGCTTGCCCACAGTTCTACGCCTCTACGAGCACTGCGCCTCGATTGCGGCCGGCCGGCCGCAATCGTGGACGCTGGCCAAGCTACGCCATCAGGGCCGGGCGGTGAGTTGGCTCGACTACCCGGACTTTGACATTGACCCGCACCCGCGGTGCCGGTCCTCCTACCAGGTAGACCTCAGGACCCTTGAGACCTCCCACACGTCGTACGCAAACTCGGAGAACCGACCGTTGCTTCACCGCAAGCACGAGTTTCTCGCCCCCGACGATCCTGATGTCGAGCGGTACGAGCGGCTGACAATGGCAGAGGTGAAAGCGGGGCTGTACGAGCGCCCTCACCTCATCGGCACAGAGAACGGCTGGGAGTCGGAGCTCGTCCGCTGCGGCCGGTCCCTTCGCGGGCATCGACTGGTGCGCCGCGCCGAAGGCTGAGCTGTCAGGCCGCGTCGGGCTGCATCTGCGCGATCATGTCTGCCAGCTCCTCAACGTCGAGGTCAGCAGCTTGGCTCGGGAACCAGGACAAACGGAGCCCGTTCTCTGCCGCCTCCGCAGGGAGTCCCATGGCCGTAAGCACATGGCTGGGGGTGTACGAGGCACTCGTGCATGCGGAACCCGTAGCAACGGCCACATGCTGCTTCAGCCGGACGATGAGAGCTTCGGCATCCACACCGTCGAAGGACAGGTTGAGGATGTGCGGGACTGAGTGATCCTCGTCGCCGTTGATCTGAAACCGGGTCTTCTCGAGCGCGCCCAAGAGTCGCGTGCGGAGCTCCATCGCCCTCGCGCTCCACTCTTTGTGTTCCGCTTGGAAGATCTTTGCCGCCTCGGCCATTCCCATGATCAATGGCACGGGGAGCGTCCCGGGTCGCAACTTTCGCTCTTGCCCGCCACCGAACATGATCGGCTGCAGGGGCAGCCGGTCCCAGCGTCGACGGCGTGTAACCAGCATGCCGACGCCCTTCGGAGCGCCGATCTTGTGGCCGCTGACGCTGATCATGTCGATCGGAGCGGTCAGATCCTCGGGCAACTTCCCGTACCCCTGCGCAGCATCCACATGCAGGTACGTTGGGGTTTCGCGGAGGTGGCCGGCGAGTTCGGCGACGGGCTGGACGACGCCCGTCTCGTTGTTCACGTGCATCAACGAGACGAGGAGCGTGTCCGGGCGCAGCCGCTCCATCACTTCCTCAACGGAGACCCTGCCTGACGAGCCGGGCTTGATGAAGTCGACTTCGAAGCCACGGGACTGCAGGTGCTCCAGGGGTTCGATCACCGCTTTGTGCTCGATGGCCGAGGTGATGATGTGACGCCGACCACTCTGCTCGCCGTAGGGAGCAAGGCCGAGCAGTGCGATGTTGTTGCTCTCGGTTGCCCCGCTAGTGAAGATCAACTCATCGGGTTCGGCACCGACAGTGCCTGCCAGGTAGTCGCGCGCCTGCTGCACCGCGCGCTTCGCACGGGTCCCATAGTCGTGCGTCCGGGAGCCGGCATTCCCGAAGTCCTCGGTCATCCAGTGCAGGACAACTTCGGCCACGCGCGGGTCCACACGCGTCGTAGCTGCAGCATCGAGATACGTCACCACTAGCCCCACCACACCCTTGTGCGTTAATCCAGCACATCATGTACGTCTTATCTCTGACGTACGATAGCGTTACGCGAGTGGGATCACAGTCATCTTCGCAGGTTGCCGACACCGCTACGTCCGCTGGCTTCGACTACATTTTTCCAGCCATCCGGGGCGTCCAGGCGGGGCGCGAGTTCTACGTATCCATGTGCCCCCTGCGCCTCATCCCGAAGATCTTCCTCTTCGACGAGGACGAACTGGCCCCGGAAGTTCGCGCCCAGCGCGTCCTGAACAAGGGGCGCCTTCCAGCCCTCACTCGGTACATCGTCGACAACCCGGACGACTACGTCTTCAGCGCGCTCACCGCATCCGTCGACGGCGACATGTACTTCGAGAGCATCGCTGACTCCGGCATGGGCATGCGTGCGGGCCAGATCCGCATCCCCATGGCCGCCCGCTTCTTGATCAACGACGGGCAGCATCGACGCGCTGCCATCGAGCAGGCCCTTAAGGAGAACCCCGACCTCGGCGAGGAGACGATCGCCGTCGTCTTCTTCCACGACGCCGGCCTCGCCCGCTGTCAGCAGATGTTCGCCGACCTCAACCGCCACGCAGTGCGACCCCCACGCTCCATCGGTGTGCTCTACGACCACCGAGACGACCTGGCGATCATGGCTCGCCTCCTGGCGATGAAGTCCCCCGTCTTCAAGGGACACGTCGAGATGGAGAACAGCACCCTTGCTCAGCGCTCACGCAAACTCTTCACCCTGAGTGCCGTCTACTACGCCACCCAGTCCCTCCTGCAAGGCCTGGAGATCAAGAAGGGCAAGGCCCAGGAGCTTGCAGAGGCGTACTGGGAGGCCGTCGACCGCGTGGTGCCCGAGTGGGGCTTGGTACGGAAGCGTGAACTCGCGGCCCCCGAGGTACGCAAGGACTACATCCACAGCCATGGCATCGCCCTGCACGCTCTCGGACGAATCGGAAACTCGCTCTTGCGACAGTCCGAGTCGCCCCAGGTGTGGCATTCGAAGCTCAAGCTCCTAACTTCGGTTGACTGGTCCCGCACCAACCCGGATTGGGAAGGGCGCGCGCTGATCGGTGGCCGCGTTTCGAAGAGCCACCAAAACCTAGCCTTGACTGTGAACTACCTGCGCCATCACATGAGGCTCGAACTCAGTCCAGAAGAGCAGCGTGTAGAAGACGCATACCTGCGAGGAGACGCATGAGCACCGCGAAGTCGACGGCCCCTTTCCAGGGGAGGGCCCTCGCCGAAGTAGTCAGTGAGCTCACGGAAGAAATCCGTGAGCTCTATACAGCTGACGAGGTGCCGTGGGTCATCGGCTATAGCGGTGGCAAGGACTCCACCGCCGTCCTTCAACTTGTCTGGCTGGCTCTCCAGGGTCTTCCCGATGAGCAGCGTAAAAAGCCCGTGCACGTCATCAGCACCGACACGCTGGTTGAAAACCCGGTAGTCGCTGCTTGGGTCACCCAGTCACTTGACACGATGGGAAAGGCGGCGAAGGAGCAGGGACTGCCCATCGAGCCGCATCGACTCATTCCCGAGGTGAAAGACACCTTCTGGGTCAACCTCATCGGTCGCGGGTACCCGGCCCCTCGTCCCAAGTTTCGTTGGTGCACCGAGCGTTTGAAGATCAAGCCGTCGAACGCCTTTATTCGACGCGTGGTACGCCGGCATGGTGAGGCGATCCTCGTTCTCGGTATTCGCAAGGCCGAGAGTCAGGCGCGTGCCCGCGCTATGGCCCGGCACGAGAAGCGTCGTGTGCGCGATCGACTCTCCCCGAACGGTAATCTGCCGAACTCCCTCGTCTACAGCCCTATTGAAGCGTGGGGCACCGACGAGGTCTGGATGTTCCTGATGCAGTATTCCAACGCTTGGGGCCATCGAAACAAGGATCTCCTGACGATGTATCAGGGAGCCTCTGAGGACTCCGAATGCCCGTTGGTTGTGGACGACACCACGCCTTCGTGCGGTGACAGTCGCTTCGGTTGCTGGACTTGCACTCTTGTGGACAAGGACAAGTCCATGACTGCCATGATCCGCAACGATGAGGAGAAGGAGTGGATGCGGCCTCTCCTTGAGCTCCGGAATGAACTCGATGACGTGTCGAAGGAAAAGGAGACCCGGGACTTCCGGCGAATGAACGGCGCCGTCCAGCTCTTCCACGACGGTGTCATCCAGGGGCCGTACACGCAGGAAGCGCGTCAGAAGTGGCTGACGAAGCTACTGGACGCGCAGACCCTCGTACGGCGGACCTCGCCGGAGAGCGTGCAGGGCATCGAGCTTATCTCGGAGGCGGAGCTCCATGAGATCCGCCGCATCTGGGTCTTCGACAAGCACGAGGTTGAGGACACACTGCCTGGGATCTACGAGAAGGCCACGAACGAGAAGTTCCCAGGCCGGCCTCTTGATGAGCAGCTCGTCCTTGGAGCAGAGGAAATGGATCTGCTCAAGGAAGTGTGTGATGGCGACGAGATCCATTTCACGATGACGCGTGAACTCCTCGCGGTTGAGCGACAGCACAGGACTATGACGCGTCGCTCCGGCCTCTTCAAGGAACTTGAGAAGACGATCAAGAAGGGGTTCTACGAGAACGAAGGCGACGCACTTCAGTTCGCGAAGCGTAAGCAGGAGATCCGCGACACCGTCCCGACCTACGTGACGCTGGACGAAGAGAAGACCACCGATGCACCTTCGTAATATTGAACTCCACGACTTTGGCGCCTACCGTGGCAAGCAGTCCCTCGACCTGAGCGTTAAGCCCGGACGACCTATCATCCTGATCGGCGGTCTCAATGGGTGCGGCAAGACGACTCTGCTCGACGCCATCCAGCTGGCTCTCTACGGTCCTCGGGCACGGTGTAGCGGTCGCGGAAACCGCTCGTACGACTCGTACCTGCGAGAGAGCATCAACCGCAAGGCCAATCAGGCTGATGGCGCGAAGGTCGCGCTGGAGTTCTCCATTGTTGTGGATGGCCAGGAGCGGCACTACAGGGTGGTCCGGAGCTGGCACATCGGCGGCAAGCAGCTTAAGGAATTCCTGGTAGTCGAGGTGGACGGCGAGTTTGACCGGATCCTCAGCGACGGCTGGCCTGACCATGTCGAAGACATCCTCCCACTGGAAGTAGCCTCGCTCTTCTTCTTCGACGGCGAAAAGATCGAGTCACTAGCGGACCCTGAGCGGGCCGCTGCGGTCATCGAGTCCGCCATCCAATCACTGCTTGGCCTGAGCACCGTAGAACAGCTTCGTACTGACCTAGTTGCACTGCAACGGCGCCAACGGCTGTCCAACGAGGACCAGGCTGTCATCGATCAAATCCGTGCCCAGGAAGCCGAACACGAAGCGGCACGGCAGGAGTACGCGGACCGCAAGCTGACCTTGGGCGGCGTGCGGTCAAGGTGCGACCGGCTGCAGTTGCAGCTGGACAGAGTAGAGAAGGAATTCGAGCAGGCCGGCGGGAATCTCTTCGAGCGTCAGAAGGAGCTCGAGAGCAATAGGAAGGGCATCGCCGACCATCTGGCGGCTCAGCGCAGTGCCTTGCGCTCTCTGGCCGCCGGCCCCCTCCCCCTACTCATGCTCCCGCAGCAGCTGGCCACGCTTCGTGAACAGGCGGTGCGGGAGAGGGATGCTGACAATGCATCGCGGGTCGTTGGCGTCCTGGACGAGCGCGACGCGTGGCTTCTCGAGCAGTTGCCGGCGTCGGTGACGGTCGCCGCGCGCACGGCCTTGAAGAAGAAGCTGGCGACAGACCGTCTGAAGCGCGAGGCTGCGGCGGAGCTCAAGCAGAGCCTCAGCCTCCCCCTTGACGCACTTGAGCAGCTTTCCGCCCTTGACGAAGCTCTGTCCCGAGACGCATCCCGCGCTCGTGAACTGCTCAAGGAATCGGCAGAGACGGCCGACCGTCTCGACGACGCCGACCGCCTCCTTGCTGGGGTCCCGGACGAGAAGCTCATCAAGGACCTTGTTGAGAAGCGTAACGAGGCCATGGATGCACTCGCCGTTGCCAAGGACGAACTCAGGCGGGGCGAAGTGCAGTTGGAGGAAACCAAGAGTCGCCGCGATCGCATCGGCGCCGACCTTGATCGAGCACAGCAGAGGCGGGTCAAAACGCTGATCGAGGTTGAAGAGCTCGATCGCGTCGTCGAGTACGCCGAGAAGGCACGGAATACGCTGGAGAAGTTCGGCGACGCACTGAAGCGGCGCCACATCAGCCGTCTCGAGGTCGCAGTCCTCCAGAGCTTCAAGGCTCTGATGCGCAAGAGCGGTCTCATCCACGACCTGAGGATTGATACCGCCAAGGCCATCCTCACCCTCTCGGACTCCGATGGGGAGCCCATCGATCCTGGGCGGCTCAGCGCCGGCGAGCGGCAGCTACTTGCGATCTCGCTGCTCTGGGGTCTGGCCAAGGTTGCCGGTAACCGGCTGCCCAGTGTGATCGACACACCTCTCGGGCGGCTCGACAGCCGACACCGCCAGCACCTCGTCGATCGCTACTTCCCGAACGCCGGCCGGCAGGTGCTTCTCCTGTCCACCGACGAGGAGATCAACGAGAACCTCCTCAGCCGGTTGAAGCCCTCCCTGGCGCACACTTACACGCTTGTTCACGACGACACAACGTTCACCACCAGTGTCGAGGCTGGGTACTGGTGGACAGCAGGAGCATCGCATGTCGCTTGAGACAGTCCGCCTCTCGCAGACGGCGAAGGATCAACTCATCTGGTTGAAGCGCAACACTGGGCTGACCCAGTGGAATGAGCTGTGCAGGTGGGCTCTTGCGCTGTCGCTCAGGGACTCGTCCACACCGCTGGTGAAGGAGGTCGTGACGGACTCCAACGTCGAGATGTCCTGGAAGACCTTCACCAGTCCGTACGGAGACATCTATCTTGCTTTGCTGAAGCAGCGGTGTCTCGCGGACGGCGAGGAGCTCTCGGACGAGGCTGTCGCCCGGACTCTGACGGTCCATCTTCACCGCGGCATCGGCTACCTGCACGGTCGAAGCGACCTTCGATCCGTCGAGCAGCTTGTCTCCACCGCCACGGGATAGCTCCGGACGGATGCAGAAGCCCGCCCCACCTGTCGGTGGGGCGGGCTTCTGCATCTTGACCCTGGGCGTACTGCCTCCCGAAAGCTCTGCAGAACTTTCTCAGCAACCCCTGCAACAACAGGTGCCGCGACCCGACCTACCTAAGTGAGGGACAGTCAGACGGTCTACAGGTTGGGGGACTTCGCCTCCGCCGGTCGGCGGCGTCTAGTACCCTCGCAGGACAACTAAATGAGCACCGCTTCAACACAAGGACGCGAGCCACCGTATGGGGTTCGCCACCAAACCCATGGAGCGATCATGATCAGCCACCCTGTCGAGGGGGCAATTGTCGCGCTGCAACGGAGTGCGCTCGCCACCTTCGACGCCTACCAGCTCGACAGGATCGATCGAGCCCTCGACGAGCTTCTCCGCAACCCCTCCGACGAGTCCACGCCGGCGGAGTACCGCGTCCGCTCAGCCATGGGACACGCCTACGAAGTTCTCGAGCGCCGCAAGACCATCACGCCCCTCGTCCCTCTCGCCGCTGAGCACAACGACCAGGGCGTGAGTGACCGGGACTACCCGTTGGTTGAGATCTTCGAGTGGCTGCGCGTCGAGACCGGAATCTCGCAGGAGCAGCGCGCCTTGCTGCTGGCCCTCGCCCGCGGTGACGATGCCGTTAGCCTCGCCCGTCGTCAGGGCCTGCCTGTGGCCCGGGTGCGAGAACGCATCAGCCGCGCCCGGAAAGCTGCCCGACAGCTCTGGAAGGCGTCGGTGCTGGCTGCATGAACCCCAGACTGCTCCGTCTTCGCCCGTGGCTCGTACGAGCGCTCATCCCCCCGCGGCACATCGGAACGTATGTGCTCTACACAGCGACTGGTGTCCCGAGGTACATCGGTCGCAGCGATACCGACCTCAGGCGACGGCTCCTCCGGCACTGCACGAATCGGCGTGGCGCGTACTTCACGTACGACGTCCACAACAGCCCTTTGAACGCCTTCGAAGTCGAGTGCGCTCTGTTCCACACACTCGCGCCGGACATTACCAACCGGATACACCCGGACCATCCCGCCCACCAGAAGGCCGGCTGCGTGTACTGCCGACCCACACAGCGCGCAGTTCGGAAGCACCGTTTCGCAACCGAGGTCTCCGAGACTCATCCCTCTATCAGCTCAAGTGAGGACTCACGATGACGACCCCCCTGTTTCTGGCCCCCGATGGTCAGCGCGGCACCATCATCCAGGTCGACCGTGCCCTGGAATCCATGCGTGACGCCGGCTTCGACCTCACGGCCGCTATCGGTGAGCCCCTGGACAACTCCATCCAGGCGGAAGCAACTCTGATGCGTGTACTGCCTGTCTACGGCGCTCGCAAGAAGACCATCGAGAAGTTCATCATCTCCGACAACGGTGTTGGCATCGATCCGGCGATCATGCACAACGTACTGTCCATCGGCTACAGCGCCCGCTACAACGAACGCGATGGTCTCGGCCGTTTCGGGATGGGCCTGAAGCTTGCCGGGCTGAGCCTCGGCGAGCGTATCGACATCTACAGCAAGCGCGCCAACAGCCCCCAGATCCACCACAGCTACGTGGACCTTGAAGAGGTCCGAGACGGCAAGCAGCAGTACATCACCACCAACGAGGTCGCGGAATGGCCCGAAGAGGCCGCCAAGCAGATGGTGGGGCGCGACGGCCGCCCGCTCGCCTCCGGAACGGTTGTGATCTTCAGTAAGATCGACCGACTGTCCACCGGCGGCACGTATGGGACGTCCCTGGAGGAGAAGGTCGCTGACCTCCGCAAGTTCATTGCACGTGCGTACCGCACATACATCGACACAGGGCGCACCATCGAGCTCGAAGGCAAGCAGGTTACTCTCCACGACCCCCTGTTCCTGCGCGACAATCCCCGCATCATCAGCAGGTACAAGTCGCAGAAGCTCGACCCCCGCGGCACCATCGTCGAGGAAGACGATATCGAGATCGACGGCCACAAGGTCCACGTGACGGTCGCCTTGGTCCCCGTTGAGTTCCGTCCCTGGGCAGGGGCCGGCGGTCAGGTGGACCACCGGGGCGATGACATCGGGGAGTTCCAGATCAACGCCGAGAATGCGGGCAAGATCAGTATCGTGCGCAACGGCCGCGAGATCTTCTACGACAGCATCCCCCGGTTCCTCGCAGCGACGCGGAACGACAAGGCCATCCGGTATGTCGCGATCGAGGTGACGTTCCCTGCCGACCTGGACGAGTACTTCCAGGTTCGCAACGTCAAGCGCGGCGCCGAGCCGGTGACGAAGCTCCGGAACCAGCTGCGCGACTGGCTGAGGCGGCCGGTACGCCAAGCCCGCAAGCAGGTCCACGAGCACTGGATCGAGGTCGACACACGCAAGCGTCTCGAGAGCGGTCCGCATGACGCAAGCATGGCGACCGCAGCGCGGGCCAACCCGAGCCTTCCTCATGGGCTTGCTGGGCGGACAGTCACTGCAGAGCAGGAGGAGCAGATCGTCCTGGACGCGGCCGAGGACATGGGCCTCGATCTCGAGGTGGACACAGCGAAGATCGAGGCACTGCGCGAACAGATCCGGACCAAGCCCATCACCCTCTTCGATGCCAGCTGGCCTGGTAAAGAGTTCATCGTGGTCCAGCACCTCAACGGCAAGGCCCTGGTGAAGTTCAACCTTCGGCACACCTTCTTCAGGGAGGTCTACATCCCCCTCAAGAAGCTCGCTGATCAGGGTACGGATGGGATGACCCCCGAGGAGATGCTCGACCTCGCCCGCCGAGCCGAGGCCGCCATCGACCTCCTCTTCATGGGCTACGCACGTGCGGAATCCATGTCCCCAAACCCTGAAGAGGACTACAGCCAACTGCGAACTCACTGGGGCATGTTCACCGAGGCGATGCTCAAGGAAGAGCTCAAGGACCAGTGACTCTGACGTGCCGGGCGGCGTCACGCCGTCCGGCACGCTTCGGCGGAACGTCCGCCCTGGCGCGTTCTGTGGTGTGAAGGCGCGCTTCATTTCCTGCAATCGGGCTACGCATTCACGGCGTGACCAGCAGGATGTCGTGAGAAGACTCAACAGGCAACACATCGAAACCGGCGCAACGGCCGCCGGCGTGGGAAGGCAGTGAAGGATGTTCGGCTCGGGCAGTGGGCTCACGTTCCGCGACTACGTGCAGGGAACGTGGGGCAGCTTCGACACTCCGGCGGGGAGGGTCGACTACATCATGACAAAGGCTCGACTCGGTGGTGACGCCAACACGCCCGAACGGCAGCTCACCAAGAACCTCGCCCCGGTTCGAGAGGTCATGGCTGCCGGCGACCTCGACTTCAACCAGCTTCTGCAACGCGACCTCGACGATCACCGAGTAGCTGTCAACCTGATCCCCTACCTGCTCAAACCCCAGACCACGGGGCCCGCCTTCTTCCCGCCGATCGTCGCTGTCCTGCTGCCCTTCCAGAACAAGCGTCCGACGTCCTTTCCGGTGCTGGGGGACGTGACATCGATCAGCGCCGACGAAGCACACTGGCAGGAGCAGCGTGCTGGTAATGCGTTCCAGGTCCACCGCCTCCTCGGCGCTGATGGGCAGCCACACGGGGCAAATGTGGGCAAGTTCTGGTGGAATCGCAGCGAGTCCAGCCTGGTGGTTCTCGACGGCCAGCACCGAGCCATGGCCCTCCTTGCGATTGAGCGCACCCTTACCAACTCATGGGGAGATACCTCGGCGGTCAAGTACCGCTCCTTCTATGAGCACCAGGTGCGGCGTGTACTCGAACAGCACGGTGCCGGCGAACCCGACCTGTCGAAGGTGGAGGTGCCCGTCACGGTGTGCTGGTTCCCGGAGCAGACCGGAGATGGCTCCCGCCCCCACGAGGCGGCGCGGAAGCTATTCGTCGACGTCAACAAGGAGGCACGCCCCCCGAGCGAGTCCCGCATCATCCTGCTCTCGGATGCCGAACTCTCCAATGTGCTCACGCGAAGCATGCTCAGTGAGCTGCGGAGCCGCAACGACGACTCCTACCTGCCCCTCTACACCGTGGAGTACGACAACCCTGAGGTGAACAGCCACCGGCCGGCGCGGTGGTCGGTACTCACGAACATCAACCTCCTCAAGATGGCCGTGAACCGCTGCATCTTCGGACCATCGAAATACCTCACCAACGTCGCACAGGGAATCTCCGGCAAGGAGAGTGAGCAACAGCGCGACGACTTCATGCGCAGTCAGCTCGACGTATCCAGTCTCCTGGAGAGGTACTTCGAGGACGGGGGCATCACCTTCGACCGTGACTCACTCGGTGACAAGCAGTTCCCCCTCGGCCAGATGGAGGCGATCAGCGCCAGGTTCAAGGAGACGTGGGGCAGGGCCATCCTTACGTTGCTCTCGAGGACCGCGCCGTACGCAGCACACGCCAGAGCGCTGACGAAGCTCAGGGACGACTGGCACGTAGCGGATACCTTCGCCGCTCTGGCTCACGACGCCCTCTTCGGTGGCGTGGGCGTCTTCTGGACCCTGCGTGACAGCTACGACCACTACACGGAGCACAGGGACAGCGCGGACCGCCGACTGCCCAAGTCGGATGTCATCCGAGCTTGGGAGGCGCTCAAGGGTAAGGAAGAGGATTTCGACCAGTACCGAGCGCAGGAGTACCTTGGGTCGATTCGTCCCGAGCGCGTGAAGCGTTGCAAGGACGCCTACACCGTGCTCAACACCCACGCCTGTCAGCTCGGACTCGTCATGACGATGGGCTCACTGTGGGAAGTTCGGAAGACTCAGCCTGGCGGTGTCGAGCTCAAGGACCTCCCGGCCTTCGCGGAGGCCCTCGTCGAAGCCTGGAATGCCTTCTTTCAGATCGAGCACAGCCGCGCCCGCGACCGGAAGGTCGCGTTCAACAAGGCCGGCATCTCAAACCCGATCAACCAGATCGGGAACATGGAGTCGGCCCAAGCCGTCTACTTCCGGTACTTCTGGTTGCAGGCGCTCGCGGTCCCCGCCGCGTGGAATCACGTGTCCGAATGGTTGCCGGACCGCGAAGAGTTCGATATCAAGCTCGGCGAAGCCCGACGCATGTACTTGGACCTGTGCATCAAGCAGCAGCTAAAGGCACTCAAGACGAGCCAGCCGACTGCTCAGGAGAGCGATCTCCGACCCACCGCCGAAACGCAAGCGAACACGGCCCTCAAGAAGGCCCTCAAGGAATGGTTCGCTGTGTCCGACGACGACTTCGACGCCTGGTTGAGCAAGCCAGTCCGCCGCAGCAAGCAAGGTGAGCTCGACCTGGATGATGTCGTGGCGGAGGCGGAGTAGCCGAGCCGGGAGGAGTACAGGCGAGCGCAATGAGTCGCTCGCCTATGCCTCCCTCATAGGGGCAGATCCTCGGCCGTAGGTACTCACGCCTCTGCGAAGCAAGTTCCGCTCACGCGGGGCCCTACGAACACGTTGGCGTCAGTCGCTACCCGGAATAAACGCCTCCTGAACTCGATTGCACGTTCAGAAATCTGAGACGTGGGGGGCATGTGGGCAACCTGAAGGTCTTCAGGGTGAGAGGCGGGCAGGCGACGGAGGTGACGGGGACTGCCGTGGGGGTGGAGGTTGAGCTGCAGCGGTTGATCGAGGCGAACATGGAGGCGATGCTCGGTATTCGGTTCCTGGCTACCGAGTACCGCACCGGCCGTCACGGAGGCCGGATCGACTCCCTCGGACTGGACGAGAACGACACGCCGGTCATCGTCGAGTACAAGCGCAACCGGGACCAGAACGTCATCAACCAGGGGCTCTCGTACTTGTGGTGGCTCCACGACCACCATCACGAGTTCGAGAGCCTGGTCCGAGAGAAGCTCGGAGACCAGGCCGGCGAGATCGACTGGAGCGCTCCTCGGATCGTCTGCGTCGCCGGGGCCTTCACGCGCCATGACACGGTAGCGGTGGAGATGATCGGCCACCGGATCGACCTGGTGACGTACCGGGTCTTCGAGGACGTGCTCACGCTGCAGCTCATCGCGTCGGCCGGCGGAACGCGCACCTCTCCGCGGGGTGGAACGTCGGGATCGGTCCGCGTCGCGTCGGCGGCGCCGAAGTCGGTCCAGCAGTACCTGGACGAGGCGCCCGAGGAGCTGAAGGAGCTGTACGCGGACCTCGACGAGCTGCTGCTGGCACACCGGGACGTACTAAAGGAGCCCCAGCTCCACTACATCGCCTACCGGCGGATCAACAACGTCGCCACGGTGCGCCTGCAGCCGCGCAAGCGGCTCCTCGTCGTCAACCTGAAGCTCGACCCGGACACGGTGGAGCTGTGCGACGGATTCTCCCGGGACATGCGCGGCGTAGGAGTCCTTGGAATCCGCGGCGGCGTCGAGGTCCGGATTGGCTCGCGCGAGGACCTCGCGCGAGCCAGCGATCTCATCCAGCGGAGCATCGACGCTGGGTGACTCCTCCAGCACATGGGAAGGGCGGTTGTTCCATCTGAGTGGTGGAACAACCGCCCTTCTGTGCGTTCTGCGCCCGCTGTCTCGGCTTCTCACTCTCACTCCTCGGGCCCGGCGAGTTCGAAGTCGTCCTGGGTCAGCGCGCCTCGCAGCCGCTGCTCGGCGATGTCCGCGTAGTGCTCGGAGAGCTCGACGCCGATGAACTTGCGGCCCTCGCGCAGTGCGGCGACACCGGTCGTTCCGGAGCCGGTGAAGGGGTCGAGGACCGTTCCGCCCGGCGGGCAGATCCTCACCAGCTCCTGCATCACCTCCACGGGCTTCTGCGTGATGTGCACGCGGTCCTTCCGGGGCTGGCTCGCGGTGTAGAGGCCGGGCAGGTACACGGGGTTCCGGTCGGGGTCGACCGGGCCCTTGGTGCCCCAGACGATGTACTCGCAGGACTGCTTGAGCCGGCCCTTCTGCGGTCGGGAGACCGGCTTGTGCCACGAGGCGATCCCGCGCCAGGTCCAGCCGGCGGCCTGGAGCGCGTCGGTGGTGGTGGGCAGTTGCCTCCAGTCGGTGAAGACGAGCGCGGCGCCGGACTCGGCGGTGGCCCGGTAGGACTCGGTGAGCAGGAGGGTGAGCCAGAAGTCGTACGAGCGCTGGTCGCGGTTCTCGCCAGGGAAGTTGGCAAGGTCGTGTTCGGCGTCGCCCGAGGTGTACTTCGCGCGGGCACTGCGACCGGTTCGTTCGCCGCTGGTTCGGCCGCCGCTGTTGTAGGGCGGGTCGGTGATCACGGCGTCGACGCTGTTGTCGGGGATGCCGGCGAGGGCGGTCAGCGCGTCGCCTCGGTGCAGGGTGTACGACATTGTGCGGTTCTCTCTTTCCGCGGGGACGGTCGTGCGGGATTCCGCGTTCCCGGAATACCGCGCACGTCGGCTTGATTCGCTCCCGGAAGCCACAGAAGCAGCCGCCTGCGGAGAGCGATGGGCTGGAGAGTAGCCACCATTCCCGGCCGCGCCTAATGACGCTCTGCCGCCACATCACGGGCCCCAACTGCCAGACGAGACATCGTTTGGTGCGGCCGCAATTCGTCTCTACAGTCTCGCCGTGTTCGACGGACGGGGCTCAGCTCCCGCCCTGTTGAGCTGTGCTGATGCGTGTTACCTCGTCCAGGTGGCGGCACGGCAGCACTCACGAAACGACCTGATATTTCGGCGAGGGGATTCTCCGTGTGGCGTGTGAGATTAAGAGCGCGGCTGGCTGCCGCTCTCCAGTAACGGGGTTCCCAGGGGTCGGGAGTTAGCCGCTCCCGACCCATGGAATCTCTATTCCCTGATCTCAGGTGTTGTGAATTCCCGACCGGCGCGGTGCCGGTGGCCTTTTCGACGAGAACGCTGGTGCCGCGCTGCCTACGAGTAAGGAGCTGCTGATGCAGCATGCCCAGGCACGCCCTTCCCCGACGTCCGACTCCTGCGACCTCCGCTCGGCGGACGGCCTGCGGCCGTGAAGGCGGGCGCGGCAATAGTCGGGTCTGTGGCTCTTGGCCCACTACTGCTGATCGCCCCGCTCGCGATGGCTCTGGCCGGCGCGAGCAGCGCCCAGGCCGCCTGTGCGAGCGGCGATGCACAGGCTGTGGATACCGCGGCGGTCGCCAAGCAGGTGGAGTCGATCCTCAAGGGCGGCGGGAAGGCCACAGTGTCGGTCCCCGGGTTGGACGATCCCGCGGAGCAGATCCCGAACGCCAAGACGATCCAGGCCACGGGCGTCGCCATGAAGGTACCGGCCCGGGGGCAGGTCGTGGCTCTGGCCACGGCCCTGCAGGAGTCGGGGCTGCGGAATCTGGACTACGGCGACCGGGATTCACTCGGCCTGTTCCAGCAGCGCCCAAGCCAGGGCTGGGGAACGGCCCAGCAGGTCCGCGATCCGGTGCACGCCTCGACGAGGTTCTACGAGGCTCTACTCAAGGTCCCAGGCTGGCAGTCCATGACCGTCACGCAGGCGGCACAGGCGGTCCAGAAGAGCGGCTTTCCTGACGCCTACGCCAAGTGGGAGCCGCTGGGCACGGCTCTACAGAAGGCCATCGCCACGTCGCTCTCGGAGGAGTCGAGTTCCGACGGAGGCGACAAGGGCGAGCAGACGGATGCGGCTCCCGGCGGGTGTGGCACCGGTGAGGACGGGGCCAAATTCGGTCCGATCCCCGCAGGCTCCGTCCCCAAGGACTACAAGATCCCGGCTGATGCACCCAAGGCGGTCCGCACCGCCATCCGCTGGGGTCTCGGTCAGCTCGGCACTCCGTATCAGTGGGGTGGCGCGTGTACCGATCCGCGTGGCCAGGACCCGATGGGCCGCTGCGACTGCTCGTCCCTGATGCAGATGTCGTACAAGGCCGGGGGCGTCTCGATCTCCCGGACCACGTACACGCAGGTCAAGGAGGGCAAGGCGGTCAGCGTCGATGCCCTCAAGCCGGGCGATCTCCTCTTCACTCGCGGCACGGCCCAAGTCCCGGAACACGTAGGGATGTTCATTGGTGACGGCCTGATTCTGCATGCTCCGCGTACCGGTGACGTGGTCAAGATCTCGACCCTCGCCGACTGGCGGCCGGACGTGCTCGCCGCCCGCCGGATCGTCTGACCGGTCCCCCTCTCCCCCTCTCACTCCTCCCCTTCCGGGCCTTCGCGCGCCCATATTCGTACTGGAGTTCCAATGAAGCTCATTCAGCACGCCCAGATGCTGGCGTACAACCCTGGCGTCACACCGAGCGAGGGCGGCCTGCCCGGCCTCGACGTCCTCAAGAAGGTCATGGGCAGCATCAACCTCTTCGGCATCATCGCCACGGTCGGCGCCCTCGCCATCTCCGCCATCGTCTGGGCCTGGGGCCACCACAGCGGAGGCCACCAGGCCGAGGCCAATGGCAAGAAGGGCACGGTCGTCGCCGCCGGCTGCGCCCTCCTGCTCGGCGCGGCCAACGGCGTCGTCGCGTTCTTCTCGGCGATGGGGACGCAGGTTCACTAATGCCGAAGAATCGTTTCCCTTCCGCCAGGGGGCAGAGGCACGGAGCCCAGTCCTCGGTTCTGCGCCGCGCCTCGATCGGCGGCATCGTCCTCGCTGTCCTGCTGGCCGTCGCCGGTCTGGTCGCGTACGTCACCCGTGCGGAGAGCCCGGCCGCGCCGAAGGCCACCCCCGCGCCGGCGTCCTCTTCGACGTCGCCCTACCCTGCCACCACCACGCACGCCGGGGTGGCGGTGGCCGCGCCACCCAGGACGACGGATCCGATCGAGTTCGCCAAGGCCGCCACCAAAGTCCTGTGGACGTACGACACCCGGTCGTTCTCGCAGACCGAGCACCTGGCCGGTCTCAAGCAGTGGATGACCAGCGAGAAGAAGTACGCGGACTGGAAGTCGGTCTCGGACCAGGTGCCCAGCCCGGTGTTGTGGTCGCGGATGCACGACAACGGGCAGCACGCCGGTGCCACGGTCGGCGAGGGCCACTTCCCGCAGGCATTCAAGACCGCCCTGGCCCAGGACCCCGGCGCGATCACCGAGGCGTACGTCTACGCCGTCACGGTCACCGGCAAGCAATCCATCGCCTGGAAGGGCTCCGGTGCCGGAGCCGAGTCCCGCTCGACGACCCTCGCCGTCCAGTGCCGACCGGACCGCGACTGCGCCCTCGTCGGCGTCCTGCCGAACGTCGCGCCGTGATCGCCCTCAACCTGTGTAAGGAGGTGCCCTCATGGGGGCTTGCGACCTTCCTCTGATGAGTACGGTCTGCGACACCGTAGGCGGTGTCGTCGGCGCGACCGGCGAAGCCGTCACGGACGGCATCGGTGCCTGGATCGCCAAGTCGATGGGCGAGATGGCCCAGGCCGCAGCTGACCTGGCCTCGAAGGCCGTCGACAAGACCACCGCCATCGATCTCAACGCCGAGTGGTTCAGGAGCAACTACGAGCTGATCCTGCCCATCGGCCTCATCCTCACCGTCGGCACGTTCTGCCTCCAGCTCACCCGCGCCGCCTGGCGCCGGGACGAACGCGCCCTCGCGCAGGCGGTGTACGGAACGGTGGCCGGCGTCCTGTTCGCGTTCGCCGCGATCGCCTGCACCACCGTCGCGATCACCGTGGTCGACGCGCTCAGCGCCGGCCTGTTCAAGGCGGCCAACAGCTCCGTGGACGACGCGGTGCGCCGCATCATCAAGGTCAACGAGTTGGGGGCGATGTACGGCCTGGGCTGGGGTGTCCCCGCCATCGTCGCACTCGGCTGCGCGGTAGGAGCCTTCCTCTACTGGGCGGTGATGGTCGCCCGCAAGGTCGGCATCCTCGTCCTGGTCACCCTCGCCGTGTTCGCCGGGGCCGGCGGCGGCTGGGAGGTCGCGCGGCGCTGGCGGCGCGGCTGGATCGAGGCGACCAGCACCCTGATCGTCTCCAAGCTCCTGATGACGATCGTGTTCCTGCTGGGTGTCTCCGCCATGGGCAAGACCGACGCGAGCGACGGTCTGAGCGCCCTGTCGGACGCGATCGCGGGCATCGTCGTGATGGTCCTGGTGCTGCTCTGCCCCTACGCCACGTATAAGTTCGTGCACTGGGCGGCCGACGGCGGCGGCCACGACGATCTGCACCGCACCGGTGTCGCGGGTATGGCGGTCGCGGCGGGTGCGGCGAAGACCGCGGGGCAGCTCGCTGTGCAGGCCGGCACGGGGATGCGGGCTCCGCAGGGGCCGGCGAAGGTGCCGGGCCAGGGCTCCGGTGGCGTCGCCTCTGGGATCGACCCGACGGGCGGATCCGGTGGTGAGGCCAAGCCGAAGCAGACCCACTTCCGCTTCGGTGAGGATCCGAGTGCGACCGGCGACAAGGGTCGTGCGCTGATCCGCCGTCCTCCCACGGACGGCGACCGCGGAGTCCCGCTCATCCAGCGCCCCGGTGGGGGCCAGGCAGCTGACTCGGCGCCAGCGGTCTCCGGACCTACGCCACAGGGCGCCTCGGTCGCAGCGCCGCAGGTCACGCACCTGGACCCGCCGGCACCGCGGCGCAGCGATCCTCCTCCGCAGGGAGGCGCCACCCCGCAGCGGTGGATCTATCCCGGGCCAGCGGACCGCTCGGGCTCGTAGCCCGGAGCTGACGGGGTGGGCCGAGGCCCGCCCGGCCCGCCCCGTCTTCCTCTTCTTCTTTCTCCTCATGTTCCAAGGACGGCTTCGCCATGCTCTCTGATGCTTCTCACCCTGACGGTCCGGCTACCGTCAAGTTCCCTCACCGCTCGCGGCGGGGCGTGCTGCTCGGCCTGTCGGCCCCTCAGCTGATCGTCGTCGCGGTCTGCGGTCTGCTCCTGCTCGGGGTGCTGCTCACCTCCGGTGTGACCGGGGCGCTCAAGCTCGTACCGCTGTGGGCCGTCGTCCTCGCGGCGGTCTTCATCCGCCACCGCGGACGGGCGCTCGCCGACTGGGCGCCGATCGCGATCCGATACGCGCTGCGCCGCTTCCGGGGGCAGCTGGTCTGGCTCGCCCGGCCGTCCACCCGGCCACGTCGAGAGGGTCTGCTCCACCTGCCCGGCACGGCCGCGTCCCTGCGGGTGGTGTCCTCGCCGGACGGCTGCCTCGGCGCGGTGCACGATCCGCACCACGGCACCCTCACGGCCGTGGTGAAGGTCTCCTCCCGAGCCTTCGCCCTGCTCGACCCGGCCGCGCAGGCGGGCAACGTCTCCGGCTGGGGCCGCACGCTGGCCGCGCTCTCGCGCAGCGGGCACATCGCCCGCGTCCAGGTGCTGGAGCGCACGGTCCCCGACTCCGGCGACGCGCTCAACCGCTACTGGCAGGAGCACGGCAACGTCCAGACCCCGCTCGCCGGTCCGATCTACGGCGACCTGCTGGCCGCCGCAGGCCCCGCCGCCGCCCCGCACGAGGCGTACGTCGCCCTCGCCCTCGACCTCAAGGCCGCCCGCCGCCTGATCAACCAGGCCGGCGGCGGACTCACCGGAGCCTTCGCCGTACTGGCCCAGCTCGCCTCCACCTTCGACCAGTCCGCCCGTACCTCCGGGCTCACACCGAATGGCTGGCTGCCCGCGCGCGAGATCGCCGCCGTGATCCGTACGGCGTACGACCCCAAGGCGTCGGCTGGCCTCGACCGGTGGTCCGACTCGGGCCGTCCGCAGGCCGACCCCGCTGCCGCCGGGCCGGTCGTCCTGGTCGAGAAGGCCGACCGTATCCAGACCGACTCGGCCCACCACGCCACGTTCTGGATCGAGAACTGGCCGCGCATCGAGACCAGCCCCGGGTTCCTCCACCAGCTCCTGTTCACCACCGGCGTGCGCCGCACCCTCTCGCTGACCTACGAGCCCAAGGGGCTGGACGCCGCCCTGAAGGACGTACAGCGTAAGAAGGCCACCGTGATCGCAGACGCCGCCGAGCGGGCCCGCAAGGGCCAGGTCGACTCCGAGGAGGACTCGGTCGAGTACGCCGACATCAAGCAGCGCGAGCGCCAGCTCATCGCCGGACACGCCGACGTCGCCCTCACCGGCCTGCTCACCGTGAGCGCGGACACCCGCGAGGAGCTCAACGCCGCCTGTGCCGCCGTCGAGACCGCGGCCGTCGCCGCCCTCGTCGACCTGCGCCTGCTGACCTGGCAGCAGGCCGAAGCCTTCACCAACGCCGCTCTGCCGCTCGCTCGCCCGTAGCGCGGCCCAGCACCACCGACCGCGCTCTACCGAAGGGCACCCCATGCCGACCGAGCCCCTGCCCGAACTGGCTTCGGACTTCGTCCCGTTCGCCACCGCCGCGCTCGACTTCCACCGGGCCATCAACATGCCCGTCGCCCCGGTCGCCGCCAGCCGCACCGAACTGGACTCCCTGCACGCCCACCTGGTCGCCCTGTACGGGCTGCTGGATGCGCACACCGCGCGGACCGCCCCGGTGGCCGGCGTCGAGGGCGATCACCTGAGGGCCTGCCGTGTCCGGCTGTGGCAGGCAGCCGAGCACCTCCACGCCGCCTATCACGCGGCCCCGCAGCGAGTCACCGGCCGCCTCCCCACGCGGGAGGCGTGCCGGGCCCGGCTTCCCGAGGGCGCACCCGACCTCACCGTGTGCCAGCGTCACCTGGCCACCGCCGCCCGCGTCCGCCGTGACCACACCCCGGCCGACCTGCGCGACCCGTTCACCGGTTTGATCCGCCACTGACCACCGGAGCACCACCGCCATGCCCAACCGAACCACCCGCGCAAGCGCCAGTCCGCTGTTCGTCCCCCGCAAGACCGACCGCCGCACGGCCCGCGCCGCACGCGACCAGTTCGCCGCCGCCCGCGACAAGGCCCGCCACGCCGCCCGGCCCGAAACCCGCCGCACCACGACCGGCATCGATCCCGAGCTGCGTGCCACCTACCCGGCCTCCGGCCGCCCCGGGCCCGCCTCCGCCCGCGGCGGCCGGCTCAAGCTCCCCGCCCACCGGATGACCACCGCCACCGCGTCTGGCGCCTACCCCTTCCTCGCCGAGGGCGGCCTGGGCGCCCAGGGCATCTACGTGGGCCGCGACGTGCACGCGGAGGCCGCCTTCACCTACGACCCGTTCGCGCTGTACGGGCGGCTCGACGGATTCACGAACCCGAACATCCTGCTTGCCGGGATCATCGGCATGGGCAAGTCCGCCCTGGCCAAGTCCCTCGCCGTACGCGCCGTCGCCTTCGGCTACCGCATCTACGTGCCGTGCGACCCCAAGGGCGAGTGGACCGTTGTCGCCCAGGCGCTGGGCGGGCAGACCATCGCCCTGGGTCCCGGCCTTCCCGGCCGGCTGAATCCGCTGGACGCCCCTGCCAGGCCGTACGGCGTCAGCGAGGACGACTGGGCGGGCGAGGTCCGCAAGCGGCGCCTGCTTCTCCTCGGCTCGCTCGCGAAGACGGTCCTGCGGCGCGACCTGCACCCGATGGAGCACACCGCCCTGGACGTGGCACTCGACCAGGCCGTCACGCACGCCGAAGCCGCCGGCACCACCCCGCTGCTCGGCGACGTCGCGTACGTGCTCGGCTCACCCGAGCGGCTCGACGCCGCACTGGGAGACCTCTCCGGGCGCCTGGGACGGGCCGCCGAGGACCTGGCCCACGCACTGCGGCGCCTCGTCCATGGCGACCTGGCCGGCATGTTCGACGCGCCGAGCACCGTGGCCTTCGACCCGGCCGCGCCGATGCTCTCCATCGACCTGTCCCGCCTCGGAGGCACCGGCGACGACACCGCACTCGTCCTCGCGATGACCTGTGCCTCCGCGTGGATGGAGTCCGCGCTCGCCGACCCCACCGGTGGACGGCGCTGGGTGATCTACGACGAGGCATGGCGCGTGATGCGGCACGTCGCCCTGCTGGAACGCATGCAGAGCCAGTGGAAGCTCAGCCGGGGCCTCGGCATCGCCAACATGATGGTCATCCACCGCCTCAGCGATCTGCTCACCGCGGGCGACGCCGGCTCCCGGGGGCGTGCCCTCGCCGAGGGGCTGCTCACCGACTGCTCCACCCGGATCATCTACCGCCAGGAAGCCGACCAACTCGGCTCCGCCGCAGCCCTGCTGGGACTCACCGGCGTGGAGACCCAGGCCGTCTCCGCCCTCACCAAGGGGCGCGGCCTGTGGAAGGTCGCGGGCCGGTCGTTCATCACTCAACATCTGCTCCACCCGCACGAACGCGAGCTGTTCGACACGGACGCCCGGATGCATACCTGAGCCGTCCGCTCCCGTTCACGCCCTGGGGGAGCCGGCCCGCGCCGCCCCGGCTCCCCCTCGCCCGTCGTCACATCACGCCCTCCGTACAGGAAGTCGCCCCGCCATGCACCTGAAGCGCACGATCCGTCGCGGCCTGCGCCGCCTCGTCCAGCTCTACGCCGACGCCGCCCGCGCCCACACCGCACACGGCCATGCCTCCGTACCCCCCGGCCCGTGCGACCCCGTGGACGCGACGCGGCGAGGGGCCGACCGGCGCCCTGACGCGCACGACGAGGGCGAGACCCGCCATGGCTGAGCTGGCATGGATAACGCTGGGCAAGCACCCGCAGCTCGGCCTCACCGCCGCCACCCTCCACGACGACTTCGGCTCCGCGAACCGGCTGCTGCTCGATGCCGGATTCTCCACCGGGCATCCCGACTTCGCCTATGTCCTCGGCGCCAGCCGTCCGGACGAGGTCCGGGCGACGCTTCAGCAGCTCTACAGCGCTGTGGCCAGCCACTACGTCGCCATCGACGACGCCTCGCTCCACGGCTCCATGCCCATCAGCCTGGCGCCGCCCCGTGGTTCAGAGCCCGCGCACCCGCCGACCCTGTCACCGCGCCGGCCGGACTTGCGGGCCGATCTCGCGGAGTTCGCCGAGGAACTGTCGGGCCGGCTCCCCGGATCCTGGACTGCCGCCGTCCACGAGCACGCGGGGGAGGAAGGCCAGCTCCCGCTCAGCGAACGAGTCTGGGATTACGGCCACGTGAGCTGGGCCCTCTCGGAATTCACCCCGCATCGAAGCGCCGTGCTCACCAGTGACTCAGGGATCGAGATCCTGGTCACCGACCGCCCCCTGCGCAAGCACGAATTCCTCATCGCCGTGTTCGAGCCACGAGGCAGCGGGTTCGACACGACCACCAGGACACCCAACGGCATCGTCGTGAGCAACGACCCGGTGCGAGCGGCCTCCCGAGTGACAACCCGCCTGCTGCCCCGGTACCAGGAGGCCGTCCGCGAGACCCAGCTCAGCCGAGTCACCAAGTCGGTGGCTGCCTGCCAGCGCGTTCTGGCCGAATGGGACGCGGTCTCGGACAGCCTGTGCGACGCCGATCACTGGCCGCTCGACGAGCGGTACGGTCTGCGCCAGCAGGTGCGGGACGCGGAGATGTGGGCGCAGTTCGCGCCATTCCTCGAGCACGGTCAGGCGCTGGTCGCGTACGCCGAGGAAACGCTTCCTCTCCTTGACCCCGCAGAGCGTGTGGCCGGGCGCTGGGCGTACCGGCTCAGTGCCTTGCGCGAGGCACTGGACGGCGGCGCCCGGGTGCAGGCCGAGTTCCAGGTGGTCGCCGAGGCGCTCCTGCCCGACCATCCTCGCTCGAAGGCGATGTTCGCGGACGCCGTGGCCATGCGCAACGCCGAGGGCTGGCACTACTCCCTGACCTGGATGGACAACGCCGGCGTCCTCGTCGACATCGCGCGCGCCGACAAGGCGCCGCCCGCGCCACCGACCCGATCGCTCCGTGCGCAGCAGGTCCGGTCGACACGCGCCGAGGCTGCCCGTTCCTGGTCACCACACGCCGCTCGCCAGATCACTGCGGCGATCGAGAAGAACGCCGGTCCGCCAGCTATCCGCTTCTTCAACTCCAGCAGGCCGCCGCGCTCACGCTGACTAGCGCGAATCCACGGCCACACCAAATCCGCCTTTCGGCCGCATCCTCGTCCTCCGCACGGCCCCGACCTCTGCGAGGTGCATCTTCGTGGCGGAAACACGTCCGCACATCACTGTCGGCCATCACGACCAGTACGGCGTCGTGGCGGCGACGTCGCACGACAACCACGTCGCCGAGCACATCCTGCGGCTCGTCGGATTCGAGCGGCTGCGCGGCAGCACTCTGTATGGGCTGACCGATCCGCACCGTGACCCAGTACGGCGCGGGGCGCAGGCGGTCCAGTCCCTGCGGGCCGCGCAGTACAGCGTCAAAGCCGATGTCGCGTACGACCTCCAGCCCTATACCCGGCTCGGCACGGGCCAGGGCCTCCTGGAGCGGCTGGAGAAACCTTCCGTCACAACGGTGACGCCCTCGGCCCAGCAGCTCAGGTCCGAGGCCGCCACCGCCATCTCTCCGGCCCGCGCGACCGCAACGCCGGCGCGGCAGCCCGGCGTCGCCGTCGAGTACCGCCCCGCCCCCTCCGCCCCGCAGCCGGTCCGCACCCGTTAGACCGCCCCCACCAAGGAGCCCGCGCGATGACTCTGCAACTCGAACCGGACGTCGCGTTCGGTATGCACCCCGACTACGGGGTGGCCGCCGCCGTCGCGGACGCCCGACCGTTCCTCGACGAGGTCCTGCGCAAGCACCACTTCCGCTACAGCGAGTACCTCGACGTCTACCTGCTGGCGGACAACACTCCCCACAACACGGCGGTACGGACCGTGGCCAGGGCGGCCCGCGAATTCCAGGACGCTGGTCTGTCCGTCGCAGCCGATCCGAGGATCATGATCCCGCCACCGGTCCCGACTCCGGACGGAGTCGCGGCGCGGGCGACACGGCCCGGCCAGTCCCTGACCGCGTTGACCGGCGAGCTGCACGAGCTGCGTCGCGCGGCGGACGTCTCCGAGGTCCTGGGCGAGATCCTCGACGAACACCACGGCGTCGTGCTCGACCTGGAGGAGTTCATCGACACGGCCGCCGCCTGGTGTGAGCGGCTCGACACTCCGAATGGTCACGAGCTGGGACTTCATCTGCGCAACATCGCCCATCACGTCGCCTTCCTCGGCGACCAGCTCGTCGGCGCCCAGCTCGAACTGGCCGTCATGCCCGACGTGACCCCCGAGAACGCCCCGCCCCTGGCCGAGGTGCCGCTGCCCGAGCGGCAGGAGTGGCTCCGGGTCACGCACACCGCGCGAGCGCGCGCCGCCATGGCGTCGTCCCCCAACCGCCCGGGCAACGCACCGAAGCCGCAGGACGAGCCGGCGCCGCGCCTCCAGGCCACGCCGACCGCCCCGAGCCGTACGCGCTGATCCGCCCTTTCCCGACGCTCAAGGAGTCCGGCTCATGGCCGTGAAGAAGTTCTGGACCGTCGACCACGCCTGCGGCCACACCGCCGAGGCCGATCTGTCCGACCGTCCGGCCGACCGCCGTGCCGGATACGCCCGCTGGCTCGCCGGCCGGGACTGCGCCGATTGCTGGCGGGCCTCTCGCCCGGAAGACCCCGCGGCCACGGCCGAGTGGCTCGCGAAGCAGAGGGTGACCGAGCAGGCCGAGGCCGAGGCGTGGTCCGCGCAGTACCGCATGCCCCCGCTGGACGGCACCGACCGCGCGGTCGCCTGGGCCACCCGCTGTCGCCACCAGCTCGTCTCCTCCGCGTACACCGCACTCGTCGTCGAAGGAACCACGAGCGAAGCGGAGTGGGAGGCCATCGAGAACGCCGTACGGCCGCTGACCCGCGCCGGCTGGTGGCTCGATCAGCGCGATGCCGACCCCGCGGACCTGCCCGAGCTGCTGGAGGCCGCCTCCACGAGCGACCGGCCGACCGAGAACCCCCACTTCTGAACGGACCACCCCCACGATGCCCACCCCGCCCGACGTCGTCATCACACGCCACCCGACCGGCAACGTCACCGCCGAGGGCGGAGACGAACTCGCCACCACACTCCTCAAGCGCGCGGGCTTCATCATCGAGACGACGCCCCGGTCCTTCTGGTACCGCCTGCCCTGGGACATGGGCGAAGCCCGCGAGAACCAGATGGCCAGCCACGCAGCCCGCATGCTCACCGCCGTCGGCTACCGCGTCGACCTCGGTCCCGATCTGCACGTGGGCCCCCTCACGACGCCCTCCGACCCCCGGGGCAAACACGTCCACGGCCACCAGGTCCTGCGGCTGACCGACGAACTCAACGGCGCCGAGGCGTATGAGATTGCCGCTGATCTCGCGGAGCACGTCTTGGACCCCCACGATGGTGTGCTCGTCCGCCTCAGTGAGTTCTTCGAGGCCGCAGCCGAGCAGGCCAAGGCATCCGAGACCGATGCCGGTTGGGATCTGTCGTACGACTTCGCGGAAGCCGCAGCAACGCTCACCGCCCTCGGCGAAGACCTGCACGACGCCGCCGACCAGCTGCGGGCACTCAATCGGCCGGCGAAGCCGAGCTGGCAGGAACGGGTCGCCAACTACTACGCCATTGCCCCGGCCACCCAGCGCACCGGAACACCCGCCGTCACACCCGAGGCGTCCGCTGCCGCTCCACCGCTCGCGGCCAGGCCGAACCGAACGCGCTGACCAATCCCACTCATCAGAAAGGCCGTTGCGTGTCCTTCCTACACGAAGAGTACGGAACCGATGCCGAGGTCTACCGCAAGCCGTTCAGCACCGAGGTGATCGCCGACTGCGGTGACCCGCGCGCCCACGAGGTGCTTGCCGCGTGCGGCTTCGTGAAGACGACCGTCCCGCCGCACTACGTCTGGCACCAGCTGCCCGAGGGACTGCCCGAGGAGGAACAAATGCGGCGCGCCACGCGCGCCGCGTGTCTGCTCCGGTCCCAGGGCTTCGACGCGAACGTCGCCGAGGACCTGGTCTCCGAGGAAGCCGTTGCCGCCGTACGCGACGAGATCCTGCGGCACAGGATCAGCGGCGCGGCCTCGTCGTCCTCGCCGACCGCCGGCCCGGTCGCACCACCGGCACCCCCGGACACCACGGCCCCGGCCGCGCCTGCGGCTCCCTCCACCTCCGCCCACCGCAGCCGTTAGGAGCCCCTCGTGATCACCAGAAGAAGCCGCCGGCCCCAGCCCATCGCCCCTCTCGCACCACGTAACGGGACCGCGCTTTGTCTCCTGCACGCACCAGCACACCCTCGACCACCACCGGCACCGACTTCCTGCTGTACCTGATGCTGTCCGTCGCCGTCCTCGGGATGGGGGCCGGGACGCTGGCCTGGTTGTTCGGCAACAGCGCCAACACCCTCACCAGGTCCGGCCCCTGGACCCCGTACGAACCCACCGCCGCGCTGCTCCACCCCCACGAGGTCTGGCCGCACCTTCCGCAGCCGGTCCTCGTCGGCACCTGCTACGTCCTGCCCACACTCGTACTCTTGGCCGCCGCGCTGCTCGGCGCGAAGGTATGGCTGCGGCTGCGCGGCAACCCCAAGGGGCTGGCCGACCAGCGTGACCTGGCCGACCTGATGCCCAAGAAGATCGCGGCCAAGGCGATCGACCTTCGTCCGAGCCTCAAGGGCACCAAGCCCAAGGACGTCCTACCCGACGACCGCGGCGTTCTGCTCGGCACGCTCGCGCCCGGCGCGCGCGAGGTCCGCTCCTCGTGGGAGGACGTGATCCTGGCGATCATGGCACCCCGGTCCGGAAAGACCTCCGGCCTGGCGATCCCGGCGATCCTGCGCGCTCCCGGACCAGTGCTGCTGACCTCCAACAAGGCGGCCCGCGACGCCTACACCGCCACGCTCGCGGCCCGCGCCGAAGCCGGCACGGTGTGGACGCTCGATCCGCAGCAGATCGCCCACGCGCCCCGGACGATGTGGTGGGACATCCTCGCCGACGCCCGCGATCTCGCCGGAGCCCGCCGTCTGGCCGGGCACTTCGTGACCGCGTCCGTGGACGAGTCGAACGCGGGCGACTTCTGGTCCACGGCCGCCGCGAACACGCTCACCGCGCTGTTCCTCGCCGCCGCACGCGACCGGCGGCCGATCACCGACGTCCTGGCCTGGCTCGCCTCGCCGGCCGACCGCTCCCCCATCGACCTGCTCCAGGACGCCGGACTCGACGCGGTCGCCGCCCAGCTCCAGGGCACCGTGGCCGGCGCCGTCGAGACCCGCGACGGCATCTTCGAGACAGCGCGGCAGTACGCGAGCTGCCTGCTCGACCCGGCCATCGCCGCCTGGGTCACGCCGCCCAGCGGCCTCGGCAAGATCTGCGAGTTCAAGCCGGAGGCGTTCGCCACCAGCAAGGACACCCTCTTCCTGCTGTCGAAGGACGGCGGTGGCTCCGCCTCGGCGATCATCGCCGCCGCTGCCGACGCGGTGATGCGCGCGGCCGTCATCCAGGCCGAGCGCGACGGCGGGCGGCTCGACGCCCCGCTGCTCGCGATCCTCGACGAGGCCGCCAACGTGTGCAAGATCGCCGACCTGCCGGACCTGTACTCGCACCTCGGCTCCCGCGGCGTCATCCCGATCACGATCCTGCAGTCCTACCGCCAGGGCGTCCGGGTCTGGGGCGAGGCCGGGATGGACGCCCTGTGGTCCGCCGCGACGATCAAACTCGTCGGATCAGGTATCGACGACGCCGACTTCGCGGACAAACTCAGCCGCCTGGTGGGCGACCACGACGTCCGTACGGTCTCGGTCTCCACCAGCGAGTCGGGCAAGTCCACCTCGGTCTCCATGCGCCAGGAGCGCGTGCTCCCGACTGACGCGATCCGCGCGCTGCCCAAGGGGTCCGCGCTGCTGCTGGCCACCGGCATCCGCCCCGCGCTCCTCGACCTCAAGCCCTGGTACCGGGAGCCGGACGCCGACCGGCTCGGCGCCGCGTCCGCCACGGCGACCGCGGCGATCACCGAGCGCGCGCTGGCCAAGAACCTGCGCCGAGACGACTTCGGTCCGGCCGCATGACCCCGGTGCTGCCAGGTGCCCGGCTGGCGAGACGCAACGGTGCACGCCCCCAATCGTCGCGTCCCTGGGCCTTCGCCCCCATCTCCTTGAGGTACTCCCATGTCCCACGCCCCGTCCTGGGCTTCGATCCGCCGGTCCGAGCGCCTCGCCGGCACACCCGTCGTACGGCGCGGCGCCGACTGGTGGCTTGTGTCCCCGTCCGGCTCCCTGCTCGCCTCGGACCCCGCGTTCACCGGTGAACTGAACCGCTTCGCCGCCGACCTGGCCGCGGCCGACCGTGCAGTCGCCGAGATCCGAGCCCAGGGCAAGCCCCCGCGCAAGGCACGGCCGTGACCCCGCTCGTCCACGCCGAGCAGGCCGTGCTGGGCGCGATCTTCCTGGAGCCCGGCCACCTCGACAGGCTCTCGCCCTGGCTGCGCCCGGAACACTTCTCCCGCCCCGCGCACACGGCGATCTACGCCGCGATGCTCCAGCTCAAGACCGATGGTCACCCGGCGGCAGCCACAACGGCCGGCTTCCCCGTCCCGCTGGCCTGGGTGACAGACACGCTACGGGAGGCCAGCACGCGGACCCGCGGGCTCACCGCCTCGTACCTGCACTCCCTCGCGTCGGCCTGCCCGCGCCCCGACCACGCCCCGGTGTACGGGCGGATGGTCCTGGAGGGGGCCATCCATCGCAGCGTGGCCCAGCACGCCGCCCGCCTCCACCAGGCCGCGCTCGCCGACGGCCGGGGCGGCACGGTGGAGGAGACGCTGCACCACGCCCAGGTCCTGACCGACGTACTCGCCGACCTGGCGCACGGCTGGGGCACCGAGGCACGTCCCGTGCAGCCGCCCGCCCCGTACGCACCCCAGGCCGAGCGCCCGCAGCCGGTGGGCGAGCAGGTTCTCGCCGACGAGGAGTTCCTCCTCGGCTGCCTCGCCGCCCGCCCCGAGCAGCTGCTCGGCCTGGTGCGGTGGCTCCGCCCCGGCGACTTCGCCGACCCGGGCCATCAGCAGCTCTACCGCGCGCTGGGGGCCCTGCACCATCGCGGCGAACCCATCGACCAGCTGACCGTGCTGTGGGAGACCCAGCGTCGCGGCACCCTCGCAGACGGGACGCTCGACACCGAGCGTGTGATGCGGATCTGCGATCCGCTCGTGGGTGGGGCCGCCGAGCACTTCGGCGAGCAGGTCGTCCACGCCTCCCTCGTCCGCACGGCCGCCCTCGCGGCCCGGCAGGTCGGGGCCCTGGCCAACCGCGACGCGCTCGCGCCTGGGCAGCTCATCGGCTACGCCCTGCACGCGCTCGGCCCGCTGGACGACGTGCGCCGCCGACTGCGCCTCGCGAGCGAAGCCGAACCCGAGCAGCGGCGGCCGGCAAGCCGTCCCGGTGCGCCGCCTCCTGCCGCCCGTATCGACGCCGCCCGTGCTCGCAGCCGCCTCGCGGATGCGGCGGCCCACGGGGCGCCGGTCGCGGCCTCCTGCGCCGCGCTTCCCTCCCGCCACAACCTTCGGAGTCCGTCATGACCGACCACACCGGCCGCGCCGGCCTGGAGAAGGACGAACTGTACGCAGCAGCCAGCGATTTCGAGGAGGCCCGCCACGAGATTGTCGGGTCGTACACAACGAACTCCCTGCCTGACCTCGTCACCGCGTCCCACCACCTCGCCGCGCTGACGGGACTGGTGAAGGACCTGTCCGACGAGGTCCTCTTCCGCATCACCGACAACGACCCGGGACTCGACTTCGGCCCGGTCATCGCCGCGTACACCAGCGCGTCCGCCCCTGTGGGACGCGCCGTGACCAACTACACGGAAGCCTTCGAGCAGCTCGGATTCCTACGTAGGTACGCGGAGGCCCCAGCGACGGCGGACCTTCATGACGCCCGCCAGTCCGCTTTCAACGTCGCGCAGGACCGGCTGGACCTCACCGTGGACTCGCTGCAAGAAGCCTTCGTCACTCTGCGGCACGCTGCCGACCGGATCGATGGCACACCGCCTCGTATCCTCGCCGCGCTGAGCCGCTCGGCACGCCCAGAGAACTCGATCTACCGCCTACCGACCAAGCTCCCCGCAACCGAGCCGATCCGTCTCGCCTACATGCCGGTGTCCCGCCGTGTGCGCTGACTTTCCGGTGGCGCCGCACCAGCCGTGGATCGGGAGTCTGTGCTCCGGGTACGGCGGGCTGGATCTCGGCGTGCAGGCCGTCCTCGGCGGCACGGTCGCCTGGCATGCCGAGGTCGATCCGGGCCCGGCCCGGATCCTGTCCCGGCACTGGCCGGACGTGCCCAATCTCGGCGACATCACGGCCGTGAACTGGGCCAATGTCCCGGAGGTGTGCGTCCTGACGGCCGGGTTCCCCTGTCAAAGACGTCTCGGTCGCCGGCCGTCGCGCCGGACTGGCTGACGGCACCCGGTCCGGTCTGTGGTTGCACATCGTCCGTGCCATCGAAGCCCTCAACCCGTGCCTGGTGGTCATCGAGAATGTCCGAGGACTCCTCACCTCCCCCGCCGGTTCCCCTGGCGACGTGGAACCCTGCCCGTGGTGTCTGGAAGACACCGCAGGCCAGCCTGCTGTGCGCGCACTCGGTGCCGTACTCGGCTCCTTGGCCGACCTCGGGTTCGATGCGCGCTGGCGCGTGCTTCGCGCCTCTGATGTCGGAGCTCCGCACCGTCGCGAGCGGATCTTCCTCACCGCCTGGCAGTCCCGGCGGCTCAGCTCTGCTCAAGACACCAACGAGCAACCTGACCACGAACGGAGGGAGCCAGCACCCGACGAAGAGGAAGCGGGGCGGGCACGGTCCGAATCTTGCGGACGAGGTCGAGTGGCTGCTGCCGACGCCGAAGGCGTCGGACGGCACAAAAGGATCACCGAACCAGCGTCACGGGAACGGGGACCTGACACTCCCCTCGGCGGCAGCCCGACTGCTGCCGACCCCACGGGCAAGCGACACCGGCACTCCCGGACGCCGACCGGGCGCGGGCTTCCGGCCCCCGCTCTCGGCAGTGGTACTCCCCTTGTTCACCCCTCCGACACCGACGGACGAGGGGCGTGGGGACCATACGCCGCCGCCATCGCCCGATGGGAGAGGGCAACGCGCCCGGCACCCCGGCCCACCGACGAGGCGGGACGCCTCAGCCCACTGTTCGTGGAGTGGATGCAAGGGCTTGAACCAGGCTGGGTGACGGCCACTCCGGGACTGGGACGCCCCGCCCAACTGGCCGCTCTGGGCAACGGAGTCGTGCCGCAACAGGCATCTCGCGCGCTGGAGATCCTCGCTCCGCCGGTCCCGCTCTGTGGCCGTCACGGCTCGCGGTGAAGGGCGGCTTCTACACCGGATTTCCGGCCGGGCCAAACCCGGATTTCTCCGGATCCTCGCCACCCCAACCACCCGATCTTGCGGAGGGGTAGCGATGGCTGAACCCGCTCAGGAGAGCGAGCCGATACGCGTGCCGGACAACGACCTGGACGACCTGGTCTCCACGGTCGCCAGGCTGGTCGCGGAGAGCCGCAAACAGGGCGAGACGCTCGCACGCCTCACCGACGACGTCCCGCCTTCGGACGACGAGGGCGGCGGAGCCGAGCACGGTGGCGGAGAGGGCTCGGTCGCCGCGTCGGCGGCGGCCGAGCCGGGCGGCTCGCAGGAGGGCCCGGCGTCCATCTTCATCCTGGCGCTCGATGGCAAGGCGTACGTCGAGGAGCTCGCGGCGCTGACGAGCTGGGTGCACGACCTGCTGCTGCCGGTCTATGGGCGGGAGATCACCACCGGCCGCCCGTGGTGCCAGCAGTGGCAGGAGCATCCCGAGGCCGTCGCCCGCCTGCACGCCCTGTGGCTCGCCTGGCAGCAGCTCACCGACGTCGAGGCCGGCCTCACCGGCCCCTCGACGTGGCACCGCGACCACCTCGACCCGACTCTGCTCCAACTCCGCACGCCCGACGGCCCGTTCGGCGCGTGCACCACCAGCCCGACCCGCCCCAACCACCGGCTCCTGGCCTCGCCCGAGCCTGCGGGAGCCTGACGTGACCGACACATACGAAACCCAGGCGCCGGACTACCGGATCGAAGGCTTCGAAGCAGCCACCGAGCGAATCGAAGAGGACTTCTTCTCGGTCACGCTCTCGGACGACATGTTCGTCCCCCTCGCCGAGCACCACAGCGCCGACGGACGCGACAGCTACCTGCTGTTCTACGACCGGGCGGCCATCTGGGACGTGCCCGGCACGGCGGAGTACGTCGCGCTCCACCTCACCCGTGACGTCGAGCAGCGAACGTTCGCCTTCGACTACGAGCGTGTTCCCGTCGTGCCGCTCGCGCAGAACTGGCTCACCCGCCGGGGCTGTCCGCCGGAGGCCGCCGTGCCGACCAGCAACCATGGGCCACGCCCGGCCGACGCGCTCACCTCGCGGCTGGAGGACCTACTCCGGAGCAACCCCGGCGGCCGGTACGAGGTGATCGACCACCACACCGACAACCCGGGCTCCTTCGACTTCGGCACCGAGGTGCGCACTCTCGTCCACGACAGCCACCCGGCCTCCGCGCACGCCCCCTACCGCCTCTTCCTCGAGGAGACGGCCAAGGACTTCCGCTCCTACACGGTGCGCGAAGGCGCCTTCACCAGCGTGGAGGCAGCGGACACCTGGGCCATGGACCGCGACGCTCCCCTCCCGATGGCCCCGGCCCCGGCCCCGGAGAGCGACCACAGGGCCCTGGCCGCCCGCACCCGCTCGCCGCTCGCCGGAACCGCCGGCCTCGCGGTCCCCCCGGCGCCTGTCACGGCTCCACGACCGGCGCTTCTTTCCGTACCGCGCTCCGGCCGGGGTGCGCGGTGAGCCGGGCGCGGTACGCCTTCGCGGCCCACCCCGAGGCCCTGGCCGACCTGCGCGCGGTCCCGGATCGAATCCGCGACCTGGCCCTGCTGGAGCTGCAGCACCTGGTCCACGGGAACGAACGTGGCGCAGCGCTGACCCGCGAGCTCGCGGGCTGTCACAAGATCTACGTCGATCCGGAGACCCGCTGGCGCATGGTCATCCAGTACCGCGACGCGCCGGCGTCCTCGCAGCACCGCCGGGAGATCTACCTCCTGGCCGTCGGCGAGCGCCAGGACCAGGCCGCGTACCGCACCGCGGCTCACCGACTGGACCGCGAACGCGAGGCATCCGCCGGGACAGCGCCGCTTCACGGCCGCCGTGCCCAGGCGGCACGGTCCCGGTCCCCGCGTGGGAGCGCAGCTCCGGAACACGCCGGTTCGCCGACCCCCGCCGCCTCCACTGCTCCGCCGCGAGCGCGCCGTCGGCCATGACTCCCAGCTCCTCATCCGACACAGCCCGGAGGCACTTCCCCATGCCACCACTCGACCTCGGCGATCTCGCCCCGAATACCGAGGTTCTCGTCGCGCCAGTCCACCTCGCGGGCCCCGGAACGAGGGAGGCCGTCTTCAGCATCCTCGACAACGCCGCCGGGTGGACGAAGACCGTCGCCTTCGGCACGGACGCGTACTACGCCAGCCCGTGCCAGCGAGTCCGTATCGCCAACCCCGTGGAGAGCCACTACGGCGGATGGACGATCACCTACGCCGAGGACCCGCTCGGCGTTCCGGACTGGATCACCACCTTCGACCGCAACACGCCCCACGAGATCGCCGCCGCCTTCACCGAGACGCTCGTCCACAGCCTGCCCAACCACTTCCGGGACTACCTCGGCGGCGGCAGGCACCACACCGGCCTCGGCCCCGAGGATGTACTGCTTCGCAGCGACTGGGAGCCGATGCACGGAAGTCGGCCGTACTGGATCGTCTCGCCGGACAACCGCACGGCCATGCGCACGCGCAGCGGGTGGCTCGACGAGTACACCGAGCTGCTGACGCCGGAGAAGTCCATGTGGCGCCTGTCCGGCGGAATCGACCCCGTCCACGCGCCGAGCTGGAGGGCCTTCTTCAGCGGCAGCACCCCGCAGCACCTGCGTACCGCTGCCGCCGCAGCTCTCACCAGCCCCGACGCCGTGCCGCGTTTCGCCGACGAGGTCCCCGAACGCCACCGCGACCTGGTGCACGTACGCCTCGCCAAGCCGACAGCTCGCCCTCGGGCCCAGGCGGCCCTGGCCCGCCGGCCGTACGCCGCCCATGCGGCCGCACCCGGGGCAGAGGCCGCAATCCCGTCGGCACCACTCGCCACCCACGGTCGTTCCCGCCGTCAGCGCTGACGGCCGCAGCCCATACCCGGAGATCCCGCATGCCCGCACGCACGCTCGATGGCGACGTCTACGTGACCCCTCTGTACCTCGCCGGCTCCACCACCATCGGCGACCCGGCGATGCAACCACTCCTCGACCACGGTTTCACGCTGCAGACCGACGAGCTGGCTAACGTCTACGTCTCCTCCCCTGATCAGCATGTCCGGCTCGGTTTCCTGCCCGAGGGCCCGGACAACACCTTGTGGAAGGTCGCAGCCCACCACGACCCGTTCGGGCCGCCCGACTGGCTGGCTACCTTCGACTCCAACACGCCGACTGAGTTGGTGACCGCCTTCACCTCCGCCGTCGCCACCAGCTACGCCGAGGATCCGGACACCGTCTTGACCGGCCCTCGTCGCCCGGCCGAGGAAGGCTTTCGGCCCCTGGAAGGCGCTGGCTGGAAGCGAGGGAGCTGGCGGCTCACCACCCTCTTCACCGCGCCCGACGGACTCGCCGGCCTCACCTACAGGGGCGGGATCCTGGATCGACACGCCGAACTCCGTGGCGACCAGGACCGCTGGCTGCTCTGGGGCGGCCAGGACGGGTACAGCTCACGTTGGTACGCCACGTTCACCTCTGCCGTCCCCGTTGATCTGATCGCGGCGACCACCGCCCGCCTGGCCGACCCCAGCCCTGTGCTTCGCTACGAGGTCGAAATCCCGCAGCGCAACCGCAGCGCCGCTCGGACACGCCCCGTGCTGCCCCCGGTGCCAACTCCGCTGGACGTCAGGCGTGCCACAGCCGCACGCGCCCGCTCTCACGGAGGTCACCTCGTCCGCCGCACACCGGCGGCATCCGCAACCACGGGCACCCTCAGTGCCGTCCCGCCGGCCCGCCCCGCCCACCAACGGCGGGCCGCGGCGGGGCGCTCGTAAACGCCAGCCCGCGCCGACGGCCTCTCCCGCTCACTGGCACCGTCGGCCACGACGCGAGTGGAGACCGCTCGCGACCGCTCAACCGCAGCGGTCGTGGGCGTCCCTACGGGTGCCGGAGACGGCCGGGCGGCAGCTCCCTGCACCACCAGCCCGGCAGCTTCACGAGCCGCCGTTAGCTCACGTCGGCCCCACGACGCCCCAGGTGATGTCGCCCCCGCCAGCGCCGACCGCCTCCGCCAGCGCCTCGACGGTCAGGTTGATCCGTCTGCCGTCCGCCATGCGGGATCGGCCCACGGACGCTGCTACCGCGTCGTCCACGGTCTCGTCGTACGTACCCATCTCCTGATTCAGCACGCCGCTCTGCCCGCCTTCCATCGGTCGCCCCGGAAACAGCTCCCGGGGCGACCGATCCATTCCCCCGAGTGATCACCTGCGGGCGCCGCCGCAGCCAGTTCGCCCACGGCAGACTCCCATCCCCGGGAAGGACTGGAGACCTGCTCCTGGACCATGTCAACGTACGACCGCTTCGAAAAACCGCAGGTCAACGAAGGGTTTGTTACTCGTGACGCCTTCTGTCACCGCCCCGTCCCATGTCCCCGCCGCACCTCGTCACTCGGCACTCGGCGACCGCGAGTGGCTGCTCGACTGTCACTGTGCGGGCCCAGTCATCGACCTCCTCAAAGGCCAGGGGTGGGACGTCATCCCCGACCTCTCCGCCAACGTCCACTGCTCCAGCCCCGACCAGCGTGTGTACGTCGGGTTCCTTCCCGAGACCGAGGAGGCCGCGCGCGGCGAGCTGTGGCACATCCAGGTCAAAGGAGCCGACGGCCGGGTGGCATGGAGCCAGACCTTCGGGTCGAGTGTCCCGGCCCAGGCCGTGGCCGGATTCCTCGCGGCACTCATCGCCTTCCCCAGCCGCTGCTGCGCCTGCGTCTGACCTACGCCGACCGCCCCGCTTCACCAACCATGGAGTCTCTCTTGCCTCGCGAGATCACCGTTCGCCAACTGATCCACCAGCTCCAGGCAGTCGACCCAGATCTCCCCGCGTACCTCGCCGTCAACCCAGACTGGCCCCAGGCCCACCGCATCGGTCGCGTCATCGAGATCAGCGGCCCCGACGGTGCTGTCTACCTTGCCGAGAACGGCCAAGAGGGCGTGCTGCCACCTGAGGTCCGCGCTCAACTCGACTGGACCGACGTGTGAACCGCCGTTCACGCTCGCAGTTCGCGACGGGCAGGAAGGAGCCTCCGCGCCCGCCGCTGTCCCTTGGCGATGTCGCCCAACGCCCTATGCCTCCAGGCGTACGTGGTGCTCTCGTCCGCTCCGTGCCCCGCTGCGCCACAGAGCCGATTCCCACGACCTGGGTGTCCGCGCAAGACCGCGTTCCTCTTCGTCCGGGCTCCGTTCTGCTGCTCTGGGAATCCGCCCCTTCAGGCGGGATGAACGTCACCGCCCACCTCGGCCTGGCCTCGGCGGACGTCACCCTCGCCACCTGGCCGAACCTCCACGGAGACTGGACCCCGGTCGTCTATCCCACGCTGCTGGAGACCATCGGTCTGCACGCCGCGCTGTCCGTGGCCATCGACGCGCTGCACGTCGCCAACCACCTTGCTGACGTCTGACGCCAACACGCGCCTCGAACGCCGAGGGGGCTGCCCATTGGGCAGCCCCCTCGGCGCGTTCGGGTCATGGTTTGAGGGCCACCACTGAGCTGACCGGACGTCGCAACCCGAGCGTCACGCGACCACACCGAAGCCGTGATCTGGTACTGAGTACCCATGGACCGTCTCTCTTTGGCGTTTGCTAGTGCGGCGTTGCTCGTCAGCATCGTCACGACAGTAGTTGGCTACAAGCAGCTCAGCCTTTCGCGTCGCGTACGTCGGGAGCAGCTTGAGCCGTACGTCATCGTTGACATCAGTCCTCGTGCCCCGGAGTCCCAGATGCTGTGCCTCTCTGTCGAGAACCTCGGCCCAACTGTTGCGAGAAATGTCAGGTTGCAAATCGAGCCACCGCTCCGCAGCACTCTTGACTCAGAGCGAGAGGAAATTTTGCGGCGCGTGGTCGGTCGGACGATCCCCTCAATGCCTCCGGGGCGCAAGATCATCTACAACATGGACCTCGGTCACAAGTACTTCGCTGCGGATCCTCCGCTGCCGCTGGTCTACAGGGCAACGGTGAATGCGGACGGACCGTTCGGCGCCGTCGAGACCATGACTTACGACATGGATCTGGACGTCTGGCCGGAGACCGCAATTCATTCGGAGACCGTTGTGGGACAACTGAAGGAGATCGCCAAGAAGCTGAGAAAGGGTTGATTGGGGCAGCCGTCCCATCGCGGTAGAGGGCCGGGGCTGCTGCCGCAGCCCTTGCCCCGCAAGGGGCGTCGCGAACGCCGACATGAGCTCTACTCAAGTCTCGGCTCCGACAGATAAGTGCCGGCGAGCGTGCCGTCGTACCCCACGGCCTGGGCGGCGTCCTCCAGGCTTGGGTAGTCCTGGCCGCCGATGTCGATCATCGCCTCGTAGTCCGCGCGCGTCAGCTCGGGCTCGACCCACTGGTGCGCGCACCGGCATCGGATGCTGATCTGGCTGCGGTCGCAGATGACCATCCAGTTGCGCCGGGCTCCGCAGTTCGGGCACATCACCAGGATGCCGCCGACGCGGATCTCCTCGGGGTGGGTGGTGGCGCGGAGACGGATAATGCCGTCGCCGAGCCGCATCTCCTCCTGGAGTCTCAGCAAGGGGTCGTCGGGTGCCGTTTCCGGCAGCACGGTTCTCCGGGTCCGGAGGTCTTCGCTGAGCATCGGCATCGTCTCCTCGTCCTGTTGTTGACCAGCCATAACACCGCTGGCCGTGGGCGTCCAACCCTTTGAGGTGCTGGTCAGCGCCGGGGTCCCGACCTGCGGGAGCTGTTCGTGTCGTTGCGAACCGTGGGCTCGGCTGCCTGCGGCTTCGAGGCTCGGGGCGGCGCCGGTGTCCGCTGGTGCGCTCGTGTGCGGGACAGGTCCGCTGTGGCGGGTAGCTTCCCGATGCGCCGCAGGCGCCAGACGAGAACGTCGGTAGCGCTGTCGGCGGTGTCCAACTCGCGGGACTCGATCGCCTGCTGGAGCAGGGCGTCGGGGTCGTGTCCCGCCCGTTCGGCTTGGGCGAGGGTGGCGGCGAGCGCGTCCCAGCCGGGCTCACGCAGGATGTGGCTGGCCTGCCCAGGCAGTGCGGCTTCCACGGTGTGGACGTAGCGATCGCGTACAGGGGTGGGGAGTCGGCGGCCTTGCTCGCGCATCTCCTTCATGGGGGTGGCGGCTGCGGACCGGTAGGCGGCACGCAGGTGCTGCGCGGCTTGTCGGGCGGCGGCGGCCTGCTGGGCGTGGCCGCGAGCGGAGTGCCAGCGGATGGCGGCGATCGTGACGAGGACCATCGTGGACAGGAGCATCGCGGTGGCGCCGCCATCTTCGCCCTTGCCGAGGGCGTTGCCGGCCCGGACGATGCCGCGCGCGGCGGAGCGGAGGGCGCGGTGGTCGGCGTGCTCGGCGCGGGTGTGGGAGCGGGTGGCGCGTTCGAAGGCGCGGGCGGCCTCGGCGAGTTCCTTGCGGGTGGAGGCCGGGGCGGTCTGGGCGACGGCGTCGAGGAGTTCGCCGATGCCGACGAGCTGGGCGGCGCCCGCCGCGTCGTCGTCCCCGGTGAGCACGGTGACGGCCTGTTCGGCGACGTGGGTGGCGTCGCGACGCGCGCCGGCCGGGCGCCCATAGCGTGGGGCGGGGCCCGTGGTGGACGTCAGCTCGTCCTCGGGCGGTCCGGCGGCGAGGCGCTGGCGGATCTTGGGGAGGGAGAGGTCGGGGGCGAGGCGGGAGCCGGGGAACCAGATGGGTTCGCCGTCACGGTTGCGGTCGCCGGGGAGGGCGACCTTGTATCCGAGGACGTCGCCGGAGGGCGCGAGGCGCTTGTCGAGGCGGAGGCCGGCTTCGGTGAGGCGGCGGAAGAACTCGTCCTCGTCGGCGGCGCCGGCCAGCGCCTGCCGGACGTGATCACGCAGCGTCTCGCGGGGCGGCTCGGCTCGGCCGGTGCGCTCCGCCTTGGCGCGTTCGGCGCTGGTGGGGCGCTGGGCGGCGGTGCGGTCTCCTTCGTTGAGGATCTGCAGGCCCCACTCCTTTTCGATCCTGCGGCACTCGGCCTGAGCGCGGATGCCGTCCTGGTGGCGGCGCGGGCTTCGTCCGTCTTCGCGCTTGAGGGTGGCGACGATGTGGATGTGGTCGTCGGCGTGGCGGACGGCGATCCAGCGGCACGCCTTGTCGTCGCCTTCCTCGGCGATGCCGGTGGCGTGGACGATGCGGCGGGCGACTTCGGCCCATTCGGCGTCGGTGAGGTGCCGGTCACCGGGGGCGGTGCGGACCGGGCAGTGCCAGACGTGCTGGGCGGGGCGGCGGTCCTTCGGTAGGGCGAGGACGGGGAGGTCGAGCCGGTCCGTGAGCTGCTTGAGGGTGGCGGTCGGATCGCGACCGGGGTCGGGTGCGAGTTCCGGCATCCAGGCTGCGACGAGGTGCGGGGCGGTGTGTTCGTCCCGGCGGCCGGGGCCGTAGAGGTAGGCGAGGAGTCCGTACGTGCGGCTGCCGGTGGAGATGTCCGGGACCACGGTGTCAGCGCCTCGCCATCTCGATGGCGGCTGCCTCGATGCGGGCGGCGGCGCGCAGGACTCGGGCGACGGCGTCGTCGGCGTACTCGGCATGTCCGCCGGAGTTGAGGACGCGGGCCACCTGGTTGAGGTTGTTGCCGGCGCGGGCGAGCTGGGCGCTGGCGGACATCAGTTCCTCGACGCGTCCGCGCTGGTCCAACAGCCATGCCTTGGGACCGCCTTGGGCCTGGGCGACCGCGACCGCGGCGTCGGCGAGGAACCCGGCGGTCTTCAGGCCGACCGTTTCGGCGGCGCGCTTGACGGTGTCGAGTTCGTCGCGGGTCAGGCGGACGCTGCGGACTTGGTCGCGGTGGACGCTCTGGCGCATGCGGGGGCGCGTACGCGGCGTGGAACGCGCGGCTTCTTGTCCCTCCGGCTGCGATCCGCCCTCGGTCGCAGCCCCAGAGTCCGGCACCCCCTGGTGCCGGGCCTCCGCCGCCCCTTCGGGGGCGGGGGCAAGCCCTTCCGAAACTCCTCCGCCGCCCGTGGCTGCGGAGGAGTTTCGGAAGGTACAGCTTGCTCGGCCTCGTGCCGGGCAGTGGCCCTCGCCCAGGTCAGCGGGGGCGGAGGGCCGATCGGTGGGCGTCATCGGAGCAGTCCGGAGGGGTCGCGACGTACGTCGCGCAGGACTTCGGCGACGAAGTCGAGTGCGAGGACGGGGTGGTGGAGGGTGCGGGGTGTGCTCGTGTGTGTGCGCTGGACGGTCCAGGCTCCGTCGGGGCCGGGTTCGGCGTGATGGAGGTGTCCGTACCGGCTGAGCACGGTGATCCAGGCGTCGGCTTCGGCTCGGGTGGCCGTGGTGGTGCGCATGGTGGCGGCTCCAGTACGTGTGTGGAGTGGGAGGGAGTCGTGCGCTCGGCGGGTGCGCCGGTCCGGATGTCCGGGGTGGGGCACCCGCCGAGCGGGCTGTCCGGTCAGCCGGTCCGGGTGTCCGGAGCCTTGTCCGCTTCCTTGCGGAGGTGCTGCATCAGGACGGTGAGCCGGTCGTTGCCGAGGCCGTGTCCGTGACCGCGGATGGCGTCCGCCACGACCTTCCGGGTCAGGTCGCCAGCCTCGGTGACCGCCGGGCGGGCGATCGCGAGAAGCTGCTCGTCGGTGACCGGGGCCGACTTGCGGGCGCCGTCGTCCGGACGGGTGGTGGGCCCAGCCTCTGGGATCGGGCCCGAAGCGGCGTCCGAACGCTTGGCCGGATCGACGGGGTGGGTGACCGGGCGGGGTCTGGGAGCGGGGTGTCCGCCCTGGTCAGCGTCGCGGCCACCGTGCTGGGGCTCCGGTTCGACCGGCTTCTCCCGCGTTCCGGACACGGTGTCCGGGGTGTGGGTCTCCGAGGTGTCCGGCCGCTGGGTGACCGCCGGGCTGTCGGTGTCCGGGCCGGGCAACGCGGCGGGGTGACCGGAGGTGACCGGGGTTGGGCCTCGTCCGCCCCAGCCGAAGTGGGTGTCCGGGCGGTGACCGGTGACCCGCTCCGTCCGGACGCCGGAGGTCTCCGGGTGTCCGGACAGGTCGACCTCGGTGGCCCGCCGGGCGATCAGGATGTACAGGTGGACGGCTCCGGCCAGGGCGAGCGGGGCCAGCGTGGACAAGACTCCGACGGTGAGGTCACCGAGCCGAAGGCCCGCCCCACCGTGCTGCTGGTTGAGCCGTACGGCGTGCAGGGCGTTGGCCCAGATACTGGCGGCGGTCGCGGTGCCGAACAGGGTCCACACGTAGCAGCGGGCGGCGAGTGGAGCCGTACGCAGGACCAGGAGGGCACGCACTCCGTAGGCGATGAATCCGTCGATGACCAGGGGGAAGAGGTAGGTCAGGAGCCCTCGGACGTGGATCGCGGTGGCCATCTGTTGGAGGGCGTCGTACGAGAGGGCACATCCCGCGCCGCCGAGGGCGACGACGGCGGCCCGGTCCCAGCCGTTGATCCGCGCCGGTACGGGCGCGATGTGGCTCACGCCGCCGTCCCAAGGTCGTCGCGGGCCGGGAGTTTGGCGGCGGGATTCTTCAGGACCTGGGGGGCGTTGTCGGGTGTCTTCGCTGCCTCGTTCGCCTTCTTCTGCTGGTCGACGGCGCGGTTGCGGATCTCGCGGCGGGTGCGGCGGTAGAGCTTCCCGGCGTGTGCCTCGGTGACCTTGAGCATCCGGGCGAGCTGCTCGGCGGGGATGTCGGCCTGGTAGGCGGCGCGGACGACTGCCTTGCGCTCGGCCTTGGTGAGGTGGATGTCGCGGCCGGCCAGGGCTTCGTTGACGCGGGAGTAGCTGAGGCGGCCCCCCAACTTGCTGTGCAGGGCCTCTCGCTCCTCTTCGGTCATGCCGCCCCGGATGCCGTCGCGGTCGCCGTTCTCGAGGGCGGCGTCGAGGCAGGTGCTGCGGACCGGGCACTGCGCGCACAGAGCCTTGGCGGCGGCTATGCGGTCGACCTCGTCGGGCTCGGGGAAGAAGAGTTCAGGGTCGACCTGGTGGTGCGGGGTCGAGCGGCAGGCGGCCTGGTCGCGCCAGGTGTGGTCGCCGAGAGCTCGGGGCTGCGGGGTGTCAGTGCGGTGCATGGGGATGTCTCCGTATCCCCCCGGGCCGCGTTCGGGCAGGGGCGGCCTGGGGGTTGGTGCAGGTGAGGAATGCGGGCCGGTGCCGGCCGTCGCGGGGAAGGGTCAGGCGCTGGCGGCGGCGATACGACGCCGCTCGGCCGCGAGGGCTCGTCTGCGGTCGGGGCCGTCGAGGATGACCCGGTCGGTCATCTCGGTGAGACGGGAGGCGACGCGGTCGCCGATGTGGGCCCGCAGGTCGGCCATGCCGAGGTTGGTGGTGATCAGGGTCGGGAGCATCGCGTTGTAGCGGCGGTTGATGAGCCGCATCGTGATCTCCTCGGTCCACTCACTGGTCTTCGCGGCACCGAGGTCGTCGATGATCAGCAGCGGGCAGCGGGCCAGGTCCATCAACTCCCGCTCGCCGTCGTGGCCGGGACGGGGCCGCAGCTCCGCGTACAGGTCGGCAGCGGTGATCGCCTTCCAGCGCAGCCGAACCCCGGCGATCAGGAGCGAGCGGACCGCCCCGTACGCCTGGTACGTCTTGCCCGTTCCCGTGGTGCCGACGATCAGCAGCGAGCGGCCCTCGGCGAGCCCCGGTGCGCCTTCGGGCCCCGGACGTCCGCCCTCGGCGACTTCGCGGACCCAGGCGACGACGGCCGGGTGGTCGGCGACGGCGGCACGGTAGCGGGCCGGGATACGGGCCTGGGCTGCCTGGAGCGCGGGGAGGGGTTCCGCCGGGTCGGTGAGCTTGGCGTTCGGGTCGAGGCCACGCGAGGTCAGGATGTGGGCCAGGCGGCGGGCGATGCCGCCGACAGGCTGGGCGTCGTAGTCGCGCATCACAGCTCCTCGGCGTAGGCGGCGGCAGGGTCGGCGGGATTGGCCCAGGACCGGTGACCCGGCACGCTAGGCCGGGAATCCGGCCGGACCAAACCGGCGCGGGTGGCGTTCATGGCCTCGTGGACAAGGCTCGGCAGGGTGCTGGGGTGTAGGCCCTTGGCGCGGTGGAGGGCCAGCCCGGCGCGGATGTGGCCGGGTTCGATGCCCTCCGCGAGGAGCTTGGCCGTCTCGCGGCCGAGGTGACCGAGGACGCCGCTGGGCGGGTGATGTGCGCAGGCCGCGGCGTACTCGGCGATGAGCTGCTGAGCCGAGGTGGTCTCCGGTGCTTGGGCGCTCGCGCCCCCCGAAGGGGAAGAAGTTCCTAGATCCAGGTTCCTAGGTCCAAGATCCAGGGCGTGAGGGCTCACCGCGGGTTCAGCGCTCCCTCCGTGAGTGTTCAGCGAGGACTCACTGAATGCCTCGCGACCTGCGGTTTCGTGCATTCCGGAGGATGCGGCGGGGATTCGTGCGTCATCAGTGAGTCCTCCGTGAGCCTTCACTGAGGACTCCGGGACGTCTCCGTGAGCCTGCGGCGCATCCGGCTTCGGCTTCCCGGAGGTGTGCTGCGGGCACTCGGGGAGTCGGCTGCGGCTCGCGCGGTTGATCTTCTGGTGCCGGTGCCAGGTGACGATGTGCAGGTACCGCTTGCCTTCGTCGTCCTCGTAGCGGCAGATCAGGCTGGCGGCGGCGAGCTGGATCAGGTCGTCTTCGACGTCGACCGGCACGCGCCCGCCGCGAACGGCCCAGAGCTCTCCGCAGAGCGCGGCGGGCTGGTCACGGAGGCGGCCGTGGTCGTCGGCCCGGCTGATCAGGCCGAAGAAGGTCCGTTCAGCGTAGACGCTCACCTGAGCCAGGGACTCGGAGGTGAAGGCTTCGGGCTTGAAGGTTCGAATCCTCGCCACGGTCAGCGCCTCCCGTCCGCGACCGCGTACGCCTCAGCGGCGGGGCGCAGGACACCGGTGGCGAGGTCGAGGTCGTATGCCTCGTTCCAGTTCACCTCGGGGTGGGTGCGCATCACCCAGCGTGCTGCCGTCAGGCCCTGGGCCCGGTTGAGGGCGACAGGGCTCCCCTGCTCGTCGTAGGCGCGGGCGTGGGGGCTGGGCCAGGTCCGCTCGGGTTCACGCTGCGAGACGCGGATGGTGCGAGCACCGGGCACCATGTCCGCGAGGAGGGCGGCAAGGCGACGCCGGCGGGATCCGGTGGCAGGGTCGGTGACCTGGACGGGCCGGGCGGTGTGCGCCCTTCCGTTCCGGGACTCGGGCATGCGAGAATTCCTCACTCGTAGGTGGAGTGGGACGGCCGTTCTCGTCGAAAAGGTCAGCCGACCCGCTCCGGTTATGGATCCGCCCCCTTCGGGTGGCGGGCTCGGCGTCCGGAAGCGGCTAACTTCTGGGCGCCGGTTTCATTTCCCCTCAAGGAAGCGCGTCCGTGGCGCTTGGGGTAAGTCCTACTTTGCTCCCGTGCGTTGAGCCTGGTGCCGGCGTTTCCCGGCGAGGGACCAGCAACATATGCAGACGTCCGTCAACACTCCAGCGGACAGCGGGTACTGAGCCAATTCGACGCCAACTCGACATATATCGCTGGTCAGTGAGTGTTCAGGACTCACGGCCCCGGCCGGACACTGCGCCCCCGGCCCGGCTTCCCAGCTGTTGCAGTGGGTAAGGATCAGCGGGTGCGTGGCTTGATGCACGACCGAGGCTCTGCAGTCACCGCCCCCTCGGGCCGAGCGGGTTACCGCCGCCCGTTCGACAGAGCAGAGACACACGACACTCCTCACGCAACAGCCACTCGCGAATGCCGTTCAGGGCATGGAGCGACCGAAGTACGATCTCCGTGCCCCTCCGGGGCCAAAGCCGCACACTTTCCAACGCCCGAGAGACGACCCCCCGGCACCGATTCCTTTGAGAGCTCTCCGCGCACAGGTTGTCGCGGCGGACTCCGATCGCTCCCTCCCTCGGCCCAGAGCCTTGGCAGGGTTCGAAGACGAAGATCGAGCAAGCGTGCAACGCCGCTCGCACTTCGCTAAGCTGAAACTATTCCCGACCGAAGAAAAAGTCAACGCACTGGATCGACTCCAGTTTGCATAAAAACGAGGTCCGATGCCTGCCCGTCACTTCGACCGAAGCCGTCTACGTGCGGTACGGCGAGCCGCCGAGATCTTCCAGGCTGCCGTTGGCGAGGCGCTGGGAGTGTCCGACTCGGCGGTCGCTGGCTGGGAGACCGGCGCGCAGACTCCCGATCCGGAGAAACTGCCCGCGCTGGCGCGCGCGCTCGGACAGGACGTAAACGACCTGTTCCCACGATCTGGGCAACCCGATCTGACTGACCTGCGCTGCGATGCCGGCTACTACCAGTACGAGACGGCTGAGCTGATCGGAACCAAAAGCGCCGGACCAGTAGCGGCGGCCGAACGCGGAGAGCGACGTCTCAAGGACAAGTACGTCCCGGCCTTGGCGGCGGCGTATGGGGTCAGCCCGGAGGAGCTGCGGCGAGCGGAGGCTCGGTCGATCGCCAAGGCGCAGGGTGTGCAGGTTTCTGAACCTGCGCCGTCGGGAACCGGGAGCGCCTCGGCTCTTGGCACCCCTCCCGAATCGCTGGCCGAGAAGATCACCCTGCTCCTGGACAGCTCGTATCCCGGGCCCCAGGGGCCTCCCTCGGATGCCGAGATGGCGAACGAGGTGAACGCTCACGCCGGGGCGCAGGTCATCACCGAGGAGGGCTTCCGGGATCTCCGTACGGGCATCACCGGGACCGCGTCTCCTGCGGTTCTGGATGCACTCTCAGCCGTCGTCGGCGTCTCGCGGATGTACTTCGAGCCAGACGCCGCCGTGGCTGCTCAGGTCTATGAGGGTCTTCAGCTCCTCGCAGCCGCGAAGAAGGGGGCCGTGGGCCGGGTGAAGGCTCGCGGGCTGGGCTCCCAGGGCCTGTCACCGAAGGCGATGGCGCTCGTAAACGAGTTGGTGGCGGAGCTGGAGGAGAAGGAAGCGGACGCCGACGAGTAGCGCCCGTCCGCAGCTCCTGGACCGCGGACGGGCGGCGCGGCTACTGATGCCCTGACGTCTTGCCCGGCTCGTGCAGGCGGCCCTCGGCGACCACGGCCCGGACCGCCTTCAGGGCGCCGAGGTCTTCGAGGGGGTCTCCGTCGACCACCAGCAGGTCCGCGCGGAACCCCGGAGCAATCCGGCCTGTCGTCCCGCCCAGTCCGAGCGCGTCGGCCGCGTCGCCAGTCGCCATGTCGAGGATCCTGCCGTTCGACAGGCCCAGGTGCGCGTAGAACGACAAGGCCGGCACCAGTCCGTCGAACCCTGCGCGCTGGACTCCAGCGTCGGTTCCGGCGATGAGTTTGGCTCCGGCCTCCGCCATCTGCCGTACAAGGTCGAACATGGCCGCCGCCCGCTCCTCGCCGAAGAAGCGAGGGAGCATCTGCCAGTGTGGGCTCACGGCCGGACAGATCACGATGCCCCGGTCGATAATCTGCTTCAGGACGTCCTGCCTCAGGTCGAAGCCATCGCTCGTCATCCACGTGCAGTGCTCGATCGTGTCCACCCCGGCCTCGACGGCCGCGGTGATGCCATCCGTACCGTGCGCGTGGGCGGCCACCGGCAGGCCGGCCCTGTGGGCCTCGTCTACCAGGGCCTGGAGTTCTTCGGGGGAGAACTGGCTCTGCCAGCTCTGCGGCCCACCCTTGGTCAGACCGCCCCCGGTCACCATCGCCTTGATCACGGTGGCGCCCGCCTCGATGTTGCGCCGTACGAGAGCGCGGGCCTCGGCTTCCCCGGAAACCTCACCGCCGAAGAAGTGGCAGTGGCCTCCAGGCGGGGTCGCGGGTGTGCCCGCGGAGACGATCCGGGGACCGGGAGTGCTGCCGCTGGCGACCTCTGCGTCCAGCTGGAGGGCGAGGCCGTTGCGGTCCCCCAGGTCACGCGCGGTCGTCACGCCGCTGGAGAGGAGCTGTTCCGCGCGGCGGCGCATGTCCTTCAGCAGGGTCTCGTCGCTCGACTCGTGGAGCGTGGCCACCGGGTCCGCGCCGCCGTCGAACACGAGGTGCACGTGGGCGTCGATGAGACCGGGCACCACCGTGCCCTCGGAAAACGCGAGGTGCGTCTTGTCCGAACCGACCCGCGCCGCGATCTCCGCGCGCGGCCCCACCGCAGTGATCGAGTCGCCTTCGACGAGGACTGCGCCATCGTCCAGATACGTTCCGGGGCCCACGAGGACTCGGCGGGCGGTGATCAGCATCTCGGCCTCCTTGATCGTCGATGGTCAGGCGGACAGACGCAGCGCGTCCGATACCGCGATCAGCTGACGTACGTCCGCGTCCCGGTCATCCGCCTGGGGCATTGCCAGGGCTACGGCCTGACGCGCTGGACGAGCGTCCTTCCCGATCGTGGTCACGGCTTGGCGGAGGCGTTCCGCCAGCACGGTCGGGGGGAGGGAGAGGACTTCGGTGCCCTCACCCTCGCGAGCCAGATACGGGCTGATATCAACCAACCCGTCCCGGCATTCCACTATCCGCCGGTGGTAGCGCCGGTGCACGCCACGCGCCCTCCAACGATCCCAAAGCGCCGAGGAAGCCGGCCGCAGCACGTTCTCGGGGTACGCGTCGGTGAGCAACTGCCACAGCGGGGCCAGGCGGCGGTGGTCACGGCGTCGCCGCAGCCAGAGCCGCGCCGAGGTGGCCCTCGCGCGGGCCCCCGCATAAGTGACACCGGCGACGAAGAGCAGGATGGACACGACGAGGAACACCGCGACGCCGGCCATGAGCGGCTGCGGCACGGTCCCGCCACTCCAACGGACGGCCACGAAGACCGCGCGGACGGCGCAGGCCACCGCCATCGCGCTCAGGCCCACAGCGGCCATCCACAATCCCGTCGCGTGCGGGCGCTGCGACATTCGGGCGTACTGGCGGGTCCACCGACCGGTGACGCCGAGGGCGTACATGAGGTACAGGCCGGTGACACCGTAGAAGAAGGCGATCTGCGGGATCGTCATGTCCGCCGTGCTGAAGGAGCCGGCGAAGACGTCATGGGGGACCGTCTCCGCGGCCACGACGATGGCCACGGCCACCAACGCGACGACGACGGCCTCTCGTCGGGCTCGTCGACGGGCGGTCGGCCCGTCGGCGGAGTACAGGTAAAAGCACATCAGGAAGTAGACCGTCAGCAGGAGCAGCACGTTCTGTATGAGCTTCGCTGTGCCATGCCCGGCCACGGTGTCGACGCCCGAACCGCCACCCGGCATGGCCAGGGGGTAGGACAGCAGGGCGGTGAGCAGGCACAGGGTGACGGAACGCAGCGGCGCGTCCTGCGGGGCTCGTGACCACTGGTAGAGCTTCCACGCCACGGCAGCGGCGAGGCCGAGGAGGATCAGTTCGGTCATGGGTTACAGCCATCCTCGTCGGTCGCCGAGGGCCGCCTGTACTCGCTGCACCGTGGGGTCCTCCGGCATCGGGGCAACATGGTCAAGCACCGACGACCACTCCAGGACGATCGTGGCCGCCAGCTCGACGGCGCACTCTTCCCCGTCGTCGTACGAGCATCGGCGGGCCACACGCCGGATCAGCGCGGGATCGAGCACCGGGATCATCGTGGCCCAGCCCTCGACGAAGTCGTCCGGAGCTTCCTGCTCCTCCTCGGCCTGCTCGTCCTCCGCCACGATGATGTGGAACACCTCGTGCAGGATGATGTGATCCTGATGCAGGGGGGTCGTTTCCTGCTGGTAGAGCACCACGTCCATCTGAGGCGTGTCGACCCACAGCCCCGACGGTCCGGGCTTCTCCAGCGGGAAGGGCCGCAGGACAATCGGCCGTCCTCGCCTCTCGCCGAGCGCCCTACACAGCTCCTTCACGTCCAGCGGCGGCTGGACGCCGAGGTCCCGAAGCTCGCGACGCAGCCGACGGTGCAGGTCTCGTTCCACCGTCCGCTTCTGCGCGGTACGCCACCGCCCAAAGCGCCGAACGCTCAGTCCGCCCTGCGCCGGCACCTTGTGTTCAGTCGTGCCGCGGTCAGTTCTTCCCGGCCACATCAGTAATCCCCTTCGCACCAGCCGTGGATTGCTCCGACACGAAGCCGGGCGACGGCCGCGCCCATTTCGACCATGTCCAGTCCCTCCGCACAGCGCAGCCGAAAGTGATCACGGGTATCGAGGGCAGTACGTCGATCCAGGCCGCGAAGGACCTGATCCGTGAACCACAACGGGCGCGCGCCCAAGACTCCTCACACATCGAAGTCACTGACGCGAACGAGCAATGACACGACATAAAGCATCCCGGGCAGGCTCTGGGGACTTCATCGGACACTACGCGAAGCCGCATCAAGATCCGGCTGGAAAGCGCCTACCGGGTCGCAGCAGCATCGACGCACCAAATCGCACTAAATCAGCACACCTACTTGTAGATCATGCTTTTGAGCTGGCAGTTCTCACGAACGATGTGGCCATGCCAAGCACCTCAAGAGGGGTTGCCTTCGTTACCGATCCGAGACGCTTTCATCGCGAGCAATTGCGCTGAATCGGTCATTCAGCACAGAAAAGCCCCGCCTCTCATGACGGGAGGTGGGGTGTGGCCAGGGCCACTTTCGGATAGTCAGGACATCACTCGCGATTAGGCTTCCAGGTATGCACGCCGAGATACACCGCAGAGGAACTGACTACCTGGAGTTCTGGAATGAGTACCACCTGTGCACTCTGACCACACTCCGCCCAGATGGCCGTCCACATGTCGTGCCCGTTGGGGTCACCGTGGACGCCGCCGCCGGCATCGCGCGGGTTATCACCCGCAAATCGAGTAGGAAAGTCGCCAACGTACAGGCGGCGCTTCCCGGCCAAGCACGCGCCGCCGTCTGCCAGGTGGACGGAGGGCGTTGGGCGACGCTGGAAGGCACGGCTGAAGTGCGCACGGACGCAGCCGCAGTGGCCGACGCTGTGACGCGCTACGGAAAGCGGTACCGGCGCACGCCAGCTCCGGACCCGGAGCGTGTGGTCATCGAGATCACGATCGACCGAGCTATGGGACATGTCGATGCGCCCAGGTCCAAGGTCTCGGACGCCGCAGCCTAGGGATCAAGCCGCGATCGAGCCGTTGTCGTTGTGGGCGGCACGAGAGCCAGGCCATACCGAGAAGACGTGCTTGCGGCGAAGTCCCCTGATGGCAGAGGTGTTCGCTGTGCTGCCGCCACGGGATTCTTCAACGGATCTCGGGCGCGGCAGACGAGAAGTCGTACACCGCGAAGTCGGCGACCGGGCGGTATCCAATCCGCTGGTAGAGACCGTTGCTGGTGGGGTTGGCCAGGTCCGCGAACAGCAGTACCTCCGCCGCGCCTGCGGCCAGCGCGGCCTGGCTCACCTCGACCGTCGCGGCGCCCGCGTAGCCACGGCCGCGCAGGTGGGCCGGGGTGTAGACGGGGGCCACCCGGATCTGGCCGGCGACCATCGGGGTCATGCCGGCCATGGAGACAGGGGTGCCGTCCGGGGTCTCCCAGAACCTGACGCGTCCGTGGGCGATGCGCGTGTCCGCCCATGAGCTGTTTGTCCGCAGCGGGGATTCCTCCGATGTCGGCGACGAACTCGCGGTGCCAGAGCATGAGTTGCTCGCGGTCCTGCTCGCGCGCAGTTCGACCTCGGCCCTCCGGGAGCGGCTCCGGTGGTGTGAGCGTGCCGAGGCGGTACAGGCGCTCCCGCTCGTGGAGCGTCGGCGTCGCGCCCGTATGCCGCTGCCAAGCCTCGGCGAAGGCGGTGGCGGTGTCGTGGTCCGCGTTGACGCCGGGAAGGGGGGTGGCCGAGGTCGGTTAGGTGGGCGGCGAGGCCGTCGGCCTCTTCGGGGGTGAGGGGGGTGAGGTACGGGCGGCGGGGCGGGGTGCGGAAGAAGGCCGCGCGGACCTCGCCCGCCCGCTCCAGCCAGCCGAAGACGGGGGCCGCTTCGGCGCCGTACGCGTTCGCCCCGCGTGTGCGCAGCGCCTCGGTCACCGTCAGCGGGACGGTGTGCAGGGCGGGACGCGAGCGCAGGAAGTCTCCGGCTCGGGCGAGAAAGCCGTCGAGGTCTTCAGTGAGGTGCCAGCCATCCGGGCGCATGCCTCATGATCCCTCCTGCTGTCGGCGTGCGCCCTCAGTTATCCGCGTGGGCGAGGCGCCAGGCCCAGCGTGCCGTGCCGGAAAACTACGGCGGGCCGCGTTGTCGCAGTGCGGCAAACACCTCTGCCATCAGAGAGGGGGCTTCGCCGCCGACCGACCTTGGCGATCTACGCGCACCGTCCCGTCTGCCGCAGCTGACACAAGGCGGTTCTCGTCGCCAATGAAGCCCGGCATGGAGAGTGCAGCCGTGCGCTCCGAGAGTCGGACCCGACGGAGAAGGCACCACACATGCCCGCTGTCAGTCCAGATCACGCGCTCCAAGATCGGTTGAATATCGGCTTCTGAGGACTGTGGCGCATGTGGGAGCCTGGGCACGCTGGGGGTTCGCCTGATCACATACAGGTGAGGTGGGGATGGGCGGCGGGGCAGAGCGACGTTGTTCGGCGTGCCGTGCGACGCTCAGCCGGTTCAATTCGGGAACGCGATGCGGGCCCTGCCAGCGGAGCGCGATGCCCAGGGTGGCACCTGAATTCTGGGCGGACCCGGACGTCGAGGCGGCTGTTCGCGCCTGGGACCTCGGCGTGGTCGTTAGGCTCTTCCGGAAGCACACCGGACTTTCGCAGGCATCTGTCGCCAGGCTGGTCAGTATCGATCAAGCCGAGGTCAGTCGGCTGGAGCGTGGTCAGAAGAAGATCGGTGACCGTCGCCAACTCGCACAGTGGAGCGAGGCCCTCGGCGTACCCGGGCGGCTTCTGGGCCCATTGCCCGACAGCACCCTGCCCCCGTCGACATCGGACGGCTTGGGCGGACGCCTGACGCTGCGGGAGGGACCGGGACAACTCCTTCTGCCCGCCGGGCGGAACCTGCCACCGACGGCGCTCCCCGTGCTGACTGGACCGGCCACGTCCTTCCGCGGCGACGCCCTGCATCTCGGGTCGAGCAGAGAGTCCGAGACGTGGAGTCGGATGCCCCTCAGGGCCCTGCTCGCCGCACACCACAATGTGGATGGGGCGCGCCGGCACTTCGTAATGGACGCGCGAGAGGGTGTTCGTGGCGGAAAGGGGAGCACCCTTGCCGTCCCCGTGGCCTACGAGCTGGACGACCTCACGTACGGGATTCTGTGGGCCGTGGCAGGTTTCGACTCCGCTGTCCTGGGCGATGACGCGGTGCTTCACGGAGAAGACAGCCTTCCTCCGCAGCAACTATTAGGCCACGGCCGTGGGCCGATCGCCCTGGGTGACCTCACCGACGGGTCCCAGATGCTTGTCGGCTCCCGGGCGTGCGCGGAGTTCATCCTCGACCAGCGAGACGAGCTAGCCGGCGATCCGGTCTTCTGGACCCGGGAACAGCGCGGCGAGGAGGCTGCGACCTGGCTGCTCTTCGAGCACAAGCACCGGTACCTCCAGATGATGGCTCCCGAGCGCGAGCACAGTGGCGTGGGGCGCGCCTTCTGCATTCCCGGCCCAGAAGTCGTTGCTTCGCCTACATACGAGCGCGTGCTGCTGTTCCTCGCTATCGCGCTGATGGAGTCGTACGGCGTCACGACCTGGCTGACCGACGAACCGGACCTTCAGCAGACGGATGGCTTCGTGCTCGTGCCAGGGCACAGGGCTGCCATCGCGACCTGGGTACGGGCTGCTCCCGTCCCCCAGACAGCCATGACCGGCGGGGCGCGTTCCCTCCGGGCCTTTGCGGACATCACCGGCCACGCGAAAGCGCACACGATGACCACGGGCCCCACGCCTGGGGTTCGGCTGTCGGCAACTGCCGACTATCTGGGCCTCGATCGCCCCTGGTTGATACGCCGTTGTGGACAGCTCGCTGCTGTGGGGACCACCAGACTCGCCATGCCCCGGAGCCGGCATCTCAGCCTCGGCGCCTTGGACCGGGCCTGCGCATACGTGGCCGCCGAGCTGCGGTCCGAGGCTGGTGACCTTGTGGGGGCTACCCGATAGCCTGCAGGGAACGATCTCCGAGCGTGAGATCCAATAGGTGAGAGACGGAAGGGAAGTTGGGGGCGATGGTGGGCGCGACACGCACGGTGGCTGTCTATTCTCTTGGCGGCACCATCGCCATGACTGCCGATCCGGCGACCGGTGGAGTCGTCCCGGCTCTCTCTGCCCATGACCTTCTCGCGGCCGTCCCCGGCTTGGCCGGTCGCGGCATCGACCTGCGCGTGCACGACTTTCGCCGGGTGCCCGGTGCGTCGCTCACGTTCGAGGACCTCACGGAGCTCGGGGCGGCGATCGGTAGGACCCTCGACGGCGGCGGCGTCGACGGGGTCGTGATCACCCAGGGCACCGACACCATCGAGGAAACCGCGTTCTACCTCGACCTCCACCACGGTCACGACCAGCCGGTCATCGTTACCGGCGCCATGCGCAACCCCACCATGGCCGGACCCGACGGACCCGCCAACCTGTACGCGGCGGTCGTCGCCGCAGCTGACCCGCAGCTGCACGGAGCCGGGGCGTTGGTCGTCCTGAACGACGAGATCCACGCCGCGCGACATGTCCGCAAGTCCCACACCACCAGCCCCGCCGCCTTCGCGTCCCCCGGGACTGGGCCCATCGGCCGGGTTGCGGAGGACCGTGTGCGGTTGGCCGGCCCGCTGCCCCGCCGATTCGGTCCCCTGGCGCCGCCGAACCGTGACGCGCGTGTGGGCTTGTACACGGTCTGCCTCGGCGACGACGGCACACTGCTCGCGGCATGGGACGGCAGTTGTGACGGGCTTGTCGTCGCCGCGTTCGGCGTGGGACATGTTCCTCAGCGACTGGTCGAGAGTATCGACCGGCTCGCCGCGAGCATCCCCGTAGTCCTCGCCTCGCGCATCGGCAACGGCCCTGTCCTCACCAGCACGTACGGCTTCCCCGGCTCGGAGAAGGACCTGATCAACCGCGGGCTCATCCCGGCCGGCGACCTCGGTCCCTACCAGGCTCGTCTCCTGCTCCAAGCGCTGCTCGCCCAACACGCGGACCGCGAGACGATCACCAAGCAGTTCGCCGTCTTCGCGCACTGAGTCACACACGTCACCCCCTCGAAAGGACACCCGTGCGCGCCCATGAACTGACCATCGGCCGAACCTTCGGCGTTACCTTCGACCACGGCGAGGACTTCTTCGACGCACTCTCCGCGTTCTGTCGCGACCACGGGGTACGACAGGGCTACATTCCCTCGTTCATCGGCGCGTTCGCCGAAGCCGAAATCGTCGGCGCTTGCGAGAAACTCGAAGATCCCGACGCCCCGGTCTGGGCCAAGACCTACGTCACTAACGTCGAAGCATTCGGCGCGGGCACGCTCGCCCACGATCCTCTGACCGGCGGCATCCTGCCGCACATCCACGTGTCCGCCGGCCTGAAGGCTCAGTCGGCCGACGGCCGCACCAGCCACCTTCTGAGCGCCAAGGTCCAGTTCCTCAGCGAGCTCTTCGTCGTGGAGGTCGTCTCGCCGACCATGACTAGGCCACGCAACCCCGCACTCTACGACGTACCCCTGCTCACCTTCGGCGAGTAGAGGCGGCGTCCTGGCGTGCCGATGACAGACGGACATCATGAAGCCCTTCGTCCTGTTTGACCTGGACAACACGCTCATCGACCGCAAGCTCGCCCTCGTGGAATGGGCAGCCGAGTTCTGCGCTCTGAGGGGCCTCGGTACGCAGGAGGCCGAGTGGGTCCGCCAGTTGTTCAAGGACCGGGCGGGGCCTGGGCAGTTCGTGGAGGTACGTGAACGGTTCGGCTTCGCTGAACCCGCTGAGCAACTATGGAGGGATTACTGCTCTGATATCGCCGCCTCAGTGCACTGTCCCTCGGACGTCCTCGTCGGCCTGGACGAGCTCAGGGCTGCGGGCTGGCGCATCGGCATCGCGACGAACGGGGCGGCAGACATCCAGTGGGCCAAGCTGCGGGCCACGGGGATCGCCAGGCGCGTCGACGCCGTGTGCATCTCCGAGGAGGTCGGCGCCCGCAAGCCGGACCGAGTTTTCTTCCTGGAAGCGATCCGCCGGTGCAAGGGTGACGCCGGCGGTACCGGCTGGATAGTCGGCGACAACCCCGTCACCGACATCGACGGCGGCCGTGATGCCGGTCTCAGGACAGTGTGGATCAACCGGGGCGTCGTCTGGCCGGACGGATGTCTCGCACCCGACCATGAGGTGAGCGGTGCTCGCGCCGCGATTGACCTGTTGGCGGCCGCAGCCCCGGAAAGGGAGCCACAATGACCAGTCCCCGCATGACCGTGGGACTTCTGCACCCCGGCAGCATGGGAGCCGCGGTGGGCGGCCAGTTGCGTCGACAGGGGACGGACGTCTTGTGGTGCCCGACCGGGCGAAGCCGCGCCACAGCACAGCGGGCGGTCGATGCCGATCTGGCGGCCGTGGATGACCTCGGCGAGCTCCTTGAGCGCGCGGATCTCGTCCTGTCGCTGTGCCCGCCGGGCGCCGCCGAGAGCATGGCGGAGATGGTCGCGGAGTACGGCTTCGCGGACAAGATCTATGTGGAGGCGAACGCGATCACTCCGCAGCGCGTGGGGTGGATCTCGCAGATCCTGCCGGACACCGTGGTCATCGACGCGGCGGTCATCGGGTCCCCGCCGGTCGGCGGGAAGCAGCCCCGCCTCTACATCGCGGGCGCAGCCGATCCTGTCGCCCTGCTCGAGAAGCTCTTCGCCGGGACGGACGTGCGGGTACGGTCTCTGGGCACCGAGCTTGGTCGAGCCTCCGCGCTCAAGCTGACCTACTCCAGCTACCAAAAGGCATCACGCGTCCTGGCGGCCCTCTCGTACGGCCTTGCCGAAGCGTACGGCGTGGGCGAGGAGCTGCTCGATGTCGCCGGCCAGCGAAGCCGCAGCTACCTCGTTGAGACCGACTACATCCCCAAGACCGCCGCACGCGCGTGGCGCTGGGGTCCGGAGATGGAGGAAGCGGCGGCCCTCCTCGCTGACGCGGGCCTACCGGACGACCTCATGCATGCCGTCGTAGCCGTCCTTGCCCTTTGGGATGAGGCTCGGGACGCCGATCTCACCGTCGAGGACGCCTTGGCCCTGCTGCAGTCCGAGGGCCACCGCGGGCTATGACCGGGCCCAAACCAGCGCGTGGATCTCAGCGGCGGCGTCCTGCACCTGTACGCGATCGGTGTGGATCGTCAGATCCCAGGTGACACCGGGGTGCAGGTCGAGGTCGCGCTCGGTCGCGTCCCAGGCTGCCAGGCGGGCTGGGGTATCGGCATCGCCCCGCCCCACGGACCGAAGTGCCGTGACATCGCGGGGACACCACAACAGCACCCGCCACCACCGGGCGGCGTAGCCGTCCGCGACCCGTTGTACGCCTTCGACCTGGCCCAGGTGCACGATCGGAACCTGACCGCCGTCCATCGCCATGTCCAGACCGGGCTGGTCGACGACGTACGTGCTGTCGTAACGGTCGTTGCGGTAGATGACCTCGCCGCGTTCCTCCAGCTCGGCCAACTGGTCGCGCGTACCCATGCGGTAGCCATGCGTACGACCGGTGCCGATCTTCAGCCTCGCGAAGGGCGCATACGACGCATCGAGGGCGGTGAGCGCAGCCGTGACGGTGTCCTTGCCGGAGGCTGGCGGCCCGTATAGGAGGATTCCGGTGTCCATCAGTGAACCGTCCCGAAGACTTGGCGTACCTGGTCGGTAAGGGAGATAGCAGCGCCCAGGCGGTTGTCGACCACCAGGTGCGGGACGGAGGGACGCAGCTCCGGATCGACCGTGGCAGCGTACTCGTCCCAGTTCTGGATCTTCCACGAGTCCCGGGCCGCTGAGCGGAACGTGATGTACTCCCGCATGGTGTCGAGGTCGCACTGGATCCACATGACGGAGACTGACACCCCTCGTGCTTCGCAACGGTTCACCAGGCGCTGAACCCACCGCGGGTCGCTAAGTTCCGCGATGAACGGCGCGGTGAGCACAGTGCTGATCGAGCAGTCGACGTTGGCGTACGCGGCCTCCAGGAGGCACTGGTACTCCAGGGGGCGCACCTTCTCTCGGTAGAGCGCGCTGTGCCGGTCGTTCGGGTCGCACCCGAGCTCGGAGAGCAGCCGCTCCGCGAGGGGACGCGTGATCGGGTCCTTGTCGAGCACCGGCCATCCGGTCAGCTGCGAGATGAACCGTGCGAACTCCGACTTCCCGCTGCCCGCGAGACCGCCGACCAGGACAAGCGTGGGGCGATTCGGGTCGCCACCGGTGTGCCGACGCTTCCAGGCATCCATTATTCGATGCTGCAGATCATCGCTGGGCGAGTCGGGCCGGCCTGGAGCGATCTGCAGCAGAGCGCGCTCCACCGCCAGGACGTGTGCGCCGGCGAGCGGCTCGGAGTAGGGGGCGAGCTGCACGCCCGTGGTTTCGCCGGGTAGTGCCTGCCGGAAGCCGAGTTCGGGCTCTGTAGCCCGGTAGAGAAGGCAGTACGCGCGGCGATAGTGCGGGCCGGGATAGATCTCGCCCTGCTCGTGCTGCCACAGCGTCTGAAAGTTCGCGGCCGGGACGGTCAGTCCGGCCGCCGCAGCCACAGCGCGCAGTTTCTCGCCCGCACCCTCGAGCGTCAGGCCGTGTGCCTCACGCCGCGCCCGGAGAACCTCCGGCCGCCAGCCGACGCGGATCTTTCCCACGCCACGTACCGCCTCTTCGCTTCTCGACATGATCCGGACCCTAAGTGTCCCTCTCATGAGCCCATGTGTAAGCGGATGTTGAAAAGAAGTGACGGCGTCGGGCGAGCGGAACGAGCAGTCCCACGTGATACCCCGAGGGCGCCACAGGAGGTGAGATGGGGGCCACCGAGCGGCAGACCAGAGCCCCTGTAGGGCGGGACGAAGCTGCGCTCTCATAAACGCTCATAAGCGAGGGCGCGGTTCGACGTCATCGTGGAGTGCGGGCCGACCGCATGCACTCCATGTGCCACGGCGGCGGCTCTCAGCGGAGGTGACACCGTGTTGGGCCAGGGGACCACGCATGGCGAGGGCCAGGCGATGACCTTGTTGATCACAACCGGGCAGTCCACACGGACGCCCCGAATGCGCTGCGCTCTCGCGGCCGAGCCCGTCGCCGCCCAGGTGGCGCGCCATCTCGTGAGCGCCTGCTTCGCTGGCATGCTGAGCGCGAGCGTCATCGCCGACGTCGGCCTGGTCATAACCGAACTCGTCGCCAACGCCGTCACGGCAACGGGGGATTCCGGTTCCGTGGAGTTCGGTGCATGGCTGGACAACGGGGATGTCGTCCTCCAGGTGATCGACCAGGCCGACGGCGAGCCGAAGAGGTCAGCCGACGACCAGGATGCCGAGACCGGCCGGGGACTTCTGCTGGTCCAAGAGCTCACCCGGGACTGGGGATGGACCCCGGTTCCCGGAGGCAAGGCCGTATGGGGACTCATCAGCGCGAGCTCCGCCGTCTGCTCGGAGACCAGCTCCGCCACACCCTGCTGAATCCCAGCCTCTCGTGACGCCCGAGGAGGGCACAAGCATGTCGATTTTCATTCGAATTGCCGAGAAAGAGGCATTATGAGCACCTCTTCGCAACGAAGGGCCATGGCAACGGGCCAGGTCCCCTTCCGTCGAGCCGTCGTCACCGGCGGCTGCGGGTTCGTCGGCTCCCATCTGTGTGACCTGCTGCTCGACAGCGGCGTCGAGGTTGTCTGCGTCGACAACTTCCTCACGGGCACGGCCGACAACGTCGTGCATCGGCGGGCCGACGACCGGTTCGAACTGCTGGTGCACGATGTCACGACCCCGATCCCGGTGGCGGGTGGGGTTGACCTCGTGCTCCACCTCGCTTCGCCGGCCTCCCCGCAGGACTACCTGCGCCTGCCGATCGAGACCCTTCAGGCCGGGGCGCAGGGAACGTTCAACGCGCTGGAGCTGGCCAGGCAGAAGAAGGCCCGCTTCGTGCTCGCCTCCACCTCCGAGGTGTACGGCGACCCGCTCCAGCACCCGCAGCGCGAGTCGTACTGGGGCAACGTCAACCCGGTCGGGCCGCGCAGCGTCTACGACGAGGCGAAGCGGTTCGCCGAGGCGGCGACGACCGCCTACCGCACCGAGCACGGCGTCGACACCGCGATCGTACGGATCTTCAACACCTTCGGCCCCCGGATGCGGGCCGACGACGGGCGAGCGGTGCCGACCTTTGTCCGCCAGGCGCTGGCGGGAGAACCGCTGACCGTCACCGGCGATGGCTCGCAGACGCGGTCTTTGTGCTACGTGGACGACACCGTCCGGGGCATCCTCGCCGTCGCCTCGGGTCGGCACACCGGCCCCGTGAACCTGGGCAACTCCGCCGAGACCACGGTCCTGGAGCTCGCTCACCTGGTTCGCGAGCTGTGCGGTTCCGCCTCGCCGATCGAATTCGTAGACCGCCCGGTAGACGATCCGGGTCGCCGCAAGCCGGATATCGCCCTGGCCTGGGACAAGTTCGGCTGGAGGCCGGAGACCGAGCCCCGCAAGGGGTTGAGCACCACCATCGACTGGTTCGCCACGCAGCTCCACCACACCGCAGCGGGGGAACGATGACACAGCAGGCACAGAGCCCGACCGGCGGCCCCTCTGCGCCGCTCGCCGACGGGGTGCTCCGGGACTTTCGTGCGGACGGCTATGCCGCCCTCTCCCAGCAGGTCGGGGGAGACGCGCTCAACACCCTCCGTGCCGAGGCTGACCACCTGATCCGTCGCTTCACGCACGACGGCTTCCGGTCGCCCGACTACTGGCACTTCACACCCGCCGGCACCAGTACCTCCGTCCTCTACCGGATCCACAACCTGCAGGACCAGGAGGCGCCCGCGACTGCGCGCCTCTACGGTTCCGACGGTCTCCTGCACCCCTTGGCTGCGGCCATCCTGGGCTGCCCGGTCCGCGCCACCGCCTGCGCCATGATCGTCAAACTGCCTGAGGTGGCCGCCCCCGTGCCCTGGCATCGCGACCGGACCACGGTGCCCGCCCACACCGTGTGCAACCTGAGCCTCTTCCTCGACGACTCCGACCCGGCCAACGGCTGTCTGGAGTTCGTCCCCGGATCGCACCTGCTGCCCGACGAGATGGACACGGAAGCGCTTCAAGCACGTGGCCCCGTCCGCGCGCTCTCGCTCGCGGCCGGCGACGTCGGCGTCCATGACGTACGTGTCGCCCACGCATCACGCCGTAACACCTCCGCACGCATCCGGCGCAGCATCGTCATCGAGTTCGCCCCGGTCGAAATGGAGCTGCCGTGACCAGCTCCGCCCCCATCGGACCAGTGCGACGCGTACGGGTGGCGGCGATCACCGTGGGCACCAACGAGCTCAGCTGGCTGGAGCCCTGCTTCGCCTCACTCCTCGAAAGTGACGCCGCCGGGTTCGACCTGACCATCTGGTACGTCGACAACGACTCACAGGACGGCAGCGCAGCCTTCGTGCAGAAGCGCTTCCCGCGGGTGCGGATCATCCAGAACGACACCAACGTCGGCTTCGCCCGCGCCAACAACATCGGGATGCGCGCGGCACTCGAAGACGGCGCGGACTACGTCTTCCTCGTGAACCCGGACACCCAGACGCCGAACTCCCTGCTGCGCGACCTGGTCGAGTTCATGGAGACCTGGACCGGCTACGGCGTGGTCGGCCCCATGCAGTACGAGTACGACGAGTCGGGCAACACCGCGCTCGGCGCCCACAACAACTGGTCGAAGACCGCACTGCGCTGGGGCGAGCAGCACGCCTTCGCCGGGGACTGGCCGAACCACCCCTCACCTGCCGGCCCGCTCGAAGGCAGGGCCCCGCACACCCTGGAGCACGCCTACGTCCAAGGGGCCGCCTTCTTCGTCCGCGCCACACTGCTGCGTACCGTCGGCCTCTTCGACGAGGTCTTCCACACGTACTACGAGGAGACCGACCTGTGCCGCCGCGCCCGTTGGGCCGGCTGGCGCGTTGCCCTCCTGCTTGATGTCGGCATCCAGCACTTCGGCGGCGGGGGAACTGCGGGCAGCCGCTACCGACGCGTCCAAATGCGCCGCAACCGCTACTACTACCTGCTCACCGACATCGACTGGCGCCCACGTCCCACGCTGCGGTTGGCGAGCCGGTGGCTGAAAGACGATCTGCGCGGACGCGGCGTCGGGGGCGAGACCACTTGGTGGCGCGGGACTTGGGAGACCACCGGGGCCGTGTGGTGGCTTGTGCGGCGCGTACCGCTGATCCGGGGCCGCCGACGTGCCCACCGCCAGCTCGGCCGACAGGTGGCCGACTACGCGGCACAGCAGGCAAGGAGCACGCGATGACCACGCCCCGGATCCTGTTCGCCGGTGTCTTCCACTGGAACGCGGGCTCCAGCCACATGATCGCCGAGTACGCCCGGGTCGCTCAGGCCGTCGGATGCGAAGTCGGGGTCTCGAGCCAGCTGTCGCGGCTCGATGGCACGGTGAACGCCCACCTGCCCCTCGTGGACGACATCACCTGGGCCACCCACCTCGTCCTCGTCTTCGAGAACGCCCAGTTCCTTTCCCTCCAGCAGCGTGAACTGTGCGAGGTCGTGCCGCGCCAGCGGCGAATCGTGCTCGACCCCGACGGTCACTGGGGGCCGCAGGTGTGCGCCGGGGTCGACAACAACGCCGGCGTGGACACCATCGATTCCTGGCACAAGCTATACGCCGACCTGAGCGATGTGATCCTCCAGCCGCGCCTCGGCGAGCACCTCCCCGACGGTGCCCAGTTCTTCAGCTACTTCGGGATGCCGGACATCCACCGCCTCGCCACCGACTACCCGAACCCGCGGACGATGCCGTACGAGCTGCAGTACGTCGGCGCGAACTGGTGGCGCTGGAAGGAGATGACCAGCCTCCTGCAGGCCGCAGGCGCCAGTCGGCCGCCGATCCACCGCATTCGGGTGTGCGGACGCTGGTGGACCGGCGATCCGCATCCCGACCACCTTCTCGCGACCGCCAACGAGCCCGGCTGGATGGAGGAGCGCGGCGTCGAGGTGGCGCCGCCCGTGCCGTTCGGGCAGGTGGTCTCCGCCATGGCTCAGGCGGCGATCACGCCCGTGCTCGCACGACCGCTTCTCGCGCGGATGGAACTGCTGACCCCACGCATGTTCGAAACATTGGCTTCGGGCAGCATCCCCGTGCTTTGGCCGGACCTGGGCCACCTCTCCGCCCTCTACGGCGATGACGTCGAGCTGTTTCTGCTGGGCGGCGATCCGGCCGACACCCTCGCCCAGATGCTCCGTGATCCAGGTCGGTACCGCAGACCGCTGGCTGCCATCCAACGCCGAGTGCACGAGCGCTTCAACTACCGCACCGTACTGGCCGAACTCATCCAGTTCACCTTATGACCTCTGGGAGGTCCGCTGTGCCCAACATCCTCATAACCGGCATCACCAGCTGCGAAAGCCGAGGGGTCGAGGCCCTGGCCCGATCCATCGTCGACCAGTTGAATCCCCGTGGCGCCACGGGCGCTCACCAGGTCACCGTCCTCACCCAGACCCCGGCTCTCGACAAGGAAGTCCTCGCCCCCACCGGTGCCGACTGCGCGGCCGATCCGTTCGTCGTCTCCCGCTCCTGGCAGCAGATGCGTCCCCAGGAGAGCCCGTCCGAGCTGAGTGCCCGCCGCGAACGACTGCTCGCCGACACGGACCTGGTCATCGCCACCGGGGGCGACTTGCACACCTCCGACTACGGAGTCTCCACGCCCTACCTCCGCGCCCTGATCGCCGCCCAGCAGCGGGGCATCCCTACGGTGATGATCGGCCAGTCCGTCGGCCCCTTCGACGACTCCTCCGACGCGGAGGCATGGCTGACGGTGGCCGACCGCCTCCAGCTCCTCACCGTCCGGGAGAGCGTCTCCCACCGCTACGTCGTGGACAAGCTCGGCCTGCCGGAGCAGAGGGTGAGTCTCTCCTCCGACCCCGCCTTCCTGCTGTCGGCTGCCACCAGCGAGAGCGTGTCCGCCGTGCTCAGCCACCTGGGGCTTACCCCCGGCGAGCCGTACGTCTGCGTCGCTCCGAGCCAGGGCATCACCCGCTTCAGCGCCCTGGAGGAGGCGCGACACCTCGCGGCGCTGACACGGCTCGTCACCTCCTTCGTACGGACCTGGGACATGCCGGTCCTGCTCGTGCCGCACTGCCACGACTCCCGGTCGCACAACGACGACCGCATCCTCGCCGCCCGCATCGCGGAAGCCTTCGGCTCGCCCCAGGTCAAGGTGCTGCCCGGTGCGCTGTCCGCATCCGACTACAAGGGCATCCTGGCGCGGGCCGAGCTCGTCGTCTCCGAGCGCCTGCATGCCGCGATCGGCGCGCTGTCCAGCGGAGTGCCGGCTATCGCCATCGGTCACTCGCACAAGTTCAACGGCGTCCTGGCCGAGACCTACGGAGACTCGGTCGACGTGGCCGGCATTCACATGGACGTCCGGGCCTTCGCCGAGGACCCCTCCGTCATCGACCGGCTCGTCAATGACACCGACGCGGCCGGGCTGCGCGCCATCCTGCGGCAGCGACTCCCGCTGATCACCGATCGCGCACACGACGACTTCGCCCGGATCCGCAAGCTCCTCGGTGCCTGAAGCCCCCAGGCCGGCGCAGTAGCTCGTACGACCACCCGCAGATGGACAATCCCGGTCCGCGGGTGGACCCCACTCAGGCAAGAGGAGACAGATCAGCCATGCCTACGCATCTGGTGACCGGCGGCGCCGGTTTCATCGGGTCCCACCTGGCCGCATCCTTGATCGAGCGCGGCGACGACGTCGTCGTCCTGGACAACCTCGACGGCGGCAAGACCGAGAACGTACCCGCCGGCGCGACCCTCATCGTCGGCTCGGTGGCCGACCAAGCCGCGGTCACCGAGCTCTTCGCCTCGTACCGCTTCGACGGCGTCTATCACCTGGCCGCCTTCGCCGCCGAAGGCATCAGCCACGCCGTCAAGCACCACAACTACTCCGTGAACCTGCTCGGCAGCATCAACCTGATCAACGCCTCGCTGGCCGCCAAGGTCCAGTTCTTCGGCTTCGCCTCGTCGGTCGCGGTGTATGGACACGGGCACGTACCCATGCGCGAGGACGAGCAACCCACGCCGGCGGACAGTTACGGCAACGCGAAGCTCGCGGTCGAGCGTGAGCTCGCCGTCACCATGCACTTGCAGGGCCTGCCGTACTTCGCGATGCGGATGCACAACGTCTACGGCGAGCGGCAGAACATGGGCGATCCCTACCGCAACGCCGTCGCCATCTTCTTCAACCAGATCATGCGGGGCGAACCCATCAGCGTGTACGGAGACGGCAGCCAGATCCGTGCCTTCACCTACGCCCCGGACATCGTCGGCACCTTCCTCGCCGCCGCCGACCAGCCCAGCGCCTGGGGCCAGGTGTTCAACGTCGGCTCCTCGCAGACCACCACCGTGCTGGAAATGGCGCACGCCGTGCGCACCGCGATGGGCGTGCCCGACCACCCGATCATTCACCTGGCTGCCCGCGACGAGGTTCACGCCGCCTACACCGACAACACCCTCGCGCGTACGATGCTCGGCGACTGGGCCGACACCCCGCTCGCCGAAGGGCTGCGCCGCACTGCGGGCTGGGCCCGCGAACACGGCCCCGTGGAACCCACGACCTCCCTCACCATCGAGAACGACGCAGCGGACAAGCCCGAGTGGCTCACATGGGCCTCCGGACGGGCGGTCACGTCATGACCGCGCACACCCTCGCCATCGATGTCGGCGGAGTCCTCTACTACGACGAGCCGTTCGACCTCGCATGGCTCCAAGGCGTCTGGGAACTCTCGCGGGCGGACGAGCCCGCGCTCACCATGGACGCCTTCCTCCGGGCCATGCGCACCTTCTACCAGGACCGCACGCCCGGCTCGCCGCCGCCCAGTCTCTTCCCGCCCAACGGCACGAAGAGCTGGCAGCGCGTCCGCGCCCGCTGGACCTCGCTCGTCCAGCCGATCCCCGGAGCAGTCGACGCGCTCACCGGGCTCGCCGGGACCTACGAGGTGTGCGTCGTCGCCAACCAGCCCCCGGAATGCCTCGCCGCCCTTCGCACGCTGGGCATCGAGCGCCAAGTCCGCCTCGTCGCGCTCGACTCGCTCGTCGGCTACGCCAAGCCGGACCCCCGTCTCTTCACGTGGGCACTGGACCAGCTGGGTTGGAAGCCGGACCACACCGTGGTCGTCGGAGACCGACTCGACCACGACGCCATTCCCGCACTGGCCCTCGGCTGCTCGGCCGCGATCGTCAGCGTGGATGACGGATGGAGCGCTCCTTCCGGAGTGGCTCCCGAGATCGTGACCGCGTACCGCGATCTGCGAGGCCGGCGAGATCATACGAGAGGCCAAAGCACGGGGTACTGGGCGCTCGCCACGCTCGGGGATCTGTCCGATGTGCTGCAGGCCTTCGACCGCGACCAGCACGGCCCCAGGGGCGACCGAAAGGTGCACCCGTGACCCCCAGCGCTACTCTCCCGCTCACCATCGCCGTGTGCAGCAACCGCCCGGACAGCCTGCCGGGGGCGATCGCCCGCATCACCCCTGCGATGGGCCCCCGGGACTCCATGCTGATCATCGCGGACATGCCGGCGCACCAACTGCCCCTACTGCCCGAGGGTGTCTCCCCGACCCCTTCCCAATTCCGCGTGATCTGCAACGAGGCCAACCGTGGGCTTGCTTACAGCCGCAACAAGGCCATGAAGGAATCCCCTACCCGGCACCTTGTCTTCCTCGACGACGACATCGTCCCCAACGCTCACGCTCTCGACGAGATGCGGGGGGCCTTGGCTGCTGGGGCACATGTGACGGGGACGAGGATCACCGCCCATCTCCAAGGGCACCGTCGCCCGTGGTTCCTGACCTCGGGCCAGCTGCACTACCTCGGCTCCCACGCCCCTTCCCGTCCGGCATCGATCTGGGGCGGCAGCTTCGCCATCGACGTAGAGCACGCCCGGCTGCTGGGTGTGGGCTTCGACGAACGTCTCGGCCGGATCGGCAGCTCCCTCACCTCCGCCGAGGACACCACCTTCGTACGGGAGATGACCACAGGCGGTGCCACCGCGACGATCCTGCACGGCGCTGACGTCCAACACCTGATCCCCACCCACCGGCTGACCCTGTCCTACCTGCTGCGCCGCGCCTTCTGGCAGGGGCGCAGCGAAGCACGGCGCAACGACGCGCGGCGAGGAATCGCGAAGGAATGGGGCCGTAACCGGTCAGGGGACGGCGTCCGTCGAGTGCGGACCGCCCTGGCGATGCTCTACACAGCCAGCGTCCTCCTCGGCGTCTGCTGGGAGGTCATCACGGGGCACCAGGCCAGCGCCATCGATGACGAGACCAAAAGGGGTGACTGATGAAGGTGGCCATAGTCATTCCGCCGTATCGGTATGGGGTCGACCCCACCCAGTGGATTACCGTGCCACCCCAGGGCTACGGCGGCATCCAGTGGGTCGTTGCCACGCTCATGGACGGGCTGCTGGAGGCCGGGTGCGAGATCCTGCTCCTTGGAGCCCCTGGAAGCCCCGTCCAGGAAGGCGTCACGGTGTCCGCCGCCGTCGAGACAGCCGACATTCACGCCGCCATCGAGGCATTCGCCCCGGACATCGTCCACGACCATTCGAACACCGCCGCACTTCCTCCCGGCGGGCTCAGGCCGACCGTGAGCACGCACCACCTCAACGGCGTGCCAGAGCGCCGGAGGAACGGCATCTACCTCTCCCGCGCCCAACGCGCCGCAGCGGGGTCCATATCGGCTCCGGTGATCCGGCTTCCGGTCAACCCCTCCCGGTATCCGTTCCAGGAGGCGAAGGACGACTACTTCCTCTTCCTGGGGCGGGTCTCCGCACACAAGGGCGTACGCGAGGCGGCGGCATTCGCGCACGCCGCCGGCCTGCCGCTGACGGTCGCCGGACCAGCCTGGGAGAAGGACTACCTTGACGCTCTACTGGCGGACTTCCCACACACCGTCCGCTACGTGGGCGAGGTCGGCGGCAGCGCTCGTACCCGACTGATCGCACGCGCCCGAGCGCAGCTCGTTCTGTCCCAGCCCTGGGGAGGACCGTTCGGCGGACGATGGATCGAGCCCGGCGCCACCGTCGTCTCGGAAGCCGCCGCCAGCGGCACCCCAGTGATCGCCAGCGACAACGGTTGCCTGCCCGAGATCGTCCCCGGCGTCGGGGCGGTGCTGCCCGCCGGCCGGGAGGTCAAACCCAGCGACGCGAGGCGGGTGCTGGCGTCGCTGCCCACAGCCCAGGCCGTCCGCAAGACAGCGTTGGACCGATGGGGTCACCACACCATCGCTCGCCAGTACCTGGCGGTCTATAAGAGAGCGGTCAGCGGCGAGGTCTGGAGGTGACGTCGGCGGGTTACGTCGTGCGCTGCTTCGCGAGACGCTGGCGGCGCGCCTCGTAGAGGACGACGGAGGCGGCGTTCGACGCGTTCAGGGAGCTAGCCGAGCCGGTCATAGGAATGCTGATCACATGATCGCAGAGTTCACGCCACGCAGCACTGAGGCCGGCGGTCTCGTTGCCGATCAGCAGCAGGACCGGCTGGGTCAGGTCGAATTCCGAGACGTCGGCGTCACCGTTCTCGTCCGTACCGACGACGGCCACCGGCCGCCCCTGAGCGCGCTCCTTCTCCAGCCACTCCATGACTTCGTGGTGCGACTGGCTGCGCACCACAGGAACGGAGAAGAAGGAGCCGGTGGAGGCACGTACCGACTTGGGGTCGTACGGATCCGCAGCGTGGCCCGTCACGATGAGCCCGTCAGCACCGAAGGCGTCGGCCGACCGCACCATGCTTCCGATGTTGCCGGGCTGCGTCGGACGGTCGAAGACCAGACCGAGGAAGGAGTCGTGGACCTTGATCCGCGACAGGATGTCCGGCGGCATCTCGACGACAGCAAGGATCTCCGCTGCCCCGTCGGCCTTCTCGCTCAGCTCCGCGAGGAGTTGTGGTGCCATCGCAACGCGCTCGGCACCGTTTCCGCGCAGCAGTTCCTCGGCCCAGCGCGACAGGGGGCGGCTGGCGTCGTACAGCAGGGAGTGAATCGTCCAGCCGTGTTCCACAGCCATCGTGATCGGCCGCACGCCCTGAACCAGGAATTCCTTCGCGCGCCCTCGCTTGGTGCGATTGTTGAGCAGCGTCTCCAGCTGCTGAAAACGGGCATTGCGGGTCGTAATCCGCTGTACCGCCACCCGTCCTCCAAGCTGAAATACCTATTGTCGTGAGCCCTACCATCCCAGGTGAAACGCGGCACCGGGGCACCTAGCAGGGTACACGCAGCCACCCCCGGAACCCCGCGTGCCGGACCGGTCACCAGAGACAGCCCTCGGCCCCTGCCGGCCAGCGGCGAGATCTTCTTGCACGCATTGCGTGAGGCCGGCAGTGGGCTTTGCCCCTCGGACCTCGTTCACCTGTACGTACCGGGTGCGGCTCCCTCTCAAGCATGATCGCGGGTCGCCCGTTGATGCGGCCGGCTGGGGACGGCAGGCTCATTCATGATTAATCCAACGACGCTCCGAAGGAGGCGACGATAGACTCGCCGTTTCCCAATCTGCATACCAGTTCGGCCAGTTGTTCGACGCAGGAGCGTATAGGCGCCATGAGCCGTTTGAGTGAGTCCGTCACGCGTGTCATGCACATCCTCGATGGAGCGGACCTGGGCGCGGACTATACGGTCGCGCAGCTGCTCGGCGAGACAACAGCGCGGCGCTCCCTCGACCTCTCCGACCTCTCCCCGAAGGAGCAGGCCGCCCTGGTCGAGGGGCGCACGAATCACTTGATCCCCTCGGCAGCGGTGCTGGCGGAGAAGATCGAGGCCGCGCAGGCGGCGGGACGGCCGTTCGTCGTCAAGTACGGCATCGACCCGACCTCCCCGGATGTCCACCTCGGCCACGCGGTGCCGATCATCATCGCTAGCCGGTTCCAGCGGATGGGTCACCACGTCGTCTTCATCATCGGCGACGTCACGGCCAAGATCGGCGACCCGTCCGGCCGCTCCTCGGAACGGCCGGCCCTCACCGACGAGGACATCGCCCGCAACCTCAGCGGCTACCAGCAGCAGGTCGCCCCGTTCATCGACTTCGAGCGTGCCGACCTGCGCTTCAACGGCGAGTGGCTGAACAAGATCACCCTGCCTGAGCTCGTCGGCGTCCTCGCCCGGGTACCGGTCTCCATGTCGCTCCAGCGCGAGGACTTCCGCACCCGGCTCGCTGAGGGCCATGGGCTGTCCGTCGCCGAGTTCGTCTACTCCGTCGTCATGGCGTGGGACTCCGTGGCCATCGACGCCGACGTCGAGCTCGGCGGCGTGGATCAGCTGCTGAACCTCCAGATGTGCCGCAAGGTCATGGAGATCTCGGACCAGACCCCCGAGGTGGTCATCACCACCCCGCTCATCGAGGGCACCGACGGCACGGGCACAAAGATGAGCAAGAGCAAGGGCAACTACGTAGGGCTGACGGCGTCCCCTGATGACGTCTACGGCCAGCTGATGTCCATCCCCGACCACCTCACCGAGCCCTACCTCCAGCTGCTCACCGAGTGGACCGACGACGAGATCCGCGTGATCACTAAGCGCCTGGAGGAGGGGACTGCGCACCCGATGGCGGTCAAGCGGATCCTCGCCGGCGAGGTGGTGGCCGCCCTCCACGGCCTCGACGCCGCTGCCGCCGCCCGCGCCGAGTTCACGGCGCGCTTCTCCAAGCGCTCCTTCGGCGACACCCAGAACCTCCCCGTCGTCGTCCTGAAGGACCATGCGGAGGACACCCTCGGGACGCTGATCAGCCACACGCTGGACTTCGCTCCCAGCATGTCCGCCGTGCGCCGCGTGGCCCAGCAGAACGGTCTCCGCCTGATCCGCGAATCCGATGGAGACCAGCAGACCACGCAGCTCTCGGAGGCTTCTGTCCAGCAGACGCTCAGCTCGGTCGTGAGCGAGCTCGGGGCACTCGACGGTGCCGAGCTGTACCTCAAGGTGGGCCGTAAGGTCGCCCGCATCGACGTCTGAGATCAGGCCCGGCGCCGACCCACCCGTCCGGGTCGGCGCCGTTCTGCTACCCGCGCCGCAGGTGCTTCCGTCGGCGGAAACGCCAGTTCCACCAGGGGTGGGTAGTCAAGGCTGCCCACCCCTAGGGGTCTGCGGACCCTGCCGAACCTGCAATGCAGTGCTCGGGGAGCGGAGCACGCGATGAAGGAGTACGGCCCGGCCCCAGGAAAGCGAATGCCATCCCACCTGGGTCGCGACTACGCTTCACCGCTCACCGCTCTCCCCGATCTGGAGGCACCGTGAACATCAGCCGCTTACGCCCCGCCACCAGCGCCCTCGTCGTCAAGGACGATCACGTCCTGCTGACCATCGGCGACTTCCCATGGCCCGGCACCTGGTCGCTACCCGGCGGCGGACAGGAACCCGGCGAGACCTGGGCCGAATGCGTCGAACGGGAACTGCTGGAGGAAACCGGCGTCCGAGGCCGCGCCGTCGACCTGATGCGTATCCGCGAGTACATCCCGGACCGCGACCCCAACTACGAGCCCCGCAACGGCACGATCAGCCACAGGGTCGATGCCCTGTTCTGGTGCGACATCCTCGACGAGCCCGCCGCCCTCGGCGGCCACCACCACGACCAGGCACAGACCGGCGTCGAATGGGTCCCCATCACCAAGGTCCCCACCCTGCTGATGGTGCCCACCACCTTCCCGACCGAATTGCCCACCGTGATCGACACCTACCGGGCCGGCCAGTGGCAGTTCCAGTACGTAGGGCACACCCTGTGATCCTCACCAGCCGCCGCCTGACCCTGCGCCGCCCCCAAGCCGACGACATCGACTGGGTGACGGCCGAAGCGCAGGATCCGGAGATCCAGCGGAACACCACCATCCCCAGCCCCTACCACCGCACCGACGCCGAGCACTTCGTCGACAAGGCCAACACCGACGACACGCCCAAGACGTTCGTGATCACCCACACCCACACCGGACAGCGCCTGGGCGTCATCAGCCTGCACCAGCGCCCCAAGCACGCCCCCAGCGTGGGCTACTGGATCGGGAAGAACGCCCGCGGCCAAGGGATCGCGACCGAAGCCCTGGCACGGATCTGCCGCTGGGCCTTCGACGATCTCGGCGCACCGATCATCGTGTGGACCGCCAACGTCGGCAACGAAGCCTCCCGCGCCGTCGCCGTGAAGACCGGCTTCAAGATGGAGGGCACCCTGCGCCTGCGCATCGCATCCCAGGGCCGCCTTCGAGACTGCTGGACCGGATCACTCCTGCCCGAGGAGCTCACCAGGAACACCTGAGGTCGACCGCCGACGGTAGGCTGCGGCACCCGCTCACGCACCGCGCGCCATGCCGCAGCCGACCGTACGGAGGACACCCATGCGCAGCGCCACCGGCAAGCGTTGCGGGGGCGCTGTCGCGTTCACCGACACCGGCTTGCTATGGCGTCATGCAGTTCCTGGACGTCTTCCAGAGTTTCGAGAACCACATCGGCCCCTGCGTCTCTCAGGGCGGGAGCCGCGGTCTTCCCAGAGGCGACCGCGACGACCGCGGCGCCGCCTTCGAGACCTGTGCGGACGTCCTCCAGCGAGTCGCCGATGATGACGGTGTTGGAGCGGGTAAAGATCGTCCCGTGCTTGGCCTGAGCGCGCTTCTGCGCGATGCCGACGAGCGCCGGCCGGTGCTGATCGTCTGAGGCGAACCCGCCGATCTCTGTGTCGACGTAGCCTCCGAGGTCAAAGGCCGCGAGCTTCAGCAAAGCGTTCGGCTTGAGGTTGCCCGTGACAACGGTCGGAACGTATTCGGGGCGCTCGTGGACCGATCGCAGCGCCTCGATAGCGCCGGGCATGAGGACGCCATGCTCCCGCAGGTCATCCGTATGGGCGGCGAGTTGTTGGGGGACGAGGTCCACCATCCGCGGCAGCAGCTCGGGGACGTCGTCCTCCGAGACGCCGTTGTCCAGGAGGAGGGATCGAATCGCGAGGGGCATCGTGACACCGGTGCCGCGGGCCGGAAGATGCTCAGCGGGACGACCGACGGCCTCGGCGAAGGCTTCACGGTAGACCTGTCGGTCGATGTCGCCGACGTACAGCAACGTACGGTCGATGTCCCACAGGATCAGAACCTGCTCGGCCTGCGTCACGTTCGGCTCCTCGTTCCCATCACAGCGGCAGCCCGCTCCTGCAGGTCCCGAGCGTATGGGGTGTGGCTGACCGGCTGCAGCTCGGCCAGCATGTTCTGGATGTGATCGTTCAGCCGGGCGGACTGGAGCTGCTCGGCGAGGTCGAGTACTTCGTGCGCCGTCGCGCATCCCGCGTCGACGTCACCTTCCCGGAGGTGGGCGGATGCGGCGCGGGTGAGGAACAGGCCACGGGTGCGCTGGTCAGCCGGGTTGAGCGCCTTCCGCGCCTGGGTGAAGCTTGCCACGGCCTTGTCGGGCTCGCCGAGGTCGAGGTAGCAGCTGCCGGACTGTCCATGGATCTCGCCTGTGTTGATCCAGTACAGCCAGGCCGGGTCGTTGTCGGATCGGCCTCGGGCGCAGAGTTCCGCGGCGTGGTCGAGCGCCGCGACTGCCTCGCCCTGCTCGCCGAGCTTCGCGTGCCCCCGCGCTTGGCGGGTCAGCAGCATGGCCTCCAGGGCCGGCACGTCCAGGTTCCTGACCTTCTCGCGTGCCGCTGCTGCCGCGATCACCGCGCTGCGGGGAGATCCGGTGGAGTAGCCGTGGATGGCCAGGTAGGAGAGTGCGCCGGCTCCCAGCCGGACATCCCCCGAAGCCTTCGCGGCGCGGAGCGCGGCGAGCAGGTACACCTGCGTGCCGTCGTGGTTCCCGGAGTCGAAGGTGAACCATCCTGTCTGGGTGGCGGTGTCGGCGGTGATCGAGGCGAGGCGTCGGCCTTTCTCCTCGTCGTACGACGCATGCTGGACGAGGCGCTTGAGGAACGCGAGGTGTGCGTCGCCGAGCTCGGCGAGGGTGCCGCTGCCCGTGCTCGCGTCCATCACGCGGAGGCTGTCCGTCGTCCGCTGCAGGCTGTCAAGAAGCTCGTCCGTGAGCTGACTTCCGTCTGCCGCTCGCACGAGTGGTTCGGCTTCGGCAGTGCCCCATTGGTGCACGAAGGCGGTGAGCGCGATGCCGCTCACACCGAGGAATCGACGACGGTCCATCGCACTGCCTCCAACCGCTGCGCCCAGTGCCGTCACCATACGGGCCGATGTCCACGGCAGGAGCGGGTCCTGGTCGTCGGCGACCAGGTCGGGTGGCTGCGACGGAGTGGTCGCCGGGCGTGGCAGTGGGAGTGGGAGTGGTACGAGTTCGGCGGGTACGCCGAGGCCAGCCAGGAACTCGACGATCTTGTCGATGTTGGTAAGGCGCCGGTTCCCCGCTTCGAGCATGGATAGGAACGCCTGGCTGAGCCCCGTGAGCTGGGCGAGATCCTCTTGTCGAAGGGATCCTCGTTGTCGGACCAGTCGGCTGGCTCGGCCGAAGTCCCAGGCCGCGAGCGCCTGGCGCACATCAGGGTCGCGCCATACGCGGGCCGGCACGGTCGGAGTGTGGCGATCGAGAGCATGCGCTCGTGCACATGCGGAGCACAGTGCGTCGGAGTTGTACTGGCTCAGACGGCAGCCGCATCGATCACAGTGCCTCGGCGACTGCTGGAGCACCTCTTGCCTCCCCGTTGAGCGAGAGCGTGCGGTTCAACTACCTCTGGTGAAGCTGAAATTACTCCAGTGATATCACCCGGGAAATGTGTGCATCGGGTATTCGGCCATCAGTCTGGGTGCGCGCCGCCGGCCATCGGCTCAGGCGAACGAGCCGAGAGCGTGATCTTTCGGGCGGGCCTGAGTGGGTGGACCTGCGGTGGAACATCCGCTCTTCGTCGTCCTGTCAACGGAGTCCAAAGTGCCCTCGGTCTTGCACGCAGAGTTGGAGGGAATCCCGCCGCCGGCGCCATCGGTTCCCACGCGGCTCGGTGCCGCTCGGTCCGACGCTAGCGTCGGAAGCGCGCTCCCGACGGAGGGCACACGGTGACCCTCAGCATCTCCGCCGTCGTGCTTCTCTCGGTCCTCACCTTCCTGTTCGTCAAGAAGGCGGGGCTCAAGGTCGGCCACGCCATCGTCTGCATGCTGCTCGGCTTCTACCTCGCCGGTTCGTCGCTCGCTCCGACGATCGGGGAGGCCGCCGCGAGCGTGGCCCGGATGATCGGCGGGATCCGCTTCTGAAGGGCTCACCCCGGCTGTGCCGGATCCGGCACAGCCGATCTCGTGGCGAGAGACCATTCCGCCCTTCCCCGAGCCGCTCGCCCTATCTCAGCTACCGCCCGATCGGCGGACTCCCTTTTCCGGAGGTACGAAGGTGACAGCCGACACCACCGCCGCGTCTGCGGAAGCGCTGCCCTATTCGTCCGAGGCCGGCCGAGTGAGGCAGCTGTGAGCCCCCGCCCCGCCTTTGACCGGAATCCGGCGTTCGACGACCTCCCCCTGCGCAGGGTGGTCGAAGACGCGGCGATGGGCCGCTGGGAAGGCGCCCGGGAGCTCCTGGCCGCGACGGGGGCGGACTGGGACCGGCGGGTCTTCCGGCTCCAGGTCCTCGCCCGCACCGGAGCGCGGCTGACCTTCGCGGACACCTGGGCGCAGGCCGAGCCCCGCTCGCCGCACGCCCTGGCCTTGCTCGCCCATGTTCAGGCCCTGCGATCGATGGCCGGCGGCCGGGGCCGTGGCCGCAGCGAGGCGATGGAACGGGCGTGGGAGGCGTGCGACGCCGCTGCCGACGCCCTGCCGCCGGACCCGTCGCCGTACATCGTCATGCTCGCTCTGCTCCGCTTCCACTCTCCCGACCGTGATCCGGCCTGGCGGGCCACCGTACGGCAGGTGTGGGAGCAGGTGGAGCAACGAGACCGGTGGAGCCGTGAGGCGCACCACGAGCTGCTCACCTACATGTTCCCCGCCTGGCACGGCACGGGCGGCGAGATGTTCCACTGGGCCCAGGAGCGGTGCGCGCACGCGCCCCGGGGCCTGCCGCTGCACGTCCTCCCGTTGGTCGCACTCGCCGAGTCCCACCGGCAACGGATGGAGAAGGACGGGCATCGATACGGACTGACCGTCCATCCGTGGACGGACAACCCGTCCACCTGGCAGGCGTGGGAGAGCTGGTGGGCCTACCGGGCCCCCACCCGCCTGCACGCCGGCTTCCACGAGGACGCCAACTACCTCGCCCACGCCCTGTCGTTCGCGAACCGGCACCGAGAAGCGGCCGAGGTCTTCGACGCCATCGGCCCGTACGCCACAGATGTCCCGTGGAGCTACTGCGGCGACGCCCGGACGCTGTTCTCGCGGCATCGCGACTGGGCGGTGAAAGCGTCCGCACCGTACCCCCAGCGGCGCTGATCAGCGCACCGCTCGCGCCAAATCCCCTGTATCACCGAACCTGAGAGGGCACCCCTATGCCTTTGGACATACCCAGCGTGACTCCCTCCGAGGAGGAGCGCCTCGCCGAGCTCGGCATCACCCAGACCCTGGACCGCTCCATGTCCGGGAAGCAGAACTTCGCCGTCTCGTTCACGATCATCAGCATCCTGTCCGGCTGCCTGACCATGTACGGCTTCGGCATGAACGCCGGCGGGCCGGCCCTGATCATGTGGGGCTGGGCCTTCGTCGGCCTGATGACCCTCTTCGTCGGGCTGTCCATGGCGGAGGTCTGCTCCTCCTACCCGACGTCCGCCGGCCTCTACTTCTGGGCCCACAAACTCGCCCCGCGCAGGTCCGCTCCCGCGTGGGCCTGGTTCACCGGCTGGTTCAACACCCTCGGGCAGGTCGCCGTCACCGCGGGCATCGACTTCGGCGCCGCCTCATTCCTCAACGCGTACCTGAACCTCCAGTTCGGCTACGCCGCGACGCCCGGCCACACGATCGTCCTCTTCGGCCTCATCCTGCTGCTCCACGCCGTCGTGAACACGTTCCGCGTGCGGATCGTGGGCTTCTTCAACACCGTGTCCGTCTGGTGGCACCTGATCGGCGTCGTGGTGATCGTCGGCGCACTGCTCGCCGTCCCCGACAGGCACCAGTCCCCCGGTTTCGTGTTCACCGAGTTCGTCAACAACACGGGCTGGGGCTCCGCCGTCTACGTCGCTCTCATCGGCCTGCTGATGGCGCAGTACACGTTCACCGGCTACGACGCGTCCGCTCACATGACGGAGGAGACGAAGAACGCCTCCGTCGAGGGGCCGAAGGGGATCGTCCGGTCCATCCTGGTCTCGTGGGCCGCCGGCTTCGTCCTGCTCTTCGGCCTGACGTTCGCCATCCAGTCGTACACCGACGCCCTCGAGTCCGGGACAGGAGTGCCTCCCGCGCAGATCTTCCTCGACGCGCTCGGCGCGAGCACGGGCAAGCTGATGCTGCTCGTCGTCATCGGCGCCCAGCTGTTCTGCGGCATGGCCTCCGTGACCGCCAACTCCCGCATGATCTACGCCTTCTCCCGCGACGGCGCGCTGCCCTTCTCCACGGTGTGGCACAAGCTCAACCCCGGGACGCGCACGCCGACCAACGCGGTCTGGCTGGCCGCCGGCGGCGCGTTCGTCCTCGGTCTGCCCTACCTCTTCAACAGCACGGCCTACGCGGCCGTGACGTCGATCGCGACGATCGGCTTGTACATCGCCTACGTCATCCCCACCTTCCTCCGCCTTCGCCAAGGCGAGCTCTTCCAGCGCGGCCCCTGGCACCTGGGCCGCTGGTCCAAGCCCGTCGGCGTGTTCGCAGTCGCGTGGGTCGCGGTGATCACCGTGCTGTTCATGCTGCCCCAGTCCGCCCCGGTGACCGTCGACACCTTCAACTACGCCCCCGTCGCGGTCGGCGTGGTGCTCGCCTTCGCCGGGACCTGGTGGCTCGTCTCCGCCCGCAAGTGGTTCCTCAACCCGGCTCATCCGAAGAACGACCTGTCACAACCCCTCGGCAGGAGGCCGGAGAAGGCGTCTCGCTGAGGCCCGGCGGTCAATCCGCCTGACAGGGCACACGTACAGGCACTCGCGCGCCGCGCTGTCAGCAGCCCTAACATCCTGCCCACCACCCCGTCACCTCGTGCGTATGCGTAATCACTCAGGGGTGTGCGAGCGACGGCGGATGTCGGCGCCAGGTACGAGTCTGATGCCGACCTCGCGGTCACGATTCCTCTTGGGTGAGACGCCCTGCTGAAAGTCCCATATGCCCGACCTCTAGGTATTCAACGTGAGTGCCGGGGCGTGTACGAGCACCACTCGCGCGCCCGGCTCACGCCGCGAGCCTGGCCTCCCCTGCGCCACCGCCCACGGTGATACCCAGTAGGCGGTGCAGGTCCGCCGTGACCACGCGATACGCGTTGCCGAGCTTGAGGACCGTGACCGGGTACTCGCCCCGCTTCGCCAGCGCGTAGCCCGTGCTGCGGCCGATCGTCAGCGCCTTGTTCGCCGTGTCGAGGTCGACGGCGACAGGCAGAGCGAGCAGTTCCTCGCGGGCCATCCCCCTGACAGCCTTACACGTACCCATGACGCATCCCATCGGAAAAAGTTGTTCTGACGAGAGAACGAGTATCACGAATGTTGCGGCCACATATTTTGACAGCGTAAGTTGCAGCCATGACGAACCCTGATTGGTCCCCGAGCTTCACCGCCCGCGTCGCCGAGCAGATGCGCCGGGCCCGTAAGGCCGCCGGCCTCACGGTGGCGGAGGCCGGCGAGGCGTGCGCCTCTCTGGGGCTCCCGGTCCCGAAGACGACGATCACGAACCTGGAGACCGGACGCCGCAGCTCGATCGACCTGGCGGAGTTCCTCGTCCTGGCCGAGGTCTACAAGGTCCCCCCGGTCAGCCTGCTGTTCCCTCTGGGCACCGACGCCTCGGTAGCCGTGCTCCCCGACAGGGAGGTCCCGACGTGGGAGGCGGTCTCCTGGTTCACCGGTGAGACTCCCCTCGACAAGCCCGCCCCCGAGGGGTCCGCCCGAGACGTGCTCGACACCTATCGCGCGCACAGCGACGCCGTGGCCACCGCCCTGGCGTCCAGCCGGCTGGCGAAGGAACGGCGCCGGAAGGCCAGCGTCACCCTCGACGCCGCCCGCCGTGACGCCCTCCTCGAAACCGCGGCCTCGTACGAGCAGCTCGCCTTCGACGACTGCAGAGAACTGCGTGAGTTCCGCGACGCGATGCGGGAGCGCGGACTCATTCCCCCCGCTCTCCCCACCGACCTCACGTTCGTCGACAACCCCGAGGACTAGCGTTGCCGAGCACCACCACGTCCGGCGGCACCGTCACGCGCCGCTGCTCCTGCCGCAACCCCGAGACCGGCAAGAACTACGGCAAGTCATGCCCCAAGCTGACCAACCGGCGTCACGGCAACTGGTCCATACGCCACGAACTGACCAACCGACCCGACGGGACCCGCCGGGAGTTCCGCCGCAGCGGGTTCGAGTCCTCGACCGAGGCCACCAAGGAACTCAGCAAGGTCCGGGCCCTGCTAGCCATCCCGGACGAGGACGACCCCGCAGGGCACCTCGCGATCAGCGAAATGCTGGAGTCCTGCGCCAAGAACAAGGAACCCCTGCCGGGCTACGACGAGACCCGGCGGCGCCTGGCGGCCGGTCAGGCCCTCAACCCCAAGATGCTCGTGGCCGAGTGGCTCGACCTGTGGCTCGGAGGCAAGAAGCGCCTGCGGGTCAGCGGCTACAAGCGGTACGACGTGGACGTGCGCGTTCACCTCAAGCCGCACCTGGGCGAGATACGCCTCGACAAGCTCAACGTGCCGCACCTGGACCGGATGTTCGACGCCATCAACGAGGCGAACATCGAGATCCAGGAGCAGAACGCTCAACGGCGTGCAGCACTCGATGAGCTGAAAGCCATCCCGTGGAAGGGCTTGGAGAACCGGGCTCGCCGCAAGTGGCTGAAGTCAGCCATCGACCAGATGCCGCCCTTCCGCCGGGTGACCAGCGTCAACACCCAGCACCACATCAAGGCCACCCTGCGTGCGGCCCTCAACACGGCTATCGCACAGCGGATCATCCCCAACTACAACCCGGCCGAGCACGTCGAGCTAGAACCCGGCACCAAGCCGAAGGCCCTCGTGTGGACCGATGAGCGCGTCGCCCGCTGGCGGGCCACCGGCGAGAAGCCCAGCCCCGTGATGGTCTGGACGCCGGAGCAGACCGGCACGTTCCTCGACCACGTCTTCGGGGACCGCCTGGAGGGTATGTGGCGAATGATCGCCTTCCGTGGCCTACGCCGAGGGGAGGGGTGCGGACCTCGCTGGGTCGACTACTCGAAGAAGAACCGGTCGCTGGAGATCGCCACCCAGCTCGTCCAAGACGGCTGGCAGGTCCTCGAAGGGCTGCCCAAGACCAACAGCGGTATCCGCTCCGTCGCGTTGGACGACGAGACGGTCGAACTCATCGAGCTTCGCCGGATCGCTCAGGAGGAGGAGAAGCGCAAATGGGGTGACGCCTGGAAGGACACCGGCCGCATCTTCACCGAAGAGGACGGCTCCCTGCTCCACCCGGGTAGGATCTCCGACCTGTTCGACCGCCTGGTAGCCGAGGCCGATCTGCCGCCCATCCGACTCCACGACCTGCGTCACGGTGCCGCGACGCTCATGCTCGCCGCTGGCGTCGACATCAAGGTCGTCTCGGAGACCCTCGGGCACAGCGATTCCCGCATCACCCGGGACATCTACCAGTCTGTCCTCGACGACCTCGCCCACGCCGCAGCGGCGGCGGTCGTCAAGCTCGTGCCCCGCGCCCCGCGTGCGGTTCGCTCGGCGATCGAACAGCACGCAGCTCGGCCTACGGCTCCCATCAAGGCCACGAGCGGGTGCACCTGCTCGTGCACGTGCGGCGCCGCCGACCGTCAGACGCTCACGGCGTAGCGCGCACGCCACCCCTCCGACCGCTCCGGCCGGGCTCAGCCACAGCGCGGTTGAGCCCGGCCTTCGTCTGCGTCCGGGGTGTGCGTTCCGCGCTCAGTTGGTTCCGGCGTTGTACAGGTGGTCGCCGAAGAACCCGATGACGACCGTCCCGCTTCTGTCGGTGTCATCGAGATAGTGCAGTCGCGGCGCCGGAGGAGCGCCGTCGCCGATGCGGATGTGTTCCAGCATCACAGCCTTCCCCGAGGGGTCGATGTGCTCAGGGACGCGGAGGGTTCGTTGGGCCTTGCCTCGCGGGCTGCTGCTGGCGGTCTGCCCCTCGCTGACGACCACCTTGCCCTCCGCCAACAGAGGGAACGGCTGGCTCGCGCAGTACGCCTTGAGATTGGCCAGCTCAGGGCCGGCCTTGCCGCCGCGTGCCCGCGCGAGGTCCTTGGTCTCGGCGTACGCCTGCATGGTGGCCAGCGTGGCGGCCAGACGGTTCCGCCAGTGCGGAGCCTTCTGGTGATGCTCCAGCTTCTTTGTCCCGTCCAGGTCTGCCGTAATGACGAGCGACGAGCAGTGCCACTGAGCTTGTTCAAGCACGCCACGGAGAGTGGGGGCGTCCAGACGCGCTCTCAACGCCTCCGCCTCCCCTGGGGGTTGCTCGTCGTTCTGGCGGGTCTGCAGCCGGGCAATAGCGGCGTCACGGGCGCGCAGTGCCGCGTCCCGTTCCTTCGTCGCGGTGTCGAGCAACTCGGCGAACGTGTCTCGGTCCTTCTCCGTTGCCTCAAGCTGCGCCTGAACTTCGGACACCTCAGGCGGCGGCGGAAGGCTCGCTGATGCTCGTACCAGATCGGGGATCATGGAGTTGAGCTTCGCCTCAAGGTCCGGCCCTTCGTCGAGCAGCTTGGTGCAGGCCCGCAACTGGACCTCGACCTCGCGGCGCCGGTCTCGCTCCATCTCAGCAAGCCGCTTGTACTTGGCTGCTTCCTTCTTGTAGAGCTCGATGAGCTGCTTGCCCTGCTTGCCCGATTCGTCGATCGCTTTCAATAGACGATCCAACTCGGCGCGAGCTCCTTCAGAGCGGGCCTTGTCTGCCGCAGGGCCGAACGGACTGATGGACATCGACCTGACGTCCCCCTCATCTCATAAGTGAAGACGAGGATAGGAGTGGTGCGAGCCGGCGCTATCCCTCTACCTGGTGGCCAAGACCGCGGGCCAGCGCAGCATGCCGACGCATGACCGGCAGGGTGCCGACGTCGACCTTCCCCTGGTCGTGGTCCTCTCCGCAGGGGCAGATGCTCCAGCCGTCGTCCTCGATGCGGTCGGCCACGGCGTCCACCAGTTCGGCCAGCTCGTCGAGCACCCCCACCGCGACGTCGGCGGCTCCGTCGTCGTGCTCCTTCACCAAGGCGGCACCGATCTCGGTGGCGAGGTCCAGAAGGTGGGCCGCCGCTGACCCGTCGTCGTTGATGCTGGCGTACTTGCCGGCCTGCGATGCGGCCATGACCAGGTGGCCCAGCGCCTCGACGGAGACGCTGACCGTACGGTCGTCGATCCGCACCGGCCGCATCGCGTGCGGGCCGACAGACGCTCCCCGGTTGTCTTCGGTCGCCGCCTTCATGATGATCTCGGCGACGGCTTCGGGGGTCACCAGGTGGACGGCTTCCTCGTGGTCCACGCCGACCCGCTCAGCCATGACCTCAACGAGGTGGTCCGCGACGCCCCGCACCGATGTCGCCTCTACCTCGACCCCATGGGTCAGCAGCACGGCGCTCGACTGCGTTACGAGCGTCTTGAACGCGAGGGTGTCCTTTGGGTCTGCCACAGGGACCAGCGTAGAAGCAGCGGTTGGAGCGTTTCCACAAAACCGGCGTGATCTCCGAGGAGCCGCGCCGATCCGATCAGCAGCGCCGCCGCGCTGCCCGCCGCGCACCCCTCCGCACACGCGCTGCGCTCATGCGCTCCCCTCGCGCACCCCTTGGATTCGGTGGCACGAAGCGAGGAGGAGTAACGACCTCTGCGGCACCCCGAAAAAAGCAAAAGCCCCAGGTCACGGCGAGTGAGTCCTGGGGCTTCTACAGAGCCGCCTTCGGGATTCGAACCCGAGACCTACGCATTACGAGTGCGTTGCTCTGGCCAACTGAGCTAAGGCGGCACCACTGGGGAGACAAGTGTTCCCTCGGAAGGGATCGCTCATCAGCAGCGGCGCCAAGTCTACAGGGTCTCGGCGGGTGCCCTGAACCAGGTTCCGCGAGGGTGCGGCGCAGGTCACGGACCCGGCTGGGCGCGGCCCGGGGCGGTCAGGGCAGGGGTGCGGTCCGGCGGCGGTTCAGCACTTCTTGCCGGTCTGGGGTGGCTTGCCCTCCAGCAGGTAGCGGTTGATCGCGGTGTCGATGCAGTCGCTGCCGCGTCCGTACGCCGTGTGGCCGTCGCCGTCGTAGGTGAGGAGGGTGCCCGAGTCGAGCTGGTCGGCCAGCGACTGCGCCCACTTGTACGGGGTCGCCGGGTCGCGGGTGGTGCCCACCACCACGATCGGCGCGGCGCCCTTCGCGGTGAGCGGCCCCGCCTGGCCCGTGGGCTTCACCGGCCAGTACGCGCAGTTCAACGCGGCCCAGGCCAGGCCCGCGCCGAAGACCGGGGAGGCCTTCTCGAAGGAGGGGAGCGCCGCGTCGACCGCGCCCGGGCCGTTGAAGGCCGCGGGCTGGTCGAGGCAGTTGACGGCGGCGTTCGCGAACATCAGGTTGGCGTACTTGCCGTCCGCCCCGCGCTCGTAGTAGCTGTCGGCCAGGCCCAGCAGGCCCGCCCCGTCGCCGTTCATCGCCGAGGTCAGCGCCTCGCGCAGCTGGGGCCAGGCGTTCTCGTCGTAGAGCGCCGCGATCACCCCGGTCGTCGCGAGGGCCTCGCCGAGCGGGCGGCTCCCGTCGCCGCTGGGCACGGGCTGGGCGTCGAGCTTGCGGAAGAAGTCTTTCAGGCGGGCGGCCACCTGCTCCGGGCTGCCCTTGCCCAGCGGGCAGTCGGGCTGCTTCGCGCAGTCCTCGGCGAAGGAGGTGAAGGCCGTCTCGAAGCCCGCGGTCTGGTCCCGGTTGAGGTCGAGCGAGGCGCGGGCGGGGTCCATCGCGCCGTCCAGGACCAGCCGGCCGACCCGGTCCGGGAAGAGGTTCGCGTACGTCGCCCCCAGGAGGGTGCCGTAGGAGGCCCCGACGTAGTTGAGCTTCCTGTCGCCGAGCACGGCGCGCAGCAGGTCCATGTCGCGGGCGGCGTCGACCGTGGAGACGTGCGGAAGGACCCGCTTCGAGCGGGCCTGGCAGCCGTCCGCGAACTCCTCGAAGGCGGCCACCAGCCTCGCCCGCTCGGCCGCGTCGTCCGGGGTCTGGTCCACCTGGGTGTACTTGTCCATCTCCGGGCCGGTCAGGCACTCGACGGGGCTGCTGCGCTGCACGCCGCGCGGGTCGAAGGAGACCATGTCGTACCGGGCCCGGACCGGGGCGGGATAGCCGACGCCCGCGTACGCCTGGAGGTAGCCGATGCCGGAGCCGCCGGGGCCGCCGGGGTTGACCACGAGCGAGCCGAGCCGCTTGCCGGGGCCGGTCGCCGCACGGCGGGCCACCGCGATGTCCACGTCCTCGCCGGAGCCGGGGTTCGCGTAGTCCAGCGGGGCCTTCATCGTGGAGCACTGGAAGCCGGGCACACCGCAGTCGCGCCAGGTCAGCTTCTGCTCGTAGTACGGGCGCATCGCGGCGGCGTCGGGAGAGGGCTGCACCGACGGCGTGCCGCCGGCCTCACCCCGTGCGGACGCGGCGGCCCGGAGCGTCTCCGGCCCGCCGGTGGTGCATCCGGAGAGCAGCAGCCCGGCCGCTGCGATCACGGTCCCGGTGGTACGCAGCACGCGACTGGTGTCCATCCTCGGAGCCTACGTCCTGGCGGAGGCACCGGCGGTCCCGCTGCGCCGGACGGATCCGGGCCTTCCGTGGCGCCTGCCGGGCGGCGCACGGCCGGGCCCGCTCCGGCTCCGGCAGCCGGTTCGCCCGCAAGGGTGAGCCGGTCAACCAGGAGTGTGGAACCCGCCCGGCGGGATCAGCCCGCGCGCAGCGACATCGTCATCGCCTCCACCGCGAGGAGCGGCGCGACGTTGCGGTCGAGGGCGTCCCGGCAGGCGATGATCGCCTCGATCCGGCGCAGGGTCCGCTCCGGGCCGGAGGCCCTGGCGATGCGCTCCAGGTCCTGCCGTATGTCCTCGTTGGCGATGGCGAGGGCGGAGCCGAGCTGGAGGGCCAGGACATCGCGGTAGAAGCCGGTCAGGTCGGTGAGGGCGAGGTCGAGGCTGTCGCGCTGGGTGCGGGTCCGGCGCCGCTTCTGCTTGTCCTCCAGCTCCTTCATCACGCCCGCGGTGCCGCGCGGCATGCGCCCGCCCGTCCCGGCGGCGGCGCCCAGGGCTGCCCGCAGCTCCTCGGTCTCCTTGGTGTCGACCTCCTCGGCCATCTGCTTGGCGTCCTCGCCGGCGGCGTCCACCAGCTCCTGGGCGGCCTTGAGGCAGGCTCCGACGTCGTCCACCCGGAGCGGGAGCTTCAGGACCGTCGCCCTGCGCTCCCGGGCCGCCGCGTCCGTGGCCAGCCGGCGGGCGCGGTCGACGTGCCCCTGCGTGGCCCGGGCGGCGGCCAGGGCCACCGACGGCTCGACGCCGTCGCGCCGCACCAGCGTGTCGGCGACGGCCGCGACCGAGGGGGTGCTCAGGCTGAGGTGTCGGCAGCGGGAGCGGATGGTGGGCAGCACGTCCTCCAGGGAGGGCGAGCACAGCAGCCAGACCGTGCGCGGCGCGGGCTCCTCCACCGCCTTGAGGACCGCGTTGGCGGACTTCTCGTTCAGCCGCTCGGCGTCCTCGACCAGGATGATCTGCCAGCGGCCCGTGGCGGGGGACGTGTAGGACTTGCGGACGGTGTCCCGCATGTCGTCGACGAGGATCTGGCTGCCGACCGCGGCGATGGCGGAGACGTCCGCGTGCGTGCCGACCATCGTGGTGTGGCAGCCGTCGCAGAACCCGCAGCCCGGCTCACCGCCGAGGGCGCGGTCCGGGCTGGTGCACTGCAGCGCCGCCGCGAAGGCCCGGGCGGCGGTGACCCGCCCGGATCCCGGCGGCCCCGTGAAGAGCCAGGCATGGGTCATCCTCGACGCGGCGGGCGGCGCGGTCCCGTCCGTGGCGGCTGTGACCAGCGCATCGGCATCGCGGGCGGCGGCGGCCAGCTGCGCCTGGATCCGCTCCTGGCCCACCAGGTCGTCCCATACGGACATCCCGCCCACCACCTCTCACTCTCCGTGCACCCATTGTCGCGGGCGCCACTGACAATCCCGTACGCCCGCCGGTCAGCGGCGGCGGCGCGCTCCGCGTTCGCCCTCGTCGTCGTCCTCGTCGTCCCTGCGGCGGCCGAGCAGTTCGTCCGCCAGCGTCGGCAGGTCGTCGAGCGGGGTCTCCTCCGCCCAGTCCGGGCGGGGGCGCCGCGGGCGCCCGTCGCCGTCGACGACCGGCAGCTCCCGGGTCCGGTCGTTGCTCGAATCCCGGAAGATGCCCGACGGAACCCGGTCGGCCGGGTCCTCCTCGGGGCGCCGGGCCGTCGGCCGCGTGGCGGAATGCGCCCGTCCGCCGCTGCCGGAGCCGCCACCCGCCCCGCTGCCGGAGCCGTCACCCGCGCCGCGACCGGAGCCGGTGCCCTGCGGGTCGTCCGGGCGTACGGGCGGCAGCACGGCCGTCTCGTCGGCGGGACGCACCGGCGGAAGCACCGCAGTCTCCGCAGCGTCGGGCGCCGCGGCCGACAGGTCGACCTTCGGCACCGGGACGGTCTGCGTGACGTCGTCCGGGCGGACGACCCGCTTGACCGCGGGGGTCTCGATCGTCACCGCGTCGTCCGGGTGCGGCTCCTTCGTCATGTCGACCCTGGGCGCGGGCGCCGCGGCGGTACCCGCCGCCGGCCCGGAACCCGGCGCCGCCTGAGCCGCCTGAGCCGCCGCGGCCGCCTGGGCCTCGGCCGCCGCAGCGGCAGCCGCCGCCTTCGCGGCTGCCTCGGCCGCCGAGGCCTCCACCAGCCGGCGTGCCTCCTCGGCCTTCAGCAGGGCCTCCTCGGCCCGCCGCTGCTTCTCCAGCCGCCGTTCCTCGGCCTCGGCCCGCAGCCGGGCCTCCTCCTCGGCCTGCCTGCGCAGCCGCTCGGCCTCCGCCGCGCGCGCCTTCGCCTCGGCCTCCGCGCGCAGCCGCTCGGCCTCGGCCCGGGCCCGGGCCTCCTCCTCGGCCCGCAGCCGCTCCTCCTCCGCCTTGCGGGCGGCCTCGGCCTCGGCCCTGATCCGCGCCTCCTCGGCCTCGCGGGCCTTGCGGGCTTCCTCCTCGGCGCGCAGCCGCGCCTCCTCGGCCTTGCGCGCCGCCTCTTCCTCGGCCTTGCGCCGCGCCTCCTCCTCGGCGAGGCGCCGGGCCTCCGCCTGTGCGGCCACCTCCGCCTCGGAGAGCGGGAGCATCCGGTCCAGACGGTGCCGTACGACCGTGGTCACCGAGTCCGGGTCCTGCCCGGCGTCGACCACCAGGTAGCGGCCGGGGTCGGCCGCGGCCAGGGTCAGGAAGCCTGCCCGCACCCGCTGGTGGAACTCCGCCGGCTCCGACTCCAGCCGGTCCGGCGCCTCCGTGAACCGCTCCCGCGCCGCCTCCGGCGACACGTCGAGCAGCACGGTCAGGTGCGGTACGAGCCCGTCGGTGGCCCAGCGCGAGATCCGGGCGATCTCCGTCGGGGAGAGGTCGCGGCCGGCGCCCTGGTAGGCCACCGATGAGTCGATGTAGCGGTCGGAGATGACGACCGCGCCGCGCTCCAGGGCCGGGCGCACCACCGTGTCCACGTGTTCCGCGCGGTCGGCCGCGTAGAGCAGGGCCTCGGCGCGGTTCGACAGTCCGGCCGAGGACACGTCGAGCAGGATCGAGCGGAGCCGCTTGCCGACCGGGGTGGCTCCCGGCTCGCGGGTCACGACGACCTCGTGTCCCTTGCCCCGTATCCACTCGGCCAGCGCCTGGACCTGGGTGGACTTGCCGGCCCCGTCGCCGCCTTCCAGGGCGATGAAGAAGCCGGTGGCGGCCGGGGCCTGTACGGGCTCCCCGCCGCGCAGCGCGTCGCGCAGGTCGCGGCGCAGCGGCACGCCGCCCCGGTCGTCGGCCTTGGTCAGGACGAGCACGGCGACCAGCAGCAGCAGCGCACCGACGAGCATCAGGGTGAAGGCGGCCCCCCCGTGCGAGAAGACGATCTCGGCGCCGGTCAGCCGGTGCGGGCCGATCACCGCGGCCAGGACCGGCGCGGCGACGGCGCCGACCGCCACGGCCACCCGTACGACGGCCTGGAGGTGCTCGGTGACCCGGGCCCGGCGGAACTCCTCGGTCTCCTGGTCCAGCAGCGTGTGGCCGGTGTTGGCGGCGACGCCCGCGGAAGTGCCGGTGAGCAGCGAGAGGAACAGCACGGTCGCCATGTCCGGGACGAGGCCGCTCAGCAGCAGCGCGAGGCCGGTCACCGCTATGGCGAGGGCCAGCAGGCGGCGCCGGGACAGGCCGGGCAGCACCTTGCCGGCCTGGTTGGCGCGGATGCCGGCGACGGTGCCGCCGACCAGCGCAAGGACGGACAGCGCGAAGGCGGCCGGGCCGCCGCCCAGGTCGAAGGCGTGCAGGACGGCCACGGCGACGGCGCTGGACACCGCTGCGGCGACCGCGCCGCAGCTCAGGACCAGCAGGGGGACGGCGCCCGTACGGCCCTTGTCGGGCCGGTCGCCCGCCTTGGGGGCGCGCAGGCCCTCCAGCGGGGAACGGGGCCGCGGGGTCGCCGCGGTCGGCAGCACCAGCGGCAGCAGCAGGGAGACCGACGCGGCGAAGAGGCCGGCGGCGACGTACGAGCCGAGGGCGGCCTGGTTCGCGGCGAACCAGTCCACGCCGAGGCCGAGGGCCTTGCCGACCAGGGTCGCGGCGAGCAGCGCGGCCGCCGCGACGGGGAGCGCCGCGAAGGCGGTACGCAGGGTCAGTCGCCGCAGGGCGTCCATGTGGTCCGGAAGCGGCCGTACGGTGGCCCCCTCCGGCGGCGGCTCGGGCAGCAGGGCGGGCGCCGCGCTCTCCTTGGCCAGCGTCCACAGCCGTTCGGCGGCGCCGGACACGAAGACGGTGGCCAGCAGCGCGGTGAGCGCGTGGGCCGGGATCCAGTCCAGCCACAGCGGGGCGACGACGAACAGGGCGAGGCGGACCCCGTCGGCCCCGATCATCGTCCAGCGGCGGTCCAGCTTGCCGGCCGCGCCGAGGAGCCCGGCCAGGGGGCCGAGCAGGACCGCGCCGAAGAGCAGGGTGGCGAGGATCCGGACGCCGAAGACGGCGGCGACGGCGAGGGCCGCACCGCGGTACCCGCCGCCGAAGGCGCCCTCGGAGGCGGCTGCCTGAAGGGCCAGCAGAACCAGCACCAGCAGGGCGAGGGCATCGCCGATGCCGCTCACCAGCTGGGCGCTCCACAGCCGGCGCAGCCGGGGGGTGCGCAGCAGTGCGCGCACCGCACGCTCACGGGAATCCGCGGCTAGGGCTTCGTCGTAGGTGGGGTTCGCCGGGGCGGTCACGACCGCCGGCTGCTCGGCTCGCGTCATCCGCCCAGCCTATCCGCTGTGCATGGCGGCTGCGGAGGCCTGTGGACAAGGTCGGGTGTGACCCCGGACCCACCTTCCGGGAAGCGGCCCGGCGCCGTGGCGGGGCTCTGCCCCGGACCGCGAACCGCCCACACCGACCGGGCTGAACGACGCATACGCGAGAGCCCCGCGCCGGGCGCGGGGCTCTCGTCGCGACTACTCGTCCGCGGCCGGGACTGCGGCCGTCTTCTTCGCCGCCGTCTTCTTCGCCGCCGTCTTCGCGACCGTCTTCTTCGCGGTCGTCGTCTTCTTGGCGGCGGTCTTCTTCGCTGCCGCGGTCTTCGTCGCGGTCGCCTTCTTCGCCGGGGCCTTCTTGGCGGCGGTCTTCTTCGCCGTCTTCTTGGCCGGGCCCTTCGCCCGCTTCTCCGCGAGCAGCTCGTAGCCCCGCTCCGGCGTGATCGTCTCGACGTCGTCGTCCCGCCGCAGCGTCGCGTTCGTCTCGCCGTCGGTCACGTACGGCCCGAAGCGGCCGTCCTTGACCACCACCGGCTTCTCGCTGACCGGGTCCGTACCCAGTTCCTTCAGCGGCGGCTTGGCCGCGGCCCGCCCGCGCTGCTTGGGCTGCGCGTAGATGGCGAGGGCCTCGTCCAGCGTGATCGTGAAGAGCTGGTCCTCGGTCTCCAGGGACCGCGAGTCCGTGCCCTTCTTCAGGTACGGGCCGTAGCGGCCGTTCTGCGCCGTGATCTCCACGCCCTCGGCGTCCGCGCCGACGACCCGCGGCAGCGACATCAGCTTCAGGGCGTCGTCGAGGGTGACGGTGTCCAGGCTCATCGTCTTGAAGAGCGAGGCCGTCCGCGCCTTGACCGCGTTCTTGCCGGTCTTCGGGGTGCCCTCGGGAAGGACCTCCGTCACGTACGGCCCGTAGCGGCCGTCCTTGGCGACGATCTCGTTCCCGCTGACCGGGTCCTTGCCGAGCTGGAACTCGCCGCTCGGCTTCGCGAACAGCTCCTCGGCGTAGGCGACCGTCAGCTCGTCCGGCGCCATGTCGTCGGGGACGTCGGCGCGCTGGTGGCCCTCGGCGTCCTTCTCGCCCCGCTCCACGTACGGCCCGTAGCGGCCGACGCGCAGCACGATGCCCTCGCCGACCGGGAAGGAGGAGATCTCCCTTGCGTCGATCGCGCCCAGGTCCGTGACCAGCTCCTTCAGACCGCCCAGGTGGTCGCCGTCGGCCGGTACGACCTCGGTGGCGTCCTCGGAGCCGAAGTAGAAGCGCTTCAGCCACGGCACGGACTGGGCCTCGCCCCGCGCGATGCGGTCGAGGTCGTCCTCCATCTTCGCGGTGAAGTCGTAGTCGACGAGCCGGCCGAAGTGCTTCTCCAGCAGGTTGACCACGGCGAACGACAGGAAGGACGGCACCAGGGCGGTGCCCTTCTTGAAGACGTAGCCGCGGTCGAGGATCGTGCCGATGATCGACGCGTACGTCGACGGGCGGCCGATCTCGCGCTCTTCGAGCTCCTTGACCAGCGAGGCCTCGGTGTAGCGGGCCGGCGGCTTGGTCGAGTGGCCGTCCGCCGTGATCTCCTCGGCGGCGAGCGCGTCGCCCTCCGCGACCTGCGGCAGGCGCCGCTCACGGTCGTCGAGCTCGGCGTTCGGGTCGTCCGCGCCCTCGACATACGCCTTCATGAAGCCGTGGAAGGTGATCGTCTTGCCGGACGCGCTGAACTCGGCGTCGCGCCCGTCGGAGGCACGGCCGCCGATCTTCACGGTGACGCTGTTGCCGACCGCGTCCTTCATCTGGGAGGCGACGGTGCGCTTCCAGATCAGCTCGTACAGGCGGAACTGGTCGCCGGTCAGCCCGGTCTCGGCCGGGGTGCGGAAACGATCACCCGAGGGGCGGATCGCCTCGTGCGCCTCCTGCGCGTTCTTGACCTTGCCCGCGTAGACGCGCGGCTTCTCCGGCAGGTAGTCGCCGCCGTAGAGCTGGGTGACCTGCGCCCGGGCCGCCGACACCGCGGTGTCGGACAGCGTGGTGGAGTCCGTACGCATGTAGGTGATGAAGCCGTTCTCGTACAGCTTCTGCGCCACCTGCATCGTCGCCTTCGCACCGAAGCCCAGCTTGCGCGAGGCCTCCTGCTGGAGCGTCGTCGTACGGAAGGGCGCGTACGGGGAACGGCGGTACGGCTTGGACTCGACGGACCGGACGGCGAACGAGGCGCCTTCCAGCGCGGCGGCGAGCGCCCGGGCGCCCGCCTCGTCGAGGTGCAGCACCTCGCTCTTGAGCTGCCCGTTCGCGCCGAAGTCACGGCCCTGCGCGACGCGCTTGCCGTCCACCGTGTTCAGGCGGGCGACCAGCGACGACGGGTCGGACAGGTCCCCGGCGCGGCCGGTGGAGAAGGTTCCGGTCAGGTCCCAGTACTCGGCGGAGCGGAAGGCGATGCGCTCACGCTCCCGCTCGACGACGAGGCGGGTGGCCACCGACTGGACGCGTCCGGCCGACAGGCGCGGCATGACCTTCTTCCACAGGACCGGCGAGACCTCGTAGCCGTAGAGGCGGTCGAGGATGCGGCGGGTCTCCTGGGCGTCGACCATGCGCTGGTTCAGCTCGCGCGGGTTGGCGACGGCGTCGCGGATCGCGTCCTTGGTGATCTCGTGGAAGACCATCCGGTGGACGGGGACCTTGGGCTTGAGGACTTCCTGCAGGTGCCACGCGATGGCTTCGCCCTCGCGGTCCTCATCGGTGGCGAGGAAGAGTTCGTCGGACTCGGCCAGCAGCTCCTTGAGCTTGCGGACCTGGGCCTTCTTGTCGGCGTTGACGACGTAGATCGGCTGGAAGTCGTGCTCGACGTCCACGCCGAGGCGGCGGACCTCGCCGGTGTACTTGTCGGGAACCTCGGCCGCGCCGTTCGGGAGGTCGCGAATGTGCCCGACGCTCGCCTCGACGACGTATCCCGGGCCGAGGTAGCCCTTGATCGTCTTCGCCTTGGCTGGGGACTCGACGATGACGAGTCGGCGGCCGCCCTTTGCGGTCTCGCTAGTCGGGGACAACTTGGCTCTTCTCTCCGGTCGGCACTCGGTCGCAGTACGGCGACGCTGCGGAGTGTGACGGTACAACCCGCCCCCGTGTCAAACGGCACAAGCCCGCAACGGCCACTCGAACGGTAACCCGACAAGTGCCGTTTCTGCCGCCCGGATGCCGCGCCCGCCCCTTCCCGATCACCGGGCCGAGTGGCCGGGGGGCCGTCTGGCCCCGCGCCCGTACCCCGTCCCGCACCGGCATTCCGGGCCGGTGCCAGGGTCGTCGTCGGCCCCCGCGGCGGCGGCGGGGCCGTGCGGCGCGCCGGGCCCCGAGGGTGGCGAAACCCTCACCGAAACCGCCACCGAGGCCTCCCGCCGAAACCCCGGCGAGGCCCTCACCGAAGCCCCGCCGGAAAAGCGGAACCACCACTTCGACCACGACGGGGCGCGCACCGCAGGCCACCGGCGCACCGCGGCCGGCGCACGCTCCCGTCCAGGCCTGCGGAGCGGCCCCGAGCAGCGGGAACACGGCCCCCGCGAAGATCGCCGGACCGCCATTCCGCGCCGCTACCCCTCGCCCCCGGGCCGCTCTCGGGCCCCCCGGACCCCACGGTCCGGCACACACTTCCGGCCCCGGGGACACGCCGGGCGGATCCCCGGCCTGCGTCACGCTGCCGGCTACTGCCCGGGGCGCGCCACGGGCTCCAGGAAGCCCTGCTCGACCAGCAGCCGGATGGCCTCGGGGGTCCGGTCCCGCAGCATCACGGGGTCCTCGTGCATCAGCTGCGCGATCGCGTCCAGGATCCGCCCTGCGCTCAGTGAGCCGTCACACACCCCCGCGAAGCCCGCGCCGACCGTGTCGACCTTCGTGGCGCGCCGCATTCCGCGGTTCTGCCGGAGCACGACGTGTTCCGGGTCCTCCGCGCCGGGCGGGCCGACCTGTTCCTGGACCACTTCCTCCACCAGCGTGAAGTGGGCCTCCAGCAGGGCAGCGTCGTCGTGCTCGCGCAGGTAGTCCTGGCGGGCGAAGTGTGCGAGGACGGCCTCGCCGAGCGGCTGCTCCACCGTGTGCGGCCACTCCTCGACCACGATCGAGGGCTCGGCCGCGTCCGTCCGGCGCAAGGTGATCCATCCGAAGCCGACGGACCTCGTCTTGCGCGCGTCGAACTCGTCCAGCCAGTCCTCGTACCGCCGCGCGTACTCTGCGGGGTCGGTGCGGTGGTCGCCCGCGTCGCGCAGCCACAGCTCCGCGTACTGCGTCACGTCCTGCACGTCACGCTGCACGATCCAGGCGTCGCAGCCGCGCGGCACCCAGGAGCGGAGCCTGTCGTGCCAGTCCTCGCCCTCCACGTGCTGCCAGTTCCCGAGGAACTGCGCGTACCCGCCGGGGTTGAGCCGCGCGCCCGCCTGCTGGACCAGGGTCCGGCACAGGTCGTCGCCGCCCATCCCGCCGTCGCGGTACGTCAGCCGGGCGCCGGGGGAGATCACGAACGGCGGGTTCGACACGATCAGGTCGTACGTGGCCTCGCCGACCGGCTCGAAGAGCGAACCGGCGAGCAGCTCCGCCTCGGGCGCCCCGGAGAGCGCCAGCGTCAAACGGGTGAATCCGAGAGCCCTGGGGTTGACGTCGGTGGCGGTGACCCTCGTCGCGTGCCGGGTGGCGTGCAGCGCCTGGATGCCGGATCCGGTGCCGAGGTCGAGGGCGGAGCCGACCGGGGTGCGCACCGTGATCCCGGCCAGGGTGGTGGAAGCGCCGCCGACGCCGAGGACGACGCCCTCCTCATGGCTGCCGATCCCGCCGGCCCCGCCCACGGCGCAGCCGAGGTCCGAGACGATGAACCAGTCCTCGCCGTCCGGGCCGCCATACGGGCGCACGTCGACGGTGGCGTGCACGGTGTCCTCGCCGTCGGCGGCAGCCTCGCGCCGCAGCCAGCCGTCGGCCAGGGCGGCCTCGACCGGCATCGCCGACGCGGCATGGGCGTACGGCACGGGCTGCTGGAGCAGGAACAGCCGGACCAGGGTCGCGAGCGGGCCGTCGCCGCCGCCCCGGGTGGCGCGCAGGGCGGGCACGGTCTCACTGCGGGCCAGCGCGGCGTAGGCGGGGGCGCCGAGCAGGTCGAGCAGGCCGTCGGCGGTGAAGCCGGCGGCCAGCATCGCGCTGCGGAGCTCGGCGGCGTGGTCGGGGGTGGGGAGGCTGGTGGTACTCACCCGTCCATTGTGTCCGCTGAGGCCCGTCCTGCCGGTCACCACGGGCCCGTACGCACGAAAGGGCGGCCGCGGCCCCCTCACGGGAGCCCGGCCGCCCGGGTCTTCGTACGGCGCTGCGCGGCCCCGCGCGGTTCTGCGCGGCCGGGTTACTGGGGCGACGCCGAACCCACCGCCACCTGGCAGCCCTTCTGGTTGTTGATGGCCTTGTCCAGACCGCCCGCCTTGAGCGTGGTGAGCGCGTCCTGGCCGCCCTTCGTCGCCTCCTGCAGACCGCCCGCGACCTCCTTGAGGCCGTCGGCGAACTTGGTCTTGTCCGCGGGGTCGAGGGCGTCCATCTTGGCCTTCAGGTCGGCGTAGCCCTTCGACGTCGACTCGAAGCCCTGGACCGCCGCCGCCTGGGTGGAGGCGCCGTCCTTGACCGGTGGGACGCCCGCCTGCTGCAGGGCGCTGCCCATCGTCTTGTACGACTCGGACATGGTCGCGAAGGCCGCCGAGTCCGTCTGCTTGACCTCGTCGGGGTTGCTGCTCTCCGTCGTCGCCACGCGCTTGACGTCGGCGTTGGCGGTCTCGATCTTCTTGAGTTCGGGCTGCCACTGGTCGCAGACCTTCTTGGCCCAGGCGTTGGCCTTCTCGTCGCCGTCGTCTCCGCCGCAGCCGGACAGGAGGAGCATCAGCACCGCACTGCCCGACAACGCGGCCGCAAGCTTCTTGTTCACCGGATTGGTCCCTTCGAAGGCTCTCGGCCCGGAAGATACACGCCTGCCCTCCGGAGACGCAGAAAGGCGGACAGACGGCGCGTCAGTCCGCACCGCCTGTCCGCCGTTCGGGCGCACGGCCGGCCCTGCCCGGCCCGGCCCGTCCTGCCGTCGGTGCCTCCGTCAGGAGACCGTCGCCGGGTCTGCCGACTGGGCCGCCCGTTCGGCCGTCCCGTCGCTCTCGTCGCCCATGGCGATGCCGCGGCGCTTGGAGACGTACACGGCGCCGATGATGACGCCGATCGCGAGGACCGCGACGATCGCCCGTACGGTCGGGCTGCTGTCCGAGCCGTAGCTGAACTGCACCACGGCGGGCGCGATCAGCAGCGCCACCAGGTTCATGACCTTGAGCAGGGGGTTGATCGCGGGACCGGCGGTGTCCTTGAACGGGTCGCCGACCGTGTCTCCGATGACGACCGCCGCGTGGGCCTCGCTGCCCTTGCCTCCGTGGTGGCCGTCCTCGACGAGCTTCTTGGCGTTGTCCCACGCGCCGCCGGAGTTGGCGAGGAAGACCGCCATCAGCGTGCCCGTGCCGATGGCGCCGGCGAGGAAGGAGCCGAGCGCGCCCACGCCGAGGCTGAAGCCGACCGCGATCGGCGTCAGGACGGCGAGCAGGCCGGGCGTGGCGAGCTCGCGCAGCGCGTCCTTGGTGCAGATGTCGACGACGCGCCCGTACTCGGGCTTCTCGCTGTAGTCCATGATCCCGGGGTGCTCGCGGAACTGGCGGCGCACCTCGTAGACCACCGAGCCCGCGGAGCGGGAGACGGCGTTGATGGCGAGGCCGGAGAACAGGAAGACCACGGCCGCGCCCAGGATCAGCCCGACGAGGTTGTTGGGCTGTGCGATGTCCAGGCTGAGGTTCATCTCCCCGGCCTTGGCCCCGACTTCCTTCACCGCGGTGGCGATGGCGTCGTTGTACGAGCCGAAGAGCGCGGCGGCGGCGAGTACGGCGGTGGCGATGGCAATGCCCTTGGTGATGGCCTTGGTGGTGTTGCCCACGGCGTCCAGGTCTGTCAGGACCTGGGCACCCGCGCCCTCGACGTCTCCGGACATCTCGGCGATGCCCTGGGCGTTGTCGGAGACGGGTCCGAAGGTGTCCATGGCGACGATGACGCCTACGGTGGTGAGCAGGCCGGTGCCGGCCAGGGCCACCGCGAAGAGGGCGAGCAGGATCGACGTGCCGCCGAGCAGGAACGCCCCGTAGACGCCGAGGCCGATGAGCAGCGCCGTGTAGACGGCGGACTCCAGGCCGACGGAGATGCCGGCGAGGACGACGGTGGCCGCGCCGGTCAGGGAGGACTTGCCGATGTCCCGGACGGGACGGCGGTTGGTCTCGGTGAAGTAGCCGGTGAGCTGCTGGATCAGGGCCGCCAGCACGATGCCGATGGCGACGGCGACGACGGCCAGGACGCGCGGGTCCCCGGAGTGGTTGGTGATGGCAGGGTTCTCGACGCCGACGAGGTCCTTGTAGCTGGCCGGGAGGTAGGCGTAGACGGCGATGGCGACCAGCACGAGGGAGATCACGGCCGAGATGAAGAAGCCGCGGTTGATGGCGGTCATGCCGCTGCGGTCGCTGCGCCGCGGGGAGACGGCGAAGATGCCGATCATCGCGGTGATGACGCCGATGGCGGGGACGATCAGCGGGAAGGCGAGGCCCAGGTCGCCGAAGGCCGCCTTGCCGAGGATGAGCGCGGCCACAAGGGTGACGGCGTAGGACTCGAAGAGGTCGGCCGCCATTCCGGCGCAGTCTCCGACGTTGTCGCCCACGTTGTCGGCGATGGTCGCGGCATTGCGCGGGTCGTCCTCCGGAATGCCCTGTTCGACCTTGCCGACCAGGTCGGCGCCGACGTCGGCGGCCTTGGTGAAGATTCCGCCGCCCACGCGCATGAACATCGCGATCAGAGCGGCGCCGAGACCGAAGCCCTCCAGGACCTTGGGTGCGTCGGCGGCGTAGACCAGGACGACGCAGGAGGCGCCGAGGAGGCCGAGGCCGACGGTGAACATGCCCACCACGCCACCCGTACGGAATGCGATCTTCATCGCCTGGTGGGAGACCTCGGTCAGGTCCTTGGCGGGCTCCCCTTCGGCCGGGGTGGCCTGGCGCGCCGCGGCCGCTACGCGGACGTTGGCGCGGACCGCCAGGCGCATGCCGATGTAGCCGGTGGCCGCCGAGAAGATGGCGCCGACGAGGAAGAAGGCGGAGCGTCCCGCCCGCTGGTTCCAGTCGTCGGCGGGGAGCAGGAAGAGCAGGAAGAAGACCACGACGGCGAAGATGCCGAGGGTGCGCAGCTGTCGGCCGAGGTAGGCGTTGGCGCCTTCCTGGACGGCCGCGGCGATCTTCTTCATGCTGTCGGTTCCCTCGTCGGCGGCGAGGACCTGGCGGACCAGGAACTGCGCCACGACGAGTGCGGCGAGTGCCACGGCCGCAATGACCATCACGATGAGCCGATTGTCATCGGTGAGTACTGCGGATGCCAGATCAGAGGTGCTATCCGGCGCGAGTGGGGTGAAGAGCCCCGTCATTCGTCCTCCTTGACGTGATGAGCTCAAGATGTGGACGGATTGTAGGGAGCGCACCCCGATCAAAACAGTGCGCAGGAAACGCAATTGGCGTGCTCCTGCTCCTCAGCAATAGATCGCGTCACTCCATTACCCTCGAAAGTGGTAATGGGGCAAAGGCATTGACGGTTGATCGTCGATCTAGAGGAATGAAAAAGGCCCTGCTCAGCAGGGCCTTGATAAAGATCAGAAGATAGGAGGGAATGCGCGCGCCGTAGATCTCAAGGAAGGTCGGAGGATGCCGAGACGGGCCAGCTCATCCGGATGCTCCCGCCCGATTCCCCACTGGTCACCTCGACGTCGTCGACGAGACCGCTGATCACCGCGAGACCCATCTCGTCCTCGGTGTCCCCGTCGGAGTCCTGGACCGCGGCGATGCCGGACACGGTCTCGGCCGGGCTCCCGCCCGGTCCGGGGACCTCGTCGCCGACCTCGATGGAGAACGTCTTGTCCTCTTCGGTCAGCACCACCCGGACGGGTGCGGTCAGCCCGTTGGTCCGGTGGAGTCCGACGGCACGCGAGCAGGCCTCGCCCACGGCGAGGCGGACCTCGTCGAGGACGGCTTCCTCCACACCGGCCCTGCGCGCCACGGCGGCCGCGACCAGGCGGGCCGTCCGGACGTGCTCGGGCTGGGCGCTGAAGCGCAGTTCAACGGTGGCCATGCGCATCCCCCTCGGACTACGGGCGTGCCTTGACAGGGGCCCGGACCATCCATGGCCCGGCACCCCCGGTCTCCTTGTCGGCCCCCGGCTGCCCGGAGACTGCCGGGGGCCGCCTGGAAGCGTCAGTCGGTGGCGTTGACGGCGTCGTCCACCGTGGTGTGGATCGGGAACACCTTGGTCAGACCGGTGATACGGAAGATCTTCAGGATGCGCTCCTGGTTGCACACCAGGCGGAGCGAACCCTCGTGCGCACGGACGCGCTTGAGGCCTCCCACGAGCACACCAAGTCCGGTGGAGTCGAGGAAGTCCACTCGCTCCATGTCGACGACCAGGTGGTAGCTGCCGTCGTTCACCAACTCGACCAACTGCTCGCGCAGCTTGGGCGCGGTATACACATCAATCTCGCCACCGACCTCCACGACCGTACGGTCGCCGACAGTGCGAGTCGACAGGGACAGGTCCACGGATCCTCCAGCACCTTGCTATCGAGCGGCGCCCCCCAGGGGCCTCCCCACCCGAAGGTAGGTGAGGGATTGGCTGCCGCAATGGCATTCAATCACTTACCGGCAGGCGCGCACGACGCCTTCCGACCATTGTCCCGCACGCCGGTGACACACTCGGTTCCGATGGCCAACACTCACGGTCCCGGACGGCCCACGGCAGACGCGGACTCCCGACCCACCCCCGACACGGTCCTGGACCGCCTGTCACGGGGGCCTTCCCGCTCTGCGCGCATCACCCATACGGAGCACTTGCCCCCTCGGGAGGGCCGTCATGCAGTCTGGCCCGACCGCATCCGAACGGATGTAGTAGCCGCCATCCAGTCCGCCGGGATCGGCCATCCGTGGGAACACCAGGCCGCGGCCGCCGAACACGCCCTGGACGGCGAATCCGTCGTCGTGGCCACCGGCACCGCCTCGGGGAAGTCCCTGGCCTACCTCGCACCCGTGCTCTCGGCCCTCGTGGACGGCGCGCAGGCGCCGAACGGCAGGGGCGCCACCACCCTGTACCTGGCCCCCACCAAAGCCCTGGCGGCCGACCAGCGGCGGGCCGTACGGGACCTGGCCGCACCGCTGGGCAACGCCGTCCGCCCCGCGGTCTACGACGGGGACACGCCCGTCGAGGAGCGCGAATGGGTGCGCCAGTACGCCAACCACGTCCTCACCAACCCCGACATGCTGCACCGGGGGATCCTCCCCGCCCACCCCCGCTGGTCCTCCTTCCTGCGCGCCCTTCGCTACGTGGTGATCGACGAGTGCCACACCTACCGAGGGGTCTTCGGCTCCCATGTGGCCCAGGTCCTGCGCCGGCTGCGGCGGCTGTGCGCCCGCTACGGCTCGCAGCCGGTGTTCCTGCTGGCCTCCGCCACCGCCAGCGAACCGGCGGCCGCCGCGTCCCGGCTGACCGGCGTACCGGTGATCGAGATCACCGACGACGCCTCCCCGCGCGGCGAGGTGGTCTTCGCCCTCTGGGAGCCCCCGCTGCTCACCGAGCTGCGGGGCGAGAGGGGCGCTCCCGTACGCCGTACGGCCACCGCGGAGACCGCCGACCTGCTGGCCGACCTGGTGGTCCAGGGCGTCCGTACGGTCGCCTTCGTGCGCTCCCGGCGCGGCGCCGAGCTGATCTCCGTGATCACGCAGGAGCGCCTCGCGCAGGTGGACCGGTCCCTGCCACGCCGGGTCGCGGCCTATCGGGGCGGCTACCTGCCCGAGGAGCGACGGGCCCTGGAGCGGGCCCTGCACTCCGGCGAGCTGCTGGGGCTGGCCGCCACGACCGCCCTGGAGCTGGGCATCGACGTCTCCGGCCTGGACGCCGTACTGATCACCGGGTACCCGGGCACGCGGGCCTCGCTGTGGCAGCAGGCGGGCCGGGCCGGGCGCTCGGGCCAGGGCGCCCTGGCCGTGCTGATCGCCCGCGACGATCCGCTCGACACCTACCTGGTCCACCATCCGGAGGCGCTGTTCCGCCAACCGGTGGAGGCCACCGTCCTGGACCCCGACAACCCCTACGTCCTCGCCCCGCACCTGTGCGCGGCGGCTGAGGAGCTCCCGCTGACCGAGGCGGACCTGGACCTCTTCGGCCCGACCACCAAGGAACTCCTCCCCCAGCTCGAAGCGGCGAAGCTGCTGCGCCGCCGGGCGTCCGGCTGGCACTGGACCCGCCGGGAGCGGGCCTCGGACCTGACCGACATCCGGGGCGGCGGCGGCCGCCCGGTGCAGATCGTCGAGGCCTCCACCGGCCGGCTGCTGGGCACGGTCGACGAGTCGGCGGCCCACACCACCGTCCACGAGGGGGCCGTCCACCTCCACCAGGGCCGCACGTATCTCGTGCAGCACCTGGACCTGGAGGGCTCGGCGGCCCTCGTGGAGGCGGCGGACCCGCCCTTCTCCACCACGGCCCGCGACACCACCTCCATCTCCGTCCTGGAAACCGAGACCGAGATCCCCTGGGGCTCGGCCCGGCTCTGCTTCGGCTCCGTGGAGGTGACCAACCAGGTCGTCTCCTACCTGCGCCGCAAGCTGATCACCGGCGAGGTCCTCGGCGAGGCCAAGCTGGACCTGCCGCCCCGCACCCTGCGCACCAGGGCCGTCTGGTGGACGGTGACCGAGGACCAGCTCGACGAGGCCCGGATCAACCCGGAGATCCTCGGCGGCGCCCTGCACGCCGCGGAACACGCCTCCATCGGCATGCTGCCGCTGTTCGCCACCTGCGACCGCTGGGACATCGGCGGCGTTTCCGTGCCGCTGCATCCCGACACCCTCCTCCCCACGGTCTTCGTCTACGACGGCCACCCCGGCGGCGCCGGTTTCGCGGAGCGGGCCTTCCATACGGCCCGCGCCTGGCTGACGGCAACCCGCGACGCCATCGCCGCCTGCGAGTGCGAGGCCGGCTGCCCCTCCTGCATCCAGTCCCCCAAGTGCGGCAACGGCAACGACCCCCTCCACAAGCGCGGCGCCATCCGCCTACTCACCCGCCTCCTCTCCGAAAGCCCCTCGGACGCCCCTCCCGCCCCGCCCTGACCACCTACCGGACGCCCCCCGGGCGGGGCGGCCCCGCGTGCCCCGGACGGGGCCCTGCGGGCCGTCAGCCCGGCGACTCCCAGGGTGGACCCGCCCGGGGCGTATCCGGGAGCTGCGGGCCGTCAGCCCGGCGACTCCCGAGGCGGGCCCGCTCGCGCCCGTATCCGGGGCGTGAAAGGCCCCTCCTCGACCCGGGCCTCCACCTCGGCGACCTCGCCCCCGAGGCGGCACCCGGCGAGCTCCGCACCCTGTGCCCGAACCACCCGGAGCGCCGTGGCGCAGGCCGTGTCCGGGCCGTGCGCCCAGGTCGCCGCCGCCGCGAGCGCCGCCAGGTCCGCGGCCGCCGCCGCCCGGTGGCGGGCCACGACGGCCTGGCCGAGCAGCAGCACCCCCGCGAACACCGCCCCCAGCACCGTCGCCATGAGCGCCGCCCAGACCGTGGCCGAGCCCCGGTCCCGGCTCACGGCGGCGGCCCCACGCTGTCCTCGGCGAGTGCCACCGCCTGCGCGCCCAGCCGCAGCGGAATTCCTGCCGGCCCCGGAACGGGCGCCGCCACCCGGACCCGCCAGAGGTCGCCGACCCGCTCCAGCTCCACCTGTGCCCGCGGCGGCGCGGCCTCGCGTGCCGCCGCCACCGCCACTTCCGAAGGTTCCGACCTGGACGCCGCCCGGGCACCGGCCCGGGCCGCGTCCACGCACCGGATCTGTCCGGCAGCCGCCATCAGGGCCCACACCAGCATGGCCGCGAAGAGCACCAGCGCCGGAATCACCAGGGCGGCCTCCGCGGTCACATATCCGCGGTCCCGCATTCCCCGGCCTCCTGCGGACTTCCCCTCAGAACGGCACATCGAGCGCCTTCCCGATGGTCGACTGAAGGGCCGTGGCGACGACCTCGCTCGTCACCACCTTGTAGAGAACAGCCGCGAATGCGCAGGCCGCGATCGTGCCCATGGCGTATTCCGACGTGGACATCCCCGCATCGCTCCCGCGACCGCCGAGCGCCGCCCGCACACGCAACCAGATGATCCTCATGGCAACCTCCTGTGTATTTCCGTTGTTGATGTGTGGTCAATGCGACTTCAGGTACTTGAGAGAAGTCCCGAGGCCATACCGATCACCACCGGCGCGACCCCGATGGAGAGGAAAGCGGGAAGGAAACACAGCCCCACCGGGGCGGTGACGAGGACCGCCGCCCGCTGGGCTCTGGCTCCGGCCCGACGGGCCCGGTCCTCCCGGAGCCCGGAGGCGAGCCGGGACACCGGCTCCGCCGCGGGCGCCCCGGTCCGCGCGGCACGCTCCAGGCAGTCGGCGAGCGCCCGGGCACCCGGTATCTCCGCCAACCTCCCCCACCCTGAGCCCGGTTCGCCGCCGAGCCGCAGCTCAGCACCGGCGCTCGCGAGCCGCTCGCCCACCGGGCCGCCCAGCGATTCGCCCACCACCTCCGCCGCCTCCACCGGCCCGGCGCCGGCCGCCAGGCATGCGGCCAACAGGTCGGCGGCGAACGGCAGCTGGCGCTCCACCTCCTGCGGATCCACCCCGGCCGCCGGCCGCGGCCGAGCCTGCCAGCGCCGCACTCCGACCGCGGTCAGGCAGCCCACGGCCACCCCGGCCACCCCGCCGACGAGCACCCAGCCCGCCAGCAGCGCCCCGGCCGGACCGGCCCACGCCGCCGCCACGCCCCGCAGCGCGGCACCGAGCACCGGCCCGCGAGGCCGCGGCCCCGCCCCCAGCAGCGCGGCGGTCCTGCGCCGGACGGCACGCGCCCTGACCCGCGCCACCACCGCCGACACCATCCACAGCACCGCCGCCAGGCCCATCACGATCCCCAGCCTGTGGACGGAGAAGCCGGCCATCACCGCTCCCCCGCCCGGACGATCCGCCGACACCACAGCAGCCCCAGCGCCTCCAGCACCCCGCCCGCCAGCAGACAGCCCCACCCCATCGGCGTGTGCAGCAGGACCCGCAGCGGATCCGCACCCAGCCCGGTGCCGATCAACAGGCCCACCAGCGGCAGCAGGGCGAGCACCAGCACCGTCGACCGCGCCCCCGCCAGCTGGGCCCGCAGCGACTCCTGCCGGTCCCGTTCGGCCCGCAGGGCCCCCTCCAGCCGGTCCAGCCCGGCGGCCAGGCCCGCTCCGCCGTCCACCGACACCCGCCAGCAGGCGGCCATCCCGGCCAGTCCCTCCGCGCCGGGCTCCCGCGCCGCCTGCCGCAGCGCCCCGGGCACGTCCCCGCCGAACGCCGCGGCCGCCAGCACGCCTGCCTCCGCCGCGCCCGGCCCGCCCGGACCCGCGGCCGTCCGCCGCAGCGCCGCCGTCAACGCCTGCCCGGGCTGCGCCCCGGCCCGCAGCTCGCCCACCGCCGCCCCGCACAGGGCCACCACCTCGGCGGCCCGCGCGGACCGGGCCCGCTCGCGCGCCCGCGCCCGCAGCCACCGCCGCACCAGCGGCACCGCGGCCCCGCCTGCCAGCAGCGGGAACACCGACCCGCCCAGGAGCGCGATCACCAGCCCGGCCCCGAGGCAGGCCCACTCCCGCCACCGGACGGCCCGCACCCGGACGGCGCCCAGCAGCAGCTCCCGGCGCGGCGGCCGGCACACGAGCGGCCTCCCCCCGCCGGCGAGCACCACCCGGGCCCGCCGGGACACCGGGTCGCGCCCGGCGATCCCCCAGGCGGCCGCGCCCGCGCACAACACCCCTGCGAACAGCGGCAGCGGCAGCCCCGCCCCGGCGCTCACCGGGCACCTCGCAGCAGCGGACGCAACCGGTCCCAGCCCTGCTCCCGCACGAAACCCCGGGCGGCCCACCGCAGTGCGGGTACGGTCACCACCAGTCCGGCGGCGTCCCGCTCCAGCACGTGCACCTCGGCCACCCGGCGCCGCCCCTCCCGGTCCCGGACCAGGTGCAGCACCAGGGTCAGCGCGGCGGCCAACTGGCTGTGCAGAGCGCCCCGGTCGAGTCCGGCGGCCGTCCCCAGCGCCTCCAGCCGCGCCGGCACATGGGCGGCGGCATTGGCGTGCACCGTGCCGCACCCGCCCTCATGGCCGGTGTTGAGGGCGGCGAGCAGGTCCGCGACCTCGGCGCCCCGCACCTCGCCGACCACCAGCCGGTCGGGCCTCATCCGCAACGCCTGTCGGACCAGGTCCGCCAGGGTGACCAGACCGGCACCCTCCTGGTTGGCCGGCCGGGTCTCCAGCCGCACCACATGCGGATGGTCGGGGCGCAACTCGGCCGAGTCCTCGGCCAGCACGATCCGCTCCCCGGGGCCCACCAGCCCCAACAGCGCACTGAGCAGGGTTGTCTTGCCGGTCCCCGTCCCGCCGGAGACGAGGAACGACAGCCGGGCCTCGACCATGTCCCGGAGCAGCCGCTGCCCGCCGGGCGGCAGCGTGCCCGCCGCGACGAGCTCCTCCAGCGTGAACGCCCGCGGCCGCACCACCCGCAGCGAGAGACAGGCCGAGCCGACCGAGACCGGCGGCAGCACGGCATGCAGCCGTGTGCCGTCGGGCATCCGGGCGTCCACCCACGGGCGGGCGTCGTCGAGCCGCCGACCGGCCACGGCGGCCAGCCGCTGGGCGAGCCTGCGGACGGCTCCCGCATCGGCGAAGGTCACCCCGGTCAGCTCCAGCCCGCCACCGCGGTCCACCCACACCCGGTCGGGGGCCGCCACCAGCACGTCGGTCACCTCCGGATCGGCCAACAGCGGCTCCAGCGGACCCGCGCCGACCAGTTCGGAGCGCAACTCGGCCGCCGCGCCCAGCACTTCCTCGTCACCCAGCAGCCGGCCCTGGGCGCGCAGGGCCGCCGCCACCCGTGCCGGGGTCGGCTCCGCCCCGCTCTCGGCGAGCCGCCTGCGCACCGCGTCCAGCAGTACCGCGCTCATGCCGGCACCCCCTGCGCGGCGCCGAGGGCCCGCTGCCAGAAGCCGTCGCAGAAGCGGGCCAGGGCGCCGCGCGCCTGCGACCCCGGCGGCTCTCCCTCGGCCACCCGCCCCGGAAGTCCCACCTCGACGGGCACCTCACCGGCCAGCGGCGCCCCCAACAACCCGGCCACGTCCTCCGGATCGAGACCGCCCGGGCAGCGGCCCCGTACGACGACGCGGACGTCCCTGGCCACCATCCGCACCCCGGCGGCCACCCGGCCCGCCGCGGCAACCGACCGCAGCTCACCGGGCACGACCATCAGCACCAGGTCGAGCTGGGACAGCACCTCGGCCGCGGCTTCGTCCACCCGGCGCGGGAGATCGACCACGACGACGCCGCCCCGGCGGCGCGCCGCGGCCACCACCGAGCGGACGGCGGCGGGCGGCACGACCACCCGGTCCCCTCGGTCCCAGCTGAGCACCCGCAACGCGTGCAGTTCGGGCAGGGACTCCTCCAGCGCTCCGGCGCCCACCCGTCCCCGGGACGCCGCGAAGTCCGGCCAGCGCAGTCCTTCGGCGCCCTCGCCGCCGAGCAGCACGTCCATGCCGCCGCCGAGGGGATCACCGTCGATGAGCATGGTCCGCTCGCCGGCGCGGGCGGCCCGGACGGCGAGGGCGCAGGCGAGGGTGGAGGCCCCCGCCCCACCACTGCCTCCGATCACACCGACGGCGAGTGCGGGCCGTCCGGCCCCCTCGACGACATCGGCGATCCGGTCCACGAGCCGGCTCTCGGCATCGGGGAGGCGCAGCACCTCCTCGGCGCCGATCTCCACCGCCCGCTGCCACACCAGGGGATCGTCGAGGTCACGCCCGACGAGGAAGACCCCGGTCCGGCGCGGCGCGCCCCGTACGTGCCGGGCGGCGTCGTCCCCGACCAGCACCAGCGGCGCCGAATCCCAGCCAACTTCCCCATGATTGAAGCCAGTTGGGAAAACCGGCCCTCCGTCCCCACTCCCGGCGGGGGCGGCCTCCGCTTCCGCGGCCTCGCCGCCGCGCTCCGGTGCGGGGTCGAGCACGTGCGGATCGGCCCCCGCCGCCGCACACAGCCTCAGCAAGTCGTCGAGCAGCAGGGGATCTTCGGTGATGAGCAGGGGCCGGCGCCCGGCGTGCGCGGGCGCGGCGCTCCCTGCGGCGGCTCCCTCCGCCCCCGCCGCCCTTCCGGTCTTCACGGTCTTCGGCGTTTCGCACGACTTCGATCGAGCCACGATCTCCGCCCCCTTCGCACTGCAAATCCCAGCACCGCGGACTTCGCGGCTGGAATCACCGTGCAGCGATCGGGGAAAAGAAGTGGATCTTGCCCAATAACTGTGGACAACCCCTCGATTGTGAATAACCCGGTCACCCTCACAGGTGAGTTCCGGAGCGCGGCGGAACCACTACACAGCGTCATGAGTTCGACGTGGTGAGAGCCTGCGGCAGACGGGCCGCGCCGAAGAGGAAGGACCGGGAAATGGTCGATCGGGGCCGAGGCCGGGGACGCGAACCGCGTCCGGACATGCGACGACCCCCGCCGGGGGGGAGAGCGGGGGTCGTCCCCACGGTCCGACTCGGGGGGGGAGGAGCCAGACCGGGTTAGCACGGTCGCGAACGATCCGTGACTTCCATGGTGTACCCGAGAGCCCTCTCAGGCAAACCCACGCGCCACACCTTACGCCGAATGGTGGGCGCATATGCTCGGGGCGTGGAAAATCAGCCCTTGCCGCACTCCTCGCCTCGCACCGCAGCCTTCTTCGATCTGGACAAGACGGTCATTGCGAAGTCGAGCACCCTGACGTTCAGCAAGTCCTTCTACCAAGGCGGCCTGATCAACCGGCGAGCCGTGTTGCGCACCGCCTACATCCAGTTCATCTTCCTGGCCGGAGGCGCCGACCACGATCAGATGGAGCGGATGCGGGAGTACCTGTCCGCCCTCTGCAAGGGGTGGAACGTGCAGCAGGTGCGGGAGATCGTCGCGGAGACCCTGCACGACCTCATCGACCCGATCATCTACGACGAGGCCGCATCCCTGATCGAGGCCCACCACACGGCCGGCCGCGACGTGGTGATCGTGTCGACCTCCGGAGCGGAGGTGGTCGAGCCGATCGGGGAGATGCTCGGCGCCGACCGGGTCGTCGCCACGCGCATGGTCGTGGGCGAGGACGGCTGCTTCACCGGCGAGATCGACTACTACGCCTACGGGCCCACCAAGGCGGAGGCCGTACGGGAACTCGCCGAGTCCGAGGGCTACGACCTGGCCCGGTGCTACGCCTACAGCGACTCGGCGACCGACATCCCGATGCTGGAAGCTGTCGGACACCCGCACGCCGTCAACCCGGACCGCGCGCTGCGCCGCGAGGCGGCGGCGCGGGAGTGGCCGGTCCTGGTCTTCAACCGGCCCGTGCGGCTCAAGCAGCGCCTCCCCGGGCTGTCGATGCCCGCCCGCCCGGCGCTGATCGCGGCGGCCGCGGTGGGCGCCGCCGCCGCCACCGCCGGGCTGGTCTGGTACGCGAGCCGGCGCCGGGCCGCACTGTCGGCCGTCTCTGCCTGATTACCCCACCTGTACCGATTCGGACTGTCCGGTTCACCCCCGCTCGCCCCGGAAAGTAAAAAGTGGAGCCAGGGGTTTCGCATAGGGGCAAAGCGGAGTACAAATAAAGCAACGGCCCGCGAGACCAAAGAACATCCGAGAGGATCATCTTTAAACGCAGTAAGGCCCACGGACCGACGCATGAACGCCGAGCACCCACGCGACGTCGACCCGTCGATTACGGGCCAGCCGCACCAGGTGACGGGCAAAGTACCCGACCTGATGGGCAATTTTCGAGGACGCTTGGTACCTGGGCGTGAATGCCAGCGGCGACACCAAAGCAGGACGGTGTCGCCGCAACCCATGTCCGGGCACCCCATGTCCGGGCACCCCACGTGCGGGCCCTGGACCGGCCCTGCACCCGCGAGGGCTCAGGCTGCGCCGCGCTGCAGGGCCTCGCAGACCGCCGTCGACTCCCGCACCCCGAGCTCGATCGCACGGCCGCAGTGGCCGATCCAGGCGGCCATGCCCTCCGCCGTCCCCGAGAGGTAGCCCTCGAAGGCCGCCAGGTAGGCCTCGGTCCCCTGCTCCGCGTGACCCACCTCCGCCGGGCAGATCGCCTTGGGGTCGAGCCCGCTGTTGATCAGTACGATGCGCTCGGCCGCCCGCGCGACCAGCCCGTTGTACGAGCCGAACGGCCGCAGGGCCAGCAGCTCGCCGTGCACCACCGACGCCGTGACCAGGGCCGGGGCGGAACCGCCCGCGATGATGAGCCGCGACAGGCCGTCCAGCCGGCCTGCCACCTCGTCGGCACCGGGCAGCGGCGCCTCCACCAGGGGCTCCACCACCGGCTCGCCCGCGAGGCGCGGGCGGCCCACCACGTCCCCCTCGGCCGTCGATCCGACCGCCACCAGGTGCAGGCGCGCCAGGACCCGAAGCGGCGACTGGCGCCAGATGCTCAGCAGCTGGCCGGCCTCCGCCGTGAGGCGCAGGGCGGCGCCCACGGTCAGCGCCTCCGGCTCGGCGCCGAAGTCGGTCCGCCGCCGCACCTCCTCCAGCGCCCAGTCCGCGCCGGACAGCGCCGCGCTGCCGCGGGCGCCGCGCAGGGCGGCCTCCGAGGTGATCTCACCGCTGCGGCGGCGCATCACCCGGTGCCCGTAGACCCGGTCCACGGCCTTGCGTACGGAATCCACGGAATCGGCGACACCCGGCAGCCCGGCGAGGGCGGCCAACGGGTCAGAAGCGCTACTCATAAGTAGGGAGCCTACGCACTGCGGGCATGGCACCAACCCCTCCTTGGAGTGGTCTTCTTCACTCACCTTGACAACACAGCGCTACTCACCCACTACCCTTGGTGAACATGAAGATCGCTTTCGTGGGAAAGGGCGGCAGCGGCAAGACGACGCTGTCCTCCCTCTTCATCCGCCACCTCGCCGCCAATGAAGCCCCCGTCGTCGCGGTGGACGCCGACATCAACCAGCACCTGGGCGCCGCGCTCGGGCTCGCCGAGGACGAGGCGGCCGCGCTGCCCGCCCTGGGCGCGCACCTGCCCCTGATCAAGGAGTACCTGCGCGGTTCCAACCCGCGCATCGCGTCCGCCGAGACGATGATCAAGACCACTCCGCCCGGCCGCGGCTCGCGCCTGCTGCGCGTCACCGAGGACAACCCGGTCTACGAGGCCTGCGCGCGCACGGTCCTGCTCGACGGGGAGCCCGTACGCCTCATGGCCACCGGTCCGTTCACCGAGGCCGACCTGGGCGTGGCCTGCTACCACTCCAAGGTCGGAGCGGTCGAGCTCTGCCTCAACCACCTCGTCGACGGACCGGACGAGTACGTGGTCGTCGACATGACGGCGGGCTCCGACTCCTTCGCCTCGGGCATGTTCACCCGCTTCGACGTGACCTTCCTCGTCGCCGAACCGACCCGCAAGGGCGTCTCCGTCTACCGCCAGTACAAGGAGTACGCGCGGGACTTCGGGGTCGCGCTCAAGGTCGTCGGCAACAAGGTGCAGGGCCCCGAGGACATCGAGTTCCTCCAGGACGAGGCGGGCGAGGACCTGCTGGTCACCGTCGGGCACTCCGACTGGGTCCGGGCGGTGGAGAAGGGCCGCCCGGCCCCCTTCGAACTGCTGGAGGCGACCAACCGGTTCGCCCTCCAGGCACTCCAGGACGCCGCCGACGACTCGTACGCGCACCGCGACTGGGCCCGGTACACCGAGCAGATGGTGAGCTTCCACCTCAAGAACGCGCAGAGCTGGGGCAACGCCAGGACCGGGGCCGACCTGGCGGAGCAGGTCGACCCCGATTTCGTCCTGCGCGAGGGCCTCGACACCCTCGACGCGTTCGACGGCGGCGCGGGCGCCGAGGAGATCGTCAGCCCTCGTCCCCAGACCCATCGGCCGGCTCCGCAGCCGGCTTGACGCCGGCGGGGGCGGCCGGCGGCGCCGGCGGCCCCGCGGTCAGGAACTTCGCCCAGCCCTCCTTCGGCGCCTCGCCGACGTCGAGGGTGCGCATCCACTCCAGGACCTTCGGATCCTGGGCTTCCAGCCAGTCCACCAGCTCCCGGAACGGCACGCAGCGGACCTCCTCCTGGGTGCACATGCCCTTGATCGACTCCTCGACGGCGCGCATGTAGGTGCCGCCGTTCCAGGACTCGAAGTGGTTGCCGATGATCAGGGGGGCACGGTTGCCCTGGTAGGCGCGGTCGAAGGCCTGGCGCAGACCGTCACGCATCTGGTCGCCCCAGTAGGTGTGCTGCGAGGGATCGCCCTGCGAGGTCGTACCGGACTGGTTGACCATGTAGTTGTAGTCCATGCTCAGCGTGTCGAAGGCGCGGCCCGGCATGGGCACCAGCTGCAGCGGGATGTCCCAGAGCCCGTCCGTCTTCTTGGGCCAGATCTGCTTGCTGATCCCGCTGGAGTCGTAGCGGAAGCCCATGCCTTTCGCCGCCAGCATGAAGTTCTTCTGGCCTTCGAGGCAGGGCGTGCGCGCGCCGACGAGCTCCTTGTCGTAGTCGAAGGGGAGCGCCTCCTCCTGCTTCAGGCCCGCGTTGGTCTTCCAGTTCTTGACGAAGGACTTGGCCTGGTTGATCTCGCTCTTCCACTCGTCCACGGACCAGGTGCCGACGCCGCCGTCGGGCCCGCAGAAGTGCCCGTTGAAGTGGGTGCCGATCTCGTTGCCTTCCAGCCAGGCCGCGCGGACCTGGGCGGCAGTGTCCTTGATGCCCTGGAGGTCGCCGAAGCCGATGTCGGAGCGGCCGGGCGCGTGCTGCGGAGCGGTGTAGAGGAAACGCTTCTCCTCCGGAAGCATGTACACACCGCTGAGGAAGTACGTCATGCGGGCGTTGTACTTCTTGCCCACCTCGCGGAAGTGCGAGAAGAGTTTCTGGCTGTCTTCGCCGGCCCCGTCCCACGAGAACACCACGAACTGCGGGGGCTTCTCGCCCGGCTTCAGCTTCTGCGGCTTCACCACGTTCGGCTGCGGCCCGGTGTACGCGGTCGAACCGTCGCCGATGGGGCGGTTGACGCTGCCGGGCGCCTCCGGGGGGGCCTTGCGCGCGTTCGGGCCGCCGGCGGGCGGGGACTTCGCGGGTTCCGAGGCGGTGCACCCGGCGACGCCCAGAACCAGCGCCGTGGCGACCAGGCCGCCGGCGATCTTCTTCGTGGCGGCGATCATCCGCCCCACCTCTCCCTCGCAGTTCCATCGCAGGACTTCTGCGCCGCAACGTCCCATGCGGTCCAACGCGAGGAAGGTATGACAAGCCGGACAAAATGCTTAATCACCCTTGAGTGCTAATTCATAGGCCATTTGCCCGAATTATCCACTGCTCATCTTTACTCTCCATTACCGTCCATTTACTGAGTGTTGAGACTCCCGCCGCTTCACCCCTCATCCCCGAGGAGACGGGACCCCATGACAGCCATTTCCCCCACACCCACACCCCGAGGGGTTCGCAAAGACCTTCCAGCGGACCTCTCCGCCTCCATCACCGTCTTCCTGATCGCCATCCCGCTCTCCCTCGGCATCGCCCTGGCCACCGGAGCCCCGCTCCAGGCCGGCCTGGTCGCGGCTGCGGTGGGCGGGATCGTCGCCGGGCGCCTGGGCGGTGCACCGCTCCAGGTCAGCGGGCCCGCCGCCGGCCTCACCGTGGTCACGGCCGAGTTGATCCAGCGGTACGGATGGCGCACCACGTGCGCCATCACCGTGCTGGCCGGCGCCTGCCAGCTCGGCCTCGCCGCCCTGCGCACCGCCCGGTCCGCGCTCATGGTCAGCCCGGCCATCGTGCACGGCATGCTCGCGGGCATCGGTGTGACCATCGCCCTGGCCCAGCTGCACATCGTGCTCGGCGGCACACCGCAGAGCTCGGCCGTGGCGAACGTCCTCGGCCTTCCCGCCCAGTTGGCGGACCTGCACCCGGTGGCGCTCGGGGTCAGCGCACTGACCCTGGTCGTCCTGCTCGGCTGGCCGCGGCTGCCCGGGCGGACGGGCCGCGCCCTGCGCAAGGTGCCGGCGCCCCTCGCCGCCGTCGCCACGGCCACCGTCTTCGCCGCACTGGCCGGGCTGAGCCTGCCCCGGGTGGACCTGCCGTCCTGGCGCAGCCACGCCCTTCCCGAGATGCCCGAAGGGCCGGTTCTCGGTCTCATCGCCGCCGTCCTGACCATCACCCTGGTCGGCAGCGTGGAGTCCCTGCTCTCCGCGGTCGCGACCGACAAGCTGATCGCCTCCGAACGGGGCACGGACAAGCGCCCGCCGCGCGCCGACCTCGACCGGGAACTGCGCGGGCAGGGCGCGGCGAACATCGTCTCCGGGGCCCTGGGCGGCCTGCCCATCACCGGTGTGGCCGTGCGCAGCGTGGCGAACGTCAAATCCGGTGCGGTCAGCCGGAAGTCGTCGATGATGCACGGTTTCTGGGTCCTGCTCGCGGCCTTCCTGCTGGTTCCCCTGCTCGACCTGATCCCGCTGGCCACGCTGGCCGCCCTGGTGATGGCCGTGGGCGTGCAGATGGTCAGCGTCACGCACATGCGCAGTGTCACCCGGCACCGGGAGGCGCTCGTCTACGGGACGACCATCGTGGCCGTGGTGCTCGGCGGGGTGCTGGAGGGCGTGGCCGTGGGCATCGCGGTGGCCGTCGCCCTGGCACTGCACCGGCTGGCCCGGACCAGGATCACCCTGGAGCGGCTGGACAGCGGCGTCCACCGGGTACGGGCCCGCGGGCAGTTGACCTTCCTGGCGGTGCCGCGGCTGAGCCGGGCGCTGAACCAGATCCCGCACGAGGCGCACGCCGTGGTCGAGCTCGACGGCTCCTTCATGGACCACGCGGCCTACGAGACGATCCAGGACTGGCAGCAGTCCCATCTGGCGCACGGGGGAACCCTGGAGGTCACCGGCCGCTCGGGGCAGGCCGCCCGGATCAACGGGGCGGACCCGGCCGCGGCCGGCAGGACCGGGCCCACCGCCGGGCCGGACGGAGCGGAGGGAGCGGGCGAGCCCGACGGGGGCCACGGGGGCGATCACGGCCACGGCACCCGCCCTCCCGAGGGCGGCCACCAGGCCGACCGGTCCAGGCGCGGCCATCACCGCGGGACGCACCAGTGCTGCCGCCCCTGGACCCCCTGGCAGAACCACTGCGACCACCGCGCCACGAGCACCCGTACGGCCGCGGCCACGGCGGCGACCATGGCGGCAGCGGCCGAGGCGGCCGCGGACAGGGAGGACGGAGCCGGAGACGGCGGGGTGCCGGACGCCGCGCCGGCGCCCCGGCGGCGCGGCGCGGGCCAACTGGCCAGCGGGATCAGCGCCTTCCAGCGGGACACCGCACCCCACGTACGGGACGAGCTGGCCCGGCTGGCCCGCGAGGGACAGCGGCCCTCGCAGCTCTTCATCACCTGCGCGGACTCCCGGCTGGTGACCAGCATGATCACGGCGAGCGGCCCGGGAGACCTGTTCACCGTCCGCAACGTCGGCAATCTCGTGCCGCTGCCCGGTACGGAGTCCACGGACGACTCCGTCGCGGCGGCCATCGAGTACGCGGTCGACGTGCTGAAGGTCGACAGCATCACGGTCTGCGGGCATTCGGGCTGCGGAGCCATGCAGGCCCTGCTCAGCTCCGCGCCCGGGGTCGCGGTGACCCCGCTGCGCCGCTGGCTGCGGCACGGGCTGCCCAGCCTGGAGCGGATGGCCAGCCGCCACCACGCCTGGGCCCGGATCTCGGGCCGACTCCCCGCCGACGCCGTGGAGCAGCTGTGCCTGACCAATGTGGTCCAGCAGCTGGAGCACCTGAGGGCCCACGAATCGGTGGCCAGGCGGCTCGCCGAGGGCACCCTGGAGCTGCACGGGATGTACTTCCACGTGGGCGAGGCCCAGGCCTACCTGCTGTCGGAGGGTGAGGACTTCTTCGACTGCAGGGTCTTCGACACCGTCGGCCAGCACGCCTGAACCGGTAACCTCCGGTATCCGTGCCATCGATTGGCCCCTTCCCGCGCCCTGCAGCGGGGAGGGGCCCTTCGCACGCCGTTCTCGGGCGGGCCGTCTGCATGATATAGGTCTAAACCAATTTCAGGTTACCCCTTGTCACCCGGGCCGCCGACTGATGAGCTATGCCCGGGGACACAACGGACACCCTGGGAAAGGGAGATGTCGTGAGCAACGAGAGCCTGGCCAATCTGCTCAAGGAGGAGCGGCGGTTCGCACCGCCTGCCGATCTGGCCGCCGCCGCCAATGTGAAAGAGGCTGCGTACACACAGGCCGACGCGGACCGGCTGGGCTTCTGGGCCGACCAGGCCCGGCGGCTGACCTGGGCCGCCGAGCCGACCGAGACGCTCGACTGGACGAACCCGCCCTTCGCCAAGTGGTTCGCCGACGGCAAGCTGAACGTCGCGTACAACTGCGTGGACCGCCACGTCGAGGCCGGCAACGGCGACCGCGTCGCCATCCACTTCGAGGGCGAGCCCGGCGACAGCCGCGCGATCACCTACGCCGACCTCAAGGACGAGGTCTCCAGGGCCGCCAACGCCCTCACCGAGCTGGGCGTCGAGGCCGGTGACCGCGTCGCCGTCTACCTCCCGATGATCCCCGAGGCGGTCGTCGCCATGCTCGCGTGCGCCCGCATCGGCGCCGCGCACTCCGTGGTCTTCGGCGGGTTCTCCGCCGACGCCGTCGCCTCCCGCATCCAGGACGCCGACGCCAAGCTGGTCATCACCGCCGACGGCGGCTACCGCCGCGGCAAGCCCAGCGCCCTCAAGCCCGCCATCGACGAGGCCGTCGCCAAGTGCCCGCAGGTCGAGCACGTGCTCGTCGTACGCCGCACCGGCCAGGACACCGCCTTCACCGAGGGCCGCGACGTCTGGTGGCACGAGCTGGTCGGCCGCCAGTCCGCCGAGCACACCCCGCAGGCCTTCGAGGCCGAGCACCCGCTGTTCATCCTCTACACCTCGGGGACGACGGGTAAGCCCAAGGGCATCCTGCACACCTCCGGCGGCTACCTCACCCAGGCGGCGTACACCCACCACGCGGTCTTCGACCTGAAGCCGGAGAGCGACGTCTACTGGTGCACGGCCGACATCGGCTGGGTGACCGGGCACTCCTACATCGTCTACGGGCCGCTCGCGAACGGCGCCACGCAGGTGATGTACGAGGGCACGCCCGACACCCCGCACCAGGGCCGCTTCTGGGAGGTCGTGCAGAAGTACGGCGTCACGATCCTCTACACGGCGCCCACGGCCATCCGCACGTTCATGAAGTGGGGCGACGACATCCCCGCGAAGTTCGACCTGTCGAGCCTGCGCGTCCTGGGCTCGGTCGGCGAGCCGATCAACCCCGAGGCCTGGGTCTGGTACCGCAAGCACATCGGCGGTGACCGCTGCCCGATCGTGGACACCTGGTGGCAGACCGAGACCGGCGCGATGATGATCTCCCCGCTGCCGGGCGTCACGCACACCAAGCCGGGCTCCGCCCAGCGCGCCCTGCCCGGGATCGCCGCCACCGTCGTGGACGACGAGGCGCACGAGGTCCCGAACGGCGGGGGCGGCTACCTGGTCCTCACCGAGCCGTGGCCGTCGATGCTGCGCACCATCTGGGGCGACGACCAGCGCTTCATCGACACCTACTGGTCGCGTTTCGAGGGCAAGTACTTCGCGGGCGACGGCGCCAAGAAGGACGACGACGGCGACATCTGGCTGCTGGGCCGGGTGGACGACGTGATGCTGGTGTCCGGCCACAACATCTCGACCACCGAGGTCGAGTCGGCGCTCGTCTCGCACTCGTCGGTCGCCGAGGCGGCCGTGGTCGGCGCCGCCGACGAGACCACCGGCCAGGCCATCGTGGCCTTCGTCATCCTGCGCGGCAGCGCCTCCGAGACCGAGAGCCTGGTCGCGGACCTGCGCAACCACGTGGGCAGCACGCTCGGCCCGATCGCCAAGCCCAAGCGGATCCTGCCGGTCCAGGAGCTGCCGAAGACCCGCTCGGGCAAGATCATGCGCCGTCTGCTGCGCGATGTCGCGGAGAACCGCGCGGTCGGCGACGTCACCACGCTGGCCGACTCCTCGGTCATGGACCTGATCCAGAGCAAGCTCCCGGCAGCCGGCAGCGACGACTGACAGGTCGGCGTCGGCCACCGCGGCCGGTCGCCACCTCGGCGGCACACGAGGGAAGGGGCATGCGGCGCGACGCGCCGGGTGCCCCTTTCGCACATAAAGTGATGTTCGCCGGAAACATCCTCGCGCACACCCTGTAAAATATTGAAAGCGTAAAGATAAAGACTCAGGGTGCGCCGGGAAGTCTGGTCGGCAACGAGTTCCGTCATGCCGTCCGACAGCCCCGGAGGTGCCCTCGTGGCCGCGCCCGACCCCACCGACCACAAGAGCCGCAAGCTGCTCGGCCGCCTCTCGCTGACCGAGAGCCGCTTCATCGCCGATGCCCTGCGCGCCGAGACGGTCGGCGGTGTGCTGCTGCTCGTGGCCGCGATCGTCGCCCTGCTGTGGGCCAACATCCCCGCCATCTCCGACAGCTACGCCAGCGTGCGGTCCTTCCACATCGGCCCCGCCTCCCTCGGCCTGGACCTCTCGCTTCAGCACTGGGCGGCCGACGGGCTCCTCGCCGTCTTCTTCTTCGTCGCCGGCATCGAGCTCAAGCGCGAGCTCGTCGCGGGCGACCTGCGCGACCCCAAGGCGGCCGCCCTCCCGGTGATCGCCGCCCTCTGCGGCATGGCCGTGCCCGCGCTCGTCTACGTTCTGGTCAACGTCACGGGCAACGGATCGATGGACGGCTGGGCCGTCCCCACGGCCACCGACATCGCCTTCGCGCTCGCGGTCCTCGCCGTCATCGGCACCTCCCTGCCCTCGGCCCTGCGCGCCTTCCTGCTGACCCTCGCCGTCGTCGACGACCTCTTCGCCATCCTGATCATCGCGGTGTTCTTCACCAGCGAGATCGACTTCCTGGCACTCGGCGGCGCGCTCGTGGGACTGGTCCTCTTCTGGTTCCTGCTGCGACGCGGCGTCCGCGGCTGGTACGTCTACGTTCCGCTCGCCCTGGTCGTCTGGGGCCTGATGTACAACAGCGGCGTCCACGCCACCATCGCCGGCGTCGCCATGGGCCTGATGCTCCGGTGCACCCGCGCGGAAGGCGAGCAGACCTCTCCCGGCGAGCACATCGAGCACCTCGTCCGGCCCGTCTCGGCCGGTCTCGCCGTACCCCTCTTCGCGCTCTTCTCCGCCGGGGTCTCCCTCTCCGACGAGGCCATCGCCCAGGTCTTCACCCGCCCCGAGACCCTCGGTGTGATCCTCGGCCTCGTCGTCGGCAAGGCCGCGGGCATCTTCGGCGGGACCTGGCTGGCCGCCCGCTTCACCAAGGCCGAGCTGAACGAGGACCTGACCTGGCCCGACGTGTTCGCCGTGGCCACGCTCGCCGGTATCGGTTTCACCGTCTCCCTCCTCATCGGCGAGCTCGCCTTCGAGGGCGACGAGGCCCTCACGTCCGAGATCAAGGCCGCCGTCCTGATCGGCTCCCTCATCGCCGCCACGCTCGCATGCGTCCTGCTCAAGCTCCGCAACCGCCGCTACCGGGAGCTCATCGAGGCCGAGGAGCGCGACGAGGACCACGACGGCATCCCGGACATCTACGAGGAGGAGCGGCCCGAGTACCACCTGCGGATGGCGAAGATCTACGAGGAGCGGGCCGCGGAACACCGCCGCAAGGCGGAGAAGGCGGCCGCCGCCGCGCTGCGAACCGCAGCCGGGTCCACCACCGAGGCCGACCGTCCGGCATGATCTGAGTGAAGACGCTGGACCGACGCACGACAGCGGCACGCCGGCCGGGCGATGGCCGCGGGGACAGCCGCCCGGCAGCAGACGACAGAGGGAGAGAGCGATGAGCGCAGTGGACCAAGAGGCGCAGGGAGCCGAGCGCACACTCGGCCAGCTGGTCGCCTCGGCCACCGCCGAGATGTCCGCCCTGGTTCACGACGAGATCGCCCTGGCCAAGGCGGAACTCCGCGAGGACGCCAAGCGCGTGGGCGCCGGCTCCGCCTCCATCGCCGCCGCGGGAGTGTTCGCGGCCTTCTCGCTCCCGGTGCTGACCTTCGCCGCGGCGTACGGGATCCACAACCTCGGGCTCGGGCTCGCCTGGTCCTTCCTGATCGTCGGCGGTGCGTTCCTGCTGATCGCGGGCATCCTCGCGCTGATCGCCGTACGGAAGTTCAAGAAGGTCAAGCCGCCGGAGAAGTCCATCGCCTCGGTCAAGCAGACCGCCGCGCTGGTCGGGACCGTCAAGCCGCACCCGCGGCCGGTGAGTGACAAGGCTGTGGGTGTGGCACGCTCGTCCTCATGACAGCGCCCACGCCGGACCCCAGCATTCCGCCCACCGCTGCCACGGCGGTGCGGCTCGACCTCCCCGGCGGGCAAGCGGTGACGCACCGGGACGTGGCCGCCAACGGCGCGCGCTTCCACGTCGCCGAGCTCGGTGACGGACCGCTGGTGCTGCTGCTGCACGGCTTCCCGCAGTTCTGGTGGACCTGGCGGCACCAGCTGACCGCGCTCGCCGACGCCGGGTACCGGGCCGTCGCCATGGACCTGCGCGGGGTCGGCGGCAGCGACCGCACCCCGCGCGGCTACGACCCCGCCAACCTGGCCCTCGACATCACCGGGGTCGTACGGTCCCTCGGCGAGCCGGACGCCGCACTCGTCGGGCACGATCTCGGCGGATACCTCGCCTGGACGGCGGCCGTGATGCGGCCCAAGCTGGTGCGCCGCCTCGTCGTCTCCTCGATGCCGCACCCCCGGCGGTGGCGCTCGGCGATGCTGTCGGACTTCGGGCAGACCCGGGCGAGTTCGCACATCTGGGGCTTTCAGCGGCCGTTCGTGCCCGAGCGGCAGCTCGTCGCCGACGGCGGGGCCCTCGTGGGCGACCTGATCCGCGACTGGTCGGGGCCGCGGCCTCCCGAGGAGGAGGACCTCGCGGTGTACCGGCGGGCCATGTGCATCCCGTCCACCGCGCACTGCTCGATCGAGCCGTACCGCTGGATGATGCGGTCGATGGCCCGGCCCGACGGGCTCCAGTTCAACCGGCGCATGAAGCGGCCGGTACGGGTGCCCACGCTGCACCTGCACGGTTCGCTCGACCCGGTGATGCGCACCCGCAGCGCCGCCGGATCCGGCGAGTACGTCGAAGCCCCGTACCGGTGGCGGCTGTTCGACGGGCTCGGGCACTTCCCGCACGAGGAGGACCCCGCCGCCTTCTCGACCGAGCTGGTGAACTGGCTGAAGGACCCCGAGCCGGACCGCTGACCGCGCCTCGTACGAACGGCAGTTCAGTCGTCCTTTCGTCTTACGGGCATTCAAATGCCCGGCGCATAGGCCAATTGGCCGCCCCGTGAGGGGTTACGGACCTTGGGGCCCGGGCACAGCACGGAGTATGAGCTGGACGCACGACTACGGTGACACCGCGCACGAACGCCGCTCGGCCGCTACGCCGGGCGCGCATGAGAGGGCCGGCCGGCACGGCCACGACCCACACCTGGGGATCCCCCGCATCCTGCGCCGCCGGGCCCGATGGGTCTCCGCACGCCTGCGGCATCCACGGACGTAGGGGCCCGGCGGGGGCGCCGCTTCAGAGGGCGCAGCCCTGGCTCTCGACCCGGCGCTGGGCGGTCCGGCCGTTCTGGATGTCGTCGCTGATCTCGTCCACGGTCAGCGCGTAGCCGGTGTTCGGGTCGTCGAGGGACTTCGCGAACACCACCCCGTACACCTTGCCCTCGGGCGTGAGCAGCGGGCCGCCGGAGTTGCCCTGGCGGACCGTCGCGAACAGTGAGTAGACGTCCCGTCGGACAGTGCCGCGGTGGTAGATGTCAGGTCCGTTGGCATTGATCCGGCCGCGGACGCGGGCCGAGCGGACGTCGTACGCGCCGTTCTCCGGGAAGCCGGCGACGATCGCGTCGCTCCCGCTCGCAGCGTCCTTGTCGGTGAACTCCAGCGGCGGTGCCTTCAGCTTGGGCACGTCCAGGACGGCGATGTCGCGCTCCCAGTCGTAGAGCACGACCTTGCCGTCGTAGAGCTTGCCCTCGCCGCCGATCTGCACGGTCGGCTCGCTGACGCCGCCGACGACGTGCGCGTTGGTCATGACCTTGCCGGGCGCGAAGACGAAGCCCGTGCCCTCCAGCACCTTGCTGCAGCTGGGCGCCGTACCGACGACCTTCACGATCGAGCGCTTGGCCACGTCCGCGACGGGGCTGGTGGCGAGCGCCGGGTCGGGCGCCCTCACCTCGGTGATGGGCTCGTTGGAGAACGGGCTGAACACCTGCGGGAAGCCGTTGCGTTCAAGGGCCGAGGAGAAGTCCGAGAACCAGCCCTCGGCCTGGTGGGGAAGGACCTGTGACACCCCGAGGAGCACCTTGGAGTTGCGGACTTCCCTGGCCACCGAGGGCAGCGAGGTCTGGGCGAGCAGGAGTCCGATCATCCAGGCCACGAGCAGCATCGCGACGACGTTGACCAGGGCGCCGCCGGTGGCGTCGAGCGCGCGCGCCGGCGACCACGTGATCTGGCGCCGGAGTCTGCTTCCGAGGTGGGTGGTCAGGGCCTGGCCGATCGAGGCGCAGACGATGATCGCGACCACGGTGATGACGACGACCGTGGTGGACACCTGGGTGCCGTCGTCGGTCATTCGGTCCCAGACCAGCGGGAGCAGGGACACCGCGATGAGGCCACCGCCCAGGAAGCCGATCACCGACAGGATGCCGACGACGAAGCCCTGGCGGTAGCCGACGATCGCGAACCACACGGCGGCGAGCAGCAACAGGATGTCCAGCACGTTCACGTGGGCCACCGTCTCACGCGTGCCAGTCGAGCGGGACCTGGCGTGATCGGTCCCACGGACGTTCCCAGCCGGCGAAGTGCAGGATCCGGTCGATCACTCCTGCTGTGAAACCCCAGACGAGGGCCGATTCGACGGTGAAACCGGGCCCCAGGTGGCCCCGCGGGTGGACGGTCGTGACCCGGTGTTCGGGATCAGTGAGATCGGCCACCGGAACCGTGAACACCCGGGCCGTCTCGGCCAGGTCCACGGCGCCGACGGGGCTCGGGGTGTGCCACCAGCCCAGGACCGGGGTCACGACGAACTCGCTGACCGGGATGTAGAGCCGGGGCAGCACCCCGAAGAGCTGAACACCGGAAGGATCAAGTCCCGTTTCCTCCTCGGCCTCCCGCAGCGCGGCCGACAGCGGGCCGGTGGTCTGCGGATCCCCGTCCTGCGGGTCCAGCGCGCCGCCCGGGAAGGACGGCTGGCCCGCGTGCGAGCGGAGGGTGCCGGCGCGCTCCATCAGCAGCAGCTCCGGGCCCCGGACGCCCTCGCCGAAGAGGATGAGGACGGCGGACTGCCGTCCCCGCCCGTCCTCGGGCGGCAGGAACCGGCTCAGCTGCCGCGGCTCCACGGTCCGGACGGCCTGGACGACGGGATCGAGCCAGTCGGGCAGTCCGGCGGTGGTGACGGCCGGGCCGCCCCCCTCGCGCACTCCCGCAGTGACTCCGGCCTCGTCCCGTGTACCGCGCGTCATAGGCACCTCTGTCCGCGTTCTACTGTCAACAGCGTCTCCCACACCGCAAACGCGGTCCGGGTACCGAATCGTTCCTAGGACTCCCGCCTAGGACTCCCGCGACGACTCCCGCGCCTCCTGCACGGCGCCCGCGCCCAACGGCGGGGCCGGCAGGCCCGGGTAGTCCGGGGGCGGGCTCAGCCGCTGGCCCGGCTGGCCGCCCTTCTCGTACTTGAGCAGCTTCTTCGCCTTCTCCGGGTCCGTCTCGCCCTCCCCGTACGCCGGGCAGAGCGGGGCGATCGGGCAGGCCCCGCAGGCGGGCTTGCGGGCGTGGCAGATGCGGCGGCCGTGGAAGACGACCCGGTGCGAGAGCATCGTCCACTCGCTCTTCGGGAAGATCGCGCAGATCTCCGCCTCGACCTTCTCCGGGTCCTCCTGCTCGGTCCACTTCCAGCGGCGCACCAGCCGGCCGAAGTGGGTGTCCACGGTGATCCCGGGAACGCCGAACGCGTTGCCGAGGACCACGTTGGCGGTCTTGCGGCCTACGCCCGGCAGCTTCACCAGGTCCTCCAGCCGGCCCGGCACCTCCCCGCCGTACTCGTCCCGCAGCGCCTGCGACAGGCCCATCAGCGACCGGGCCTTCATCCGGAAGAACCCGGTCGGGCGGATGAGCTCCTCCAGATCCTCGGGGACGGCCGCGGCCATGTCCTCGGGGGTCGGATAGGCCGCGAAGAGGGCCGGGGTCGTCTGGTTCACCCGAAGGTCGGTGGTCTGCGCGGACAGCACCGTCGCGACGAGGAGCTCGAAGGGATTGCGGAAGTCGAGCTCCGGATGGGCGTACGGGTAGGTCTCGGCCAGCTCCCGGTTGATGCGGCGCGCCCGGCGCACCATGGCCAGGCGGGATTCCGGCTTGGCCGACGTCGGTTTCTTGGCCGAAACTTTGCCCTGAGGGGCGGTCGCGGCCTTCGGGGGCACCTTCGAAGGCGCTTGTTCGCCCACGGCTGAATTTTGGGCGTCCGTCACTCCTGCGGACCCCTTGGCCTGTGCTCTCACCGGCTTATTGGACACCCGGCCAGCCTAAGGCCGGGCGCTGACACCCGCCCGGACCTCAGGTAACACCACTCCGATTGGCCTCTCGCCGCACAGCACGCCCGTCCGTCCGGCATCCTTGTGATTGATCGCACTGTTTGAGCCGTCCGGCAAAATGGGGAGCGGTCCCCTGAGCTGGTCGACATAGGAGAGAGACTCGTGGACGACGTTCTGCGGCGCGCCCCGCTCTTCGCGGCGCTCGATGACGAGCAGGCCGCGGAGCTCCGCGCCTCCATGGGCGAGGTGACCCTCGCACGCGGTGACGCCCTGTTCCACGAGGGCGACCCCGGCGACCGGCTGTATGTCGTGACCGAGGGCAAGGTGAAGCTGCACCGCACCTCCCCCGACGGCCGCGAGAACATGCTGGCCGTCCTCGGCCCCGGCGAGCTGATCGGCGAGCTGTCGCTCTTCGACCCGGGCCCGCGCACCGCCACCGCCACCGCGCTGACCGAGGTCAAGCTGCTCGGCCTCGGCCACGGCGACCTCCAGCCGTGGCTGAACGCCCGGCCCGAGGTCGCGACCGCGCTGCTGCGCGCCGTCGCCCGGCGCCTGCGCAAGACCAACGACCAGATGTCCGACCTGGTCTTCTCCGACGTTCCCGGCCGCGTGGCGCGGGCGCTCCTCGACCTGTCGCGCCGCTTCGGCGTGCAGTCGGAGGAGGGCATCCACGTGGTGCACGACCTCACGCAGGAAGAGCTCGCACAGCTCGTGGGCGCCTCGCGCGAGACCGTGAACAAGGCCCTGGCCGACTTCGCGGGCCGCGGCTGGCTCCGCCTGGAAGCGCGCGCGGTGATCCTGCTGGATGTGGAGCGCCTCGCGAAGCGCTCACGCTGACGTCTTCGGCACCCCGCCAGAAGGGTCCTGTCCGCACCGGGCAGGGCCCTTCTGCGTGCCCGCCGCGCGCCCGTCGGCGGGGCCGCGTCCCCCGCGCCTCGTACGCCGACGGGGCCGGCCTGTGCACAGTGGAAGCATGGAGCGCAGGGGTCTGGACGCGTACGGGTACTTCGAGCGGGAGGGCTCCCTCGGACAGGTGCGGGGCGAGTTCCGCGAGGTCGTGGCCGCCGCGCGCGAGCGCACGGCCGAGGCGTACGGGCGACGGCTGCACAGCGCGTACCTGTACGGCTCCGTGCCGCGCGGGACGGCCCGGCCCGGGCGCTCCGACCTCGGCCTGCTGCTCGTCCTGCACCATGCGCCCTCGGACGACGACCGCGACACCGCCGAGGTCCTCGCGCGCGGTCTCGACGAGGACTTCGAGCAGATCGACGGGGTCGCGGTCCTGCTCCACGACAAGGACGCCGTGCTGAGCGAGGAGGAACGATTCGACCTGGGCTGGTTCCTCGCCTGCCTGTGCACCCCGCTGCTCGGCGCGGACCTGGCCGAGCACCTGCCGCGCTACCGCCCGGACAGCCTGCTCGCCCGTGAGACCAACGGCGACCTCGCCGCGCTCCTGCCCGAGTGGCGCAGGCGGCTCCGGGAGGCCTCGGCCCCGGAGGAGTACCGGCGGCTGAGCCGCCTCTTCGCCCGGCGCCTGGTCCGCACGGGATTCACCCTGGTCATGCCGCGGTGGGGCGGCTGGACCGGCGATCTGACCGAGTCCGCGGAGGTCTTCGGCGCCTACTACCCGCAGCGCGCCGCCCAGATGCGGGCCGCTGCCGCGGTGGCGCTGGATCCGGTCGAGGACCCGGCCGTGCCGGGCGGTTACGTCGAGGACCTGGGGCCGTGGCTCGCGGACGAGTACACGGCGCGCCACGGCACGAAGACGCGCCGCCGGCCTCCTGCCGCGCCCCACGCCTCGCCGGACGCCCCGCCGGACGCCTCTAGTCCTTCTTCTCGGTGACGGCGAGGGCCTCGACGGCCAGCTTGGCCTCCGCCAGGCCCGCGCCGGTGATGCGGCGGTAGCTCTTGATCGCCGAGATCGGCCGGTCCTCCCGGACCAGGGCCCGCACCTCGTCCATGCCCGCCGGCTCCGGCTCCTCGATGCCCAGGTGGTCCAGCACAAGCGCCAGGCGGCGCTCCGCCCGGTCCGCCTGCGTCTGGAGGCTCTTCAGGCGCAGCGACACCGTCGAGGTGATCCACCCGGCCGTGCCTATGAGCATCACGAGCAGGAACACAGTGTTCATTCGGGCCCTCCGGGGATCAGTCCGTGATCTTGAAGGTACTCGAGCTGAGCCCGTACGGACCACAGCGCCGCCGGCCACAGGGAGCGGTCCACGTCCGCGTACACCTGGGCGACGACCGCCTCGGGGCTGGTGAAGCCGTTCTCGACAGCCGTCTCGACCTGCGCCAGCCGGTGCGCCCGATGGGCGAGGTAGTACTCGACGGCGCCCTGTGCGTCCTCCAGGACCGGCCCGTGCCCCGGCAGGACCGTGTGCACCCCGTCGTCCACGGTGAGCGAGCGCAGGCGGCGCAGGGAGTCCAGATAGTCGCCGAGGCGGCCGTCGGGGTGCGCGACCACCGTGGTGCCGCGGCCGAGGACGGTGTCGCCGGTCAGCACCGCCCGGTCGGCCGGCAGGTGGAAGCAGAGCGAGTCGCTGGTGTGCCCCGGGGTCGGGACCACGCGCAGCTCCAGCCCGCCGGTCCGGATCACTTCCCCGGCGGCCAGGCCCTCGTCGCCGAGGCGCAGGGCCGGGTCCAGCGCGCGGACCTTGGTGCCGGTGAGTTCGGCGAAGCGGCCGGCGCCCTCCGCGTGGTCCGGGTGGCCGTGGGTGAGCAGGGTGAGCGCGACCCGCTTGCCCGCCTCCTCGGCGGTGGCGATGACCGCCCGCAGGTGTGCCTCGTCCAGCGGGCCCGGGTCGATGACGACGGCGAGGTCCGAGCCGGGCTCGGACACCAGCCAGGTGTTGGTGCCGTCCAGGGTCATCGCGGAGGCGTTGGGGGCCAGTACGTTCACCGCGCGGGCGGTCGCCGGCCCGGAGGTGACGAACCCGCGGGGCTGTCCCGGCAGGGCGACGGCGTCGCTCATGCGGGGCCTCCGGGGCGGCCGAGGCGGACGCGCTTGGTGAACTCGTCGTGGCCGGGCCAGCTGAGCACCACCTCGCCGCCCTCCAGCGCGGCCTGGGCCAGCACCGGGGCGAGGTCCTGGGCGGCGGCCGCGGTGAGCGCGTCCGCGGCGCTCCCGTACGGCTCCAGGGAGCGCAGGGTGGAGATGGTGGGCGGCATCATCAGCAGCTCGCCCTTGTCGTAGCCGCCGGCCGCGTCGGCCGGGCGGATCCAGACGGTCCGGTCGGCCTCGGTGGAGGCGTTGCGGGTGCGCTGGCCCTCGGGGAGGGCGGCGACGAAGAACCAGGTGTCGTAGCGGCGCGGCTCGAACTCGGGGGTGATCCAGCGCGCCCACGCCCCGAGCAGGTCGGAGCGCAGCCACAGGCCGCGGCGTTCGAGGAAGTCCGCGAAGGACAGCTCCCGCGCCACGAGGGCCTGCCGGTCCGCCTCCCAGTCGTCGCCGGTGGTGTCGCCGACGACCGTGTCCGGGGCCGGGCCGGCGAGCAGGACGCCCGCCTCCTCGAAGGTCTCCCGTACGGCGCCGCACACGATGGCCTGGGCGGTGCGCGGATCGGTCCCGAGCCGGGCCGCCCAGTCCGCCTGGGAGGGGCCCGCCCAGCCGACGTGGTGCTCCTCGTCGCGGGGGTCGACCCCGCCGCCCGGGTAGGCGTACGCACCGCCGGCAAAGGCCATGGAGGCCCTCCTGCGCAGCATGTGGACGACGGGCCCGTCCGGGGTGTCGCGCAGGAGCATCACAGTGGCGGCGAGCCGCGGCTGCACCGGGGTGAGCGAGCCGTCCGCGAGCGCGCGGATGCGGTCGGGCCACTCGGGCGGGTACCACTGGCCCCCGGCGGGGGGCTGCTGCTGACCATTCGGCATGGCCGGATGCTACGGCCATCCGGCCCGATGTTCGAGGGCCCCACCCGGTGCCCGCCACGCGGCGGGCACCTCCGGGGAGCCGTACGGTCCCCCGATCGGGCAGGACAGCGAGCCGGGGTGCGCCTGCCGGGCCCGGGGGCGCAGCCCCGGGCCGCCTCGGCTCCCGCGACGGGGAGCGGGACGGGGCCGGGGCGAAGCCCTGGGGGCAGCGCCCCGCGCCCGTACCGCTCCCCGCGCGGGTCAGGCTCCGGCGACCAGCTCGACCTGGATCTCGACCTCGACGGGCGCGTCGAGCGGCAGGACCGTCACGCCGACCGCGCTGCGGGCGTGCACGCCCTTCTCGCCGAGGACGGCGCCGAGCAGCTCGCTCGCGCCGTTCAGCACGCCCGGCTGACCCGTGAAGTCGGGGGCCGAGGCGACGAAGCCGACGACCTTCACGACACGTGCGATCTTGTCGAGGTCACCGACGACCGACTTGACGGCGGCCAGGGCGTTCAGCGCGCAGGTGGCGGCCAGTTCCTTGGCCTGCTCCGGCGAGACCTCGGCGCCGACCTTGCCGGTGACCGGCATGCTGCCCTTGACCATCGGGAGCTGGCCCGCGGTGTAGACGTAGGCACCCGACCGCACGGCCGGCTGGTACGTGGCCAGCGGCGGGACGACCTCGGGCAGGGTCAGGCCGAGCTCGGCCAGCTTCGCGTCGACGACGCCGCTCATGCCTTCTCCCGCTTGAGGTAGGCCACGAGCTGCTCGGGGTTGTTCGGGCCGGGCACGACCTGGACGAGCTCCCAGCCGTCCTCGCCCCAGGTGTCCAGGATCTGCTTGGTGGCGTGGACCAGCAGGGGGACCGTCGCGTATTCGAACTTCTTGGTCATGGGAGCGAGGGTAGTGCCTGAGATGCGGGGGTCATGCGCGCCCCGGGAGCCGAGTGGTTAGGCTCGGGCGATGTGAGCAGGCTTCAGGTGGTCAGCGGCAAGGGCGGCACCGGCAAGACCACGGTCGCCGCGGCACTCGCGCTTGCCCTCGCACGCGAGGGCAGACGGACTCTTCTCGTGGAGGTCGAGGGCAGGCAGGGGCTCGCGCAGCTCTTCGGCGCCGAGGCGCTCCCCTACGAGGAGCGGAAGATCGCGGTGGCACCCGGCGGGGGCGAGGTCTTCGCGCTCGCCATCGACGCCGAACGGGCGCTGCTGGACTACCTCCAGATGTTCTACAAGCTCGGCTCTGCCGGACGCGCGCTCAAGAAGCTCGGCGCGATCGACTTCGCGACGACCATCGCCCCGGGGCTGCGCGACGTGCTGCTGACCGGCAAGGCGTGCGAGGCGGTGCGCCGCAAGGACAAGGCCGGCCGGTACGTCTACGACCACGTGATCATGGACGCGCCGCCGACCGGGCGCATCACCCGGTTCCTGAACGTCAACGACGAGGTGGCGGGCCTGGCCCGGTTCGGCCCGATCCACAACCAGGCGCAGGCCGTCATGAAGGTGCTCAAGTCCCCCGAGACGGCGGTGCACCTGGTCACCCTCCTGGAAGAGATGCCCGTCCAGGAGACCGCGGACGGCATCGAGGAATTGCGGGAGGCAGGGCTGCCGGTCGGCCGCGTCGTCGTCAACATGGTCCGCCCGCACCACCTCGACGAGGACACCCTGCGCACCGCGGCCGAGGACCACCGCCCCGGGGTCGCGAAGGCGCTGTCCCGGGCGGGCCTGGGCGGCGCGCGCCGCGGCGGACTGGCCGAGCGGCTGGTCGAGCCGCTGCTCGCGCAGGCCGCCGAGCACGCGGGCCGGGTGGAGCTGGAGCGCGCGCAGCGCGCCGTACTGGCGGGCCTGGACCTGCCGACGTACGAACTGCCCCTGCTCGGGGCGGGGATGGATCTGGCCGGGCTGTACGAGCTGGCCAAGGAACTCCGGAAGCAGTCGGTGGCCGAATGAGCAAGGGACACGAGGGACGCGAGGGGGTGGACACGGTGGGCCTGGACACTCCGCCGCGGCTGGCGGTCGACCGGCTGCTGGACGACCGCGAGACCCGCATCATCGTGTGCTGCGGTGCGGGCGGCGTCGGCAAGACCACCACGGCCGCGGCCCTGGGCGTACGGGCGGCCGCGCGGGGGCGGAAGGCGGTCGTGCTGACCATCGACCCGGCGCGGCGGCTCGCGCAGTCGATGGGCATCGACTCGCTGGACAACACCCCGCGCAAGGTCGCGACCGTCGGCGGGGACGGCGGGGACGGCATCGGGGGAGACGGCGGCGAACTGCACGCCATGATGCTGGACATGAAGCGCACCTTCGACGAGATCGTCGAAGCGCACACGGACGCCGAGCGCGCCCGGGCCATCCTCGCCAACCCCTTCTACCAGTCGCTGTCGGCGGGCTTCGCGGGCACGCAGGAGTACATGGCGATGGAGAAGCTCGGGCAGCTGCGGGCCCGGGACGACTGGGACCTGATCATCGTGGACACCCCGCCGAGCCGGTCGGCGCTGGACTTCCTGGACGCGCCGAAGCGCCTGGGGTCCTTCCTGGACGGGAAGTTCATCCGGGTGCTGATGGCTCCGGCGAAGGTCGGCGGCAGGGCAGGGATGAAGTTCCTGAACGTCGGCATGTCGATGATGACCGGCACCCTCAGCAAGCTGATGGGGGCTTCCCTGCTGAAGGACGTACAGACCTTCGTGGCGGCGATGGACACGATGTTCGGCGGCTTCCGCACCCGCGCCGACGCGACCTTCCGGCTGCTCCAGGCACCCGGTACGGCCTTCCTGGTGGTCGCCGCGCCAGAACCGGACGCCCTGCGCGAGGCGGCGTACTTCGTGGAGCGGCTGGCCGCGGAGCGCATGCCGCTGGCCGGTCTGGTGCTCAACCGGGTGCATGGCAGCGGCGCCGACCAGCTGTCCGCCGAACGGGCGTTGGCCGCCGCGGAGAATCTTGAAGAAGGGGGCATTGTCGATCATCAGACCGGGAAAGCTGGACTTCGTGACACGGCCGCCGAACCCCCCGGCGCCGATGACGACACCACGGCCGTCGACCGGATCACGGCAGGCCTGCTGCGCCTGCACGCCGAACGGATGCAGGTGATCGCGCGTGAGCAGCGCACGCGTGATCGCTTCACCTCGCTTCACCCCGAGGTGGCGGTGGCCGAAGTGGCCGCCCTGCCCGGCGATGTGCACGACCTCGCCGGGCTGCGGGCCATCGGAGAACGACTCGCGGCCGGGGTGCCGGCCGGAGCGTAGGCGTTCGTACGAAGGTGGCGGCCGCGTGGTCTACCCGGCTGCCGCGTACGTCTCGTACGCAACGTCGATCTCCGCGTCTGCATCCATGGTGAGGATGCCCGTGCTGCGCTCGTACTCCGTACGGGCGGTTTCGAGCAGCCGTCGCCACGAGGTGACGGTGGGACGCCGGCGCAGCAGCGCACGTCGTTCCCGCTCGGTCATTCCGCCCCACACGCCGAACTCGACGCGATTGTCGAGCGCGTCGGCCAGGCATTCGGTCCGCACCGGACATCCGGTGCACACCGCCTTGGCCCTGTTCTGTGCCGCTCCTTGAACGAACAGTTCATCCGGATCGGTAGTGCGGCAGGCTGCCTGCGCACTCCAGTCGGTAACCCAGCCCATCCCGGCGCCGTCCTCTCCCGAATCGAGGCTCCCCCACGGCGGTAGCGGCATATTCACCGCTGCCAGTTGAGGACGTTACGGAAGGCGGGCACAGTGCAACACCCCCGACGGGCCCAATCTTGAATGGTCCGAACGGACTATGGGTAAGCGGCAGATCACCCGACGGAGTGATCCGGCGACATGCCCGACCATTCCGACGATTCGGGTGCAATCGGCAGATCGAGTTCGCCGAGGCGGCAAGATTCGGACATCTGTCCACCCCATTCGGGAAGGGTGAAAATCAAGCCGAGGGGTTGATGTCGCACCGGACTGCTGTGACAGTTGGGGACAGCTTAGGCCAAGGCATTCGCGTGTGTCCGGCGAATCAGAACGTAGGCTGCCCCCATGGGAAAGAAGCGCTCGGGCGGCGGGCTCACCGGGAGTCAGCAGGCCGCCAAGTTCCTCGGGGTGTCCGTTCTCTCCGGAGTTGTGCTGGCGGGCATGGCGATTCCGGCTGCAGGCGCCCTGGGACTGGCCGCCAAGGGCACGGTCGAGGGATTCGACGAGATCCCGGCCAATCTCAAGACTCCACCGCTGAGCCAGCGGACCACGATTCTGGACGCCGAGGGTGGCCTGATCGCCACCGTCTATTCGCGCGACCGGCAGGTGGTCCCGCTCACGTCGATCTCCCCGTACATGCAGAAGGCGATCGTCGCGATCGAGGACTCGCGTTTCTACGAGCACGGCGCGGTCGACCTCAAGGGCATCCTGCGCGCGGTCAACCGCAACGCGCAGGAGGGCGGCGCGGCGCAGGGCGCGTCCACGCTCACCCAGCAGTACGTGAAGAACGTGTTCGTCGAAGAGGCCGGCGACGACGAGACCAAGGTGCGCGAGGCCCAGGAGAAGAGCCTCGGCCGCAAGATCCGCGAGTTGAAGTACTCGATCCAGGTCGAGGAGGAGCTCGGGAAGAAGAAGATCCTCGAGAACTACCTCAACATCACGTACTTCGGTCAGCAGGCCTACGGCATCGAGTCCGCGGCCCAGCGCTACTTCAGCAAGCCCGCCAAGGACCTCACCCTGGAAGAGTCCGCGCTGCTGGCGGGCGTCGTGCAGTCGCCGAGCCGCTACGACCCGGTGAACGACAACCAGGAGGCGACCAAGCGCCGCAACGTCGTCCTCCAGCGGATGGCCGACACCAGGGACGTCTCCCAGGCGGAGGCCGACGCGGCGAAGGCCAAGCCGGTCACCCTGAAGGTCACCAGGCCCAAGAACGGCTGCATCACGGCGGTCAAGGGCGCGGGCTTCTTCTGCGACTACGTGCGCAACACCTTCCTGACCGACCCGGTCTTCGGCAAGACGCGCGAGGAGCGGGCGAAGGTCTGGAACAAGGGCGGCCTGACCGTACGCACGACCCTGGACCCGCAGTCGCAGGACGCGGCCAACGAGTCGATCAAGGACCACGTCTACCAGGAGGACTCCATCGCGACGGCTGTGACCATGGTCCAGCCGGGCACCGGACGGGTGCTGGCGATGGGCCAGTCCAAGCCGTACGGCTTCGAGAAGAACGAGACCACGATCAACTACTCCGTGGACAAGCGGATGGGCGGCTCGAACTTCGGCTTCCAGGTCGGTTCGACCTTCAAGCCGTTCATCGCCGCCGCCGCCCTGGAGCGGGGCATGCCGCCGACGAAGGTCTACGGGGCCCCGAACAAGATGGACTACCCGAGCCCGATCTCCCGCTGCGACGGCACGCAGTACGTCAACACCAAGAAGGAGTCCGCGGAGAACGAGACCGAGGACGAGGTCGGCCCCTACGCGCTGCGTACGGCGATGGAGAAGTCGATCAACACCTACTTCGTCGAGATGATCTCCGAGATCGGGCTGTGCCCGGTGTCGGAGATGGCGCAGAAGCTCAGTGTGGTCCCGGCGAGCGGCGCGAAGCTGGCCGACGGCCCCGCCATCGCGCTCGGCTCGGAGGAGATGTCCCCGCTGACGATGGCCAACGCGTACGCGGCCTTCGCCAACCGCGGCGTCCACTGCACCCCCATCGCCATCGAGTCGATCACCGACGCGCACGGCAAGGCACTGGCCGTGCCGAAGAGCAAGTGCGAGCGGGCGATGTCGCAGAACACCGCCGACACGATCAACACCCTGCTGAGCGGTGTGGTCGACTCCGGCACCGGTGAGCGGGCCGGCCTGACCGACCGCGACAGCGCGGGCAAGACCGGTACGACGGACTCCCGCTACAACGCCTGGTTCGTGGGCTACACCCCGAACATCTCCGGCGCGGTGTGGGTCGGCTCGGGCGGCGCGAAGAAGATCACGATGGAGAACATCGTGATCGGCGGCAAGTCCTACGACAAGGTCTTCGGCGGCGGCCTGCCCGGCCCGATCTGGAAGGACGCGATCACGGGCGCGCTGTCCGGCCGCGAGGCCCTGCGCTTCGCCACGGTCCACATCGCCGAACCGAGCGTCCCCTCCGGCGGCTCCCGCGGCAACAAGCCGTCCACCAACCCGAGCCGGCCCGGCAAGCCCGGCGGCGACAGCAAGCCCGGCGGGCGGCCGGGCGGCCAGACCGCAGGCCAGACGGGCGGCGGCGGCGCCACGGGCGGCGGTACCGGCGGAGCCGACACTCCGTTCCCCGGCATCACCATCGATCCGGGCACCGTGATCGGCGGCCGCGACAGCCAGGGCCCGTAACGGGGCCGTAAGCGGCGACAGCACGAGGGAGGGCCCAGCCGGATCCGGCTGGGCCCTCCCTTTCGACTGTCCGCGTCCTACGAGAGCGCCTTCTTCACGGCGGCGGCGACACGCCCGCCCTCCGCCAGCCCGGCGACCTTCGGGGTCACGATCTTCATGACGGCGCCCATGGCCCGCGGCCCCTCGGCACCCGCCGACCGGGCCTCCTCGACGGCCTCCGCCACGATCCCGGCGAGCTCCTCGTCGGAGAGCTGCCTGGGCAGGTAGGTATCCAGGAACTCGCCCTCGGCGGTCTCGCGCGCTGCCTGCTCGGGACGACCGCCCTGGGCGAAGGCGTCCGCGGCCTCGCGGCGCTTCTTCGCCTCCTTGGCGATCACCTTGAGGACCTCCTCGTCGGAGAGCACACGGGCCTCCTTGCCCGCGACCTCCTCCTTGGTGATGGCGGCGAGGGTCAGGCGGAGCGTGGACGAGTGCAGCTCGTCGCGCGCCCTGATGGCGGTCGTGAGGTCTTCCTGGAGCTTGGCCTTGAGCGTGGTCATGCAGGTGAGTGTGCCAGGTGCGGGGACGATGGCGCCCACCTGTTTTCGGGTCTGCGACGATGGGTCCATGCGTGCGCGTTACGGAGTACCCCTGAAAGCGGCTGCCGGAATCGCTGCGGTGGGGGCCGCGGGTGTGGCCTATGCCGCCGGTTTCGAGGCGCGGTCCTTCCGACTGCGCCGGATCACGGTGCCGGTGCTTCCCCGGGGGATGCGCCCGCTGCGCGTACTCCAGGTCTCGGACATCCACATGGTCGGCGGGCAGCGCAAGAAGCGCGCCTGGCTGCAGTCGCTGGCCGGCCTGCGCCCCGACTTCGTCGTCAACACCGGCGACAACCTCTCCGACACCGAGGGCGTCCCCGAGGTCCTCGACGCGCTCGGGCCGCTCATGTCCTTTCCCGGCGTGTACGTCTTCGGGTCGAACGACTACTACGGGCCGCGGCTGCGCAACCCGGGCCGCTACCTGGTCGAGAAGGTGCAGGGACGGCACGGCCTGAACGGCAACAAGCCGGTCGTCGGCGCCGTGCACAACCCGTGGGAGGAGATGCGGGACGCCTTCGACGCGGCGGGCTGGCTGAACCTCACCAACATCCGGGCCCGGATGAAGCTGGAAGGCCTGGAGCTGGCCTTCACCGGGCTCGACGACCCGCACATCAAGCGGGACCGCTACGAGAGCGTCGCCGGCGGCCCGGAAGCGGACGCGGACTTCTCGCTGGCCGTGGTGCACGCCCCGTATCTGCGCGTCCTGGAGTCCTTCACCGCCGACCGGTACCCGCTGATCCTCGCGGGCCACACCCACGGCGGGCAGCTGTGCATCCCCTTCTACGGCGCGCTGGTCACCAACTGCGACCTGGACACCGGGCGGGTGAAGGGGCTGTCCACGCACGAGGCGGCGGGCCACCGCTCCTACCTGCACGTCTCGGCCGGCTGCGGCACCAACCGCTTCACCCCGGTCCGCTTCGCCTGCCCGCCGGAGGCGACGCTCCTGACGCTGACCCCGAAGGAGTAGCCGCCGCGCGCCCGCTCCGCGAAAACCGGATTTCGTCTCCGGCGAGAGGTCCGCTAAAGTAATCGATGTCGCCAGGACAGCAACACTTCAGGGCGACGATCGGGGTGTAGCGCAGCTTGGCAGCGCGCTTCGTTCGGGACGAAGAGGTCGTGGGTTCAAATCCCGCCACCCCGACAGAGTAAGACCAGGTCAAGGGCCTGATCCGAGAAATCGGATCAGGCCCTTCCTGTGTTTGCGGGGGCTCGTCAGTAGGGGCGGGGCGACATGATGTGGGGCTCGATGGCCGGGGCCTCCAAGACGCAGCGGGGGATGCCCGGGCCCGGGGTGGCGCGGACGGAGACCTTCGTCGGGGGGTCCGTCGGCAGCTCGACGCAGACGGTCACGGGGTGGTCGTGGTGCGTCGTCGCGTGGCCGGTCTCCTTGCCGTCGACGAGGACCTCGACGACCGCGGGGTGGCCGGTCTGGACCGTGGCACTGACCGAGTGGCCCGCGTGGTCGATGTGGAAGTGATGCCGCCGTCGCATGAGACCGCCTCCCGCCGCTGCCCCCACATCCAGGGTAGCCAACAGCCCCCAGGTCCCGTCGTCGAAGGAGCGCCGCAGGCCAGGCGCGACTTTGATGACTGGACCTGGGCCCTGTGTGGAGTTCCGGCGCGGGAGAAGGAGCGGCGTCTGATGCCGTCGAATCCAAGGCGGAGGAGGGAGTCGACGCGGAGCGTCGGCGACTGACGACAACGCCGGAAGCGGCGGTGCCAGACGCCGCAACGCCGCGGGGGAACTCCAGACAGGACCCAGGGTCTGTATCGAGTTGCCCCGCGGCGTCGCGACGCCCGGCACGCACCCTCGGCGCACGAGCCGAATGTCCTAGTAGCTCCGCTACGAGGACATGCGTCCCGCACGCCGAGGGCACGCACCGAACGCCGCTCCTTGCTCCACGGGGCAACTCGATACAGACCCTAAGAGCTCCCGTGGAGCGCGGCCAGTTCCGTGCGGGCCAGGGCCGGCGGGTCCGGGGAGGGGCCCGCCGCGGCCAGGGCGGCGTCGAGGTGGTCGAGGACCGCTGCGACGGTGGGGAAGGGGCCGACCGGGCGGAGCAGCCAGATGCGGCCCCTGGGCCGTGGCGGGATGCCGAAGGCGGCGAGGGCCTCGTCGGCCTCCCGGTCGAGGTCGCGCAGGTCCGGCTCGGGCAGCGGGGCGCACTCCACGCCGGTGATGTGGCCGTGCCCGTCGAGTTCGGTGTCCACCGCCCAGTGGGTGGAGCGGTCGGGGATCCAGGTGCGGGCCGTCGGCGGCCACACGTACGGGAGGAAGACCCAGCGCAGGTCCTCGGGGGCCGGCTCCCAGCCGAGCACCTCCAGCTCCCGCAGTTCGGGCAGCCGGTCCGGCTCCAGTTCGCTGCGGCCGGTGCGGCGCTGTGCGAGCGGGTGCGGTGTTCCGTCCTCGTCCCACGACATGCGGGCACGCTATCCGAAGCGGTGACGGATCCCCGTGACCCGCGCCCCGGCGCCGCAGCGGCCCGAGCTCCGTCAGGCGTCCAGGGGGTTGGCCGCGATGCGGCCGGCCGCGCCGCCCGCGACGTACGCGGCGGCCGCGCAGTCGGGCTTGCGCCTGGCCTGGTCCTCCACGAGGGCGGTGAAGACGGGGCCGAAGCCGGCCCGCGGGTGGGCATCGAGGAGGCGGGCCGTGAAGGAGGGGTCGAACCCGGCAACGCGCGCGCCGGAGACGTCGGCGCTCGTGCCCACCTGGAGGAGGTGGCTCTCCACGTCCTCGGACGCGCCCACGTCGGCCCGCATGTGCCGGACGATGATCTCCTCGGCGCGGGCCCGGCGGTCCGCCGGCCAGCCCAGGCCCGCCGTCAGGACGCGCGCCACATGGCCGCCCGCCTCCTCGAAGGGCAGGGTGTGGCTGTCGAACGGCGCGGTCAGGCCCAGGTCGTGCAGGAGGGCCGCGACGTAGAAGAGCTCCTCGTCGTGGTCCAGGCCGTGGTCGGCCGCGTACCGCGCCCCGAAGGCGTAGGAGCGCACGGAGTGGTTGAGGAGCGCCGTGTCCGCGTACTCCGACGCGATCTCCAGGGCGGCCCGGGCTGAAGGGGTGTCAACTGTCCACGTCATGGCACGTCAGCGTAGGCGGCGGGTGAAGTCGACGTCCGAGGGGGGCTCCCCCGGCCAGGACAGCCGGGTCGGGGCGGGCGGGGTCTCGGCGAGGACGGAGCCGCGCGAGACCACGTACCGGGGGCGTACCTGGCGGCGGAGCGCCTCTTCGGGCGAGGGGGCGGGCAGGAGCACGAAGGAGGCGGGCGCGCCCTCGGTGATGCCGTACTCGCCGGCGCCGAGGCCGAGGACCCGCGCCGCACGGTCCGTCACCATCGAGAAGGCCACCGGGATGTCGTCGGCGCCGGTGAGCTGGGCGGCGTACAGGCCGACGAGGGCCGTCTGCAGCGGGTCGGCGGTGCCGAGGGCGTTCCACGGGTCCATCACGTCGTCGTGCCCGAAGGCCACGTTGACCCCGGCCGCCAGCATCTCCCGGACCTGGGTGAGGCCGCGCCGCTTGGGGTAGGCGTCGAAGCGCCCCTGGAGGTTGAGGTTGGCGAAGGGGTTGGCGACCAGGTTGATCCCCGAACGGGACAGGAGCCGCTGGAGTTTGAAGCTGTAGGCGCCGTTGTAGGAGCCCATCGCCGCGGTGTGGGAGGCGGTGGCGCGCTCGCGCAGGCCCGAGCGCAGGGCGAGGGTGGCCAGTACCTCCACGAAACGGGACTGCTCGTCGTCGGTCTCGTCGCAGTGGGCGTCCACGCGCAGCCCGTGCTCCTCGGCCACGGCGAAGGCGGTGTGCAAGGAGGCGACGCCGTCCTCGCGGGTGTCCTCGAAGTGCGGGATCGCACCGACGACGTCCGCCCCGCGCGCGACGGCTTCGCGCAGCAGCGCCTCGCCGTCGGGGAAGGAGACGATGCCCTCCTGGGGGAAGGCGACGATCTGCAGGGTCATCACGTCCCGCACCCGGTCGCGGACCTCCAGCAGCGCGTCGAGCGCGGTGAGGGACGGATCGGTGACGTCGCAGTGCGTACGGACGTGCAGGACGCCGCCCGCCGCCTGCCAGCGCAGCACCTCGGTGGCCCGCGCGACGACGTCCTCGCGGGTGAGGGTGCGCTTGCGCTCGCTCCAGCAGGCGATGCCCTCCCACAGGGTGCCGGAGGCGTTGGGCCGCGGCTCGCCGGCGGTCAGCGCCGTGTCGAGGTGGATGTGCGGTTCGACGAAGGGTGCGGTGAGCAGGCCGCCGTACGCCTCGACGAGGAGGCCGGTGGCCGGCGGTTCCTTCTGGTCGTCGTAGGGGATCACCCGCGCGATGCGGCCGTCCTCCCCGACCTCGACGTCGGACAGGCCTGGTGTGTGGAGCAGCCGGGCACCCCGGACGATCATCCGCATGGCGCCAGCGTACGGACGAGGGCGCGCGGCACGGCGCTCAGCCGCGCTTGGCCTGGGCCTTCTGCTGCATGCCGCGCGTCTTCGCCGCCGTGGAGTGCGCGTCCCGGAACGCTGCCTTCGCACGGGCCTCGGCCGCCGTGTTCTTCGCCAGCGCGCGCTCGGAGTCCTGGTGCACGTGGTGGCCGGTGCGAGCCTTCTTGGCCATGATCGTTCCTCCTTGGAGTACGGGTCCACTGTGCGCCCGTTCGGAGCAGTCGGCATCCTGGAGGGCGCTGCGGCAACAATGGGCGCATGACCAGCGACAGCGAGATCACCCCCGAGATGCCCGACTGGGAGAAGCGGTTCCGGGCGCCGCGCGTCGGGCTGCCCGACTGGGCCGAGGACGCCCCTGACCGTTCGCTCTTCGTCTCCAACGCGACCGGCACCTTCGAGCTCTACGCCTGGGACCGGGCCACCGGCGCGCAGCGGCAGGCCACCGACCGCCCCAACGGCACCACGGACGGGGCCCTCTCCCCCGACGGCGAGTGGATCTGGTGGTTCTCCGACACCGACGGCGACGAGTTCGGCACGTGGGTGCGCCAGCCCTTCGCGGGCGGCCCGGACGAGCCGGCCACCCCCGGCCTGGAGCCCTCCTACCCGGCGGGGCTGGCCATCGGGCGCGACGGCACCACCGTCGTCGGGCGCTGCACGGACGAGGACGGCTCGACCGTCCACGTGGTCCGCCCGGACGGGTCCGCGCCCACGGTGATCTACCGGCACCGGGAGTCCGCCGGCGTCGGCGACCTGTCGCACGACGGGACGCTCGTGGCCGTCGAGCACACCGAGCACGGCGACGCGATGCACTCGGCCCTGCGCGTCCTCACCCTCGACGGGGCCACCGTCGCCGAGCTGGACGACTCCCGGGGCGGGACGGAGGAGCTCGGCCTGGAAGTGCTGGGCTTCGCCCCCGTCGCCGGCGACACGCGGCTGCTCATCGGCCACCAGCGGCGCGGCCGCTGGGAGCCGCTGGTGTGGGATGTGTCGACCGGCGCCGAGCAGGAGCTCGCGATCGACCTGCCGGGCGACGTCAGCGCCGAGTGGTATCCGGACGGCTCCGCGCTGCTGATCGCGCACAGTTTCGAGGCGCGCAGCGAGCTGTGGCGCTACGACCTGGCCGCGGGGGAGCTCGTACGCGTGGACACGCCGCCGGGGTCGGTGACGGCCGCCACGGCGCGGCCCGACGGGACGGTGGAGTACCTGTGGTCCTCGGCCGCCGAGCCCTCGGCGGTACGGTCCACCGCGGGCGGCGTCGTCCTGGACCCGCCGGGCTTCAGGCCGCCGGGCTCGGTGCCGGTGGAGGACGCCTGGGTGGAGGGTCCGGGCGGCCGGATCCACGCGCTGGTGCAGCGTCCGGCGGGCCATGGCGACGGCCCCTTCCCGACCGTCTTCGAGCTTCACGGTGGGCCGGCCTGGCACGACAGCGACGCCTTCGCCGCGGCCCCGGCCGCCTGGCTGGACCACGGCTTCGCGGTGGTCCGGGTCAACTACCGGGGCTCGACGGGCTACGGCCGGGCGTGGACGGACGCCCTCAAGCACCGGGTCGGGCTGATCGAACTGGAGGACATCGAGGCGGTCCGCGCATGGGCGGTCTCCTCCGGTCTCGCGGACCCGGCGCGCCTGGTCCTGTCGGGCGGCTCCTGGGGCGGGTATCTGACGCTGCTGGGCCTGGGCACGCAGCCCGGGGCGTGGGCCGTGGGGCTGGCCGCCGTACCGGTCGCGGACTACGTGACGGCCTACCACGACGAGATGGAGGCGCTGAAGGCCCTGGACCGCACGCTCTTCGGCGGTACGCCGCAGGAGGTCCCGGACCGGTTCGAGGCGTCCTCGCCGCTGACGTACGTGGACCGGGTGACGGCCCCCGTGTACATCGCGGCCGGCGTCAACGATCCACGCTGCCCCATCCGGCAGATCGACAACTACGTGGACCGGCTCGCGGCGCGCGGGGCGGTGCACGAGGTGTACCGGTACGACGCGGGGCACGGTTCGCTGGTCGTGGAGGAGCGGATCAAGCAGGTCCGGATGGAGCTGGAGTTCGCGCTGAAGCACCTGCCCGCCCGACCCTGAGGCCCGGTGGCCGGTGCGCCCCCCGTACCGTGGTGGGGTGCACCGGTTTCTCCTGACCCCGCGCTGGTGGGGGATCAACGTCTTCGTCGCGCTCGCGGTCCCCTTCTGCCTGTTCATGGGGTCCTGGCAGCTCGGCCGGTTCGAGGCGCGCGTCGACAGCCACCGGGAGGCGACCGCCGAACGGCCCGACCAGGTGGCCGCGCCTCTGGACTCGCTGCTCCCGGTCGACACGCAGACCTCCGGACGGCTGGCGTCCGCGTCCGGTGAGTACGGCGAGCAGATGCTGGTGCCGGAGCGGCGGCTCGACGGCGCGTCCGGTTTCTACGTCCTGACGCTGCTGAAGACCGACTCCGGCAAGGCCGTCCCGGTGGTCCGGGGCTGGCTGCCGGGTGTGGCGGACCCCGCGAAGGCGCCAGCCGCGCCGACGGGCCGGGTCGAGGTGACGGGCGCCCTCCAGGCCTCGGAGAACGCGGGCACGAAGGGGGTCCACGCCCAGGGCGGTCTGCCCTCCGGGCAGCTCGGCGTGATCGCGGCGGCCACGCTGGTCAACCTCGTCCCGCACGACCTGTACGACGCTTGGCTGACCGTGCAGACCCCGGCGGACGGGATGCTGCCGGTGCCCGCGCAGGCTCCGACCAACACCGGGCTCGACCTGAAGGCCTTCCAGAACCTCGGCTACACCGGCGAGTGGTTCGTCTTCGTCGCCTTCGTGCTCTTCATGTGGTTCCGGCTCTACCGCCGCGAGGTGGAGACGCTCCGCGACGCGGAGGCGGGCCTGCTCGACCCGTCCGCGCCCGCGCCGGCCGCGGACTCGGCCCCTGCCGCTGCCGCGACCGTGACCGCGCCCGCCTCTGATGATCAGTCGGCGACGGGGATCGCACCCGTGCGGTAGACCGTGCCGCCGCAGGCGTCGGGGATCGACGTCCGCGTCGTCGGTGCGCCGCCGGTCTGCGGGGTGTGGGACACCTCGACCGTGCTCGGCGCCTGGGGCGCGGCCGTCTGGGACTCCGACGCCACCCCGCTGCCCAGGGTGCCCGACGTGCCCCCCGAGCCGGTCTGCGGCGGCGTGCCGCCCCCGGTCGAGCCGCTCGCCGTACAGGGCTCGCCCGGCGGCACCCACGCGAAGCGGACCTCGTAGGACTTGTTCGGCGGGAGCACCACCACCGGCGCCTCCGCCGACGGGTCGGGCAGCAGCCCGCTGCCCGGACCGCCCGCCGTGTGGTCGACCACCGCGACCCCGGCGCCCGGGCCGAGCGTCGCGACGGGCGTGGAGGCCGCGGTCACGGCGTCCCGGCCGGCGACCGCGCAGCCCTGGGACGAGACGTTGGTGACCCGGAAGCCGCCCGCCACCCGGCCGTCGCCCTCCGGATTGCGCACGAAGCCCACGACGCCGAGCTGCTCGGCACCGCACCCGGGCACGCCCGGCGCGGCCACCGGCGGCAGCGGGCCCGCGCCCGCCCCCGAGCCGGCCGCGGAACCGGCCGGTCCGCCCGAGGTGCCGGTGCCCGCCGGCCCGGAGGTCATGCCGCCCGCGGGGGCGCCGCCCTGCGAGGGGTCCGGCTGCCCGGTGGCGCCGCCCGCGTCCGGGGAGCCGCTGCGGGAGCCGCCGGCCTTCGGGTAGGACCCGTATCCGTTCAGGTGCGGGTCGGACGCGCTGCCCCGCCCGTCGCCGGAGTGCGCCTCGTGGCCGGCCATGGCCTGGCGGTCCGGGGAGGTGCCCCCGTCGCCGCTCAGGTGCAGGGCGGCCGGGATCGCGGTCCCCGCGAGCAGCGCGGCCGCGGCCGCGCCGACGACGGCCCGGCGCCTGCGGGCCCGGCGTGCGGGGACGGCGTACCGCAGCCGCTCCAGCGCGTCCTCGGAGGGCTGGAGGCCCTCGACGGCGCCGCGCAGGAGGATGCGCAGCTCCTCTTCGCCGCTCGCGCCGTCAGGCGCCGTGTGGTCGTCCATCATGACTGCGCAGCCTCCATCGCCACCCGCAGCGCGGCAATGCCCCGCGATCCGTACGCCTTGACCGAGCCGAGCGATATCCCGAGGGTCTCGGCGACCTGGGACTCCGTCATGTCCGCGAAGTAGCGCAGCACCAGCACCTCGCGCTGGCGGCGCTGCAGCCCCCGCATCGCCTTGATCAGGTCGTCGCGTTCCAGCTGGTCGTAGGCGCCCTCTTCGGCGCTCGCCATGTCCGGCATGGGCTTCGACAGCAGCTTGAGGCCGAGGATGCGCCGGCGCAGCGCGGAACGTGAGAGGTTCACGACGGTCTGGCGCAGGTACGCCAGGGTCTTCTCGCGGTCGCGGACCCGGTTGCGGGCCGAGTGCACCCGGATGAACGCCTCCTGCACCACGTCCTCGCAGGAGGCGGTGTCGTCGAGGAGCAGCGCTGCGAGGCCGAGGAGGGAGCGGTAGTGCGCCTGGTAGGTCGCCGTGAGGTGGTCGACGGTGGTGCCGGCCACCACGTCGGCGACGACCGGATCGGTCACGGCCGGATCGGTCACGGCCACGGCGGTCACGGCCTTGTCGGCCAAGGCCTCGGCCTCGGAGGTCGCGTCCGTGCCGCTCCCGTCCGCCTCAGCGCTGTCGCGCTGCGCGGGCACGAGGCCGCCCGGGAGTGGTGCGTCGGCCCGGGCGGGAGCCTCGGGGGTCCCCGTCGGCGGGACGGGAACGATCACGGGAAGACCGCCGCCGGGCGTACGGAGATCCCGGCGCGGCGGGAGGATCCCCGTGCGTGCCGGTAGGACGGCCAGTTCGAGCAGTGCCTCTGCCACGCCTGTAGGACACGCGTCCCCCCGTCAGGGTTGTACGCGCGTGGAAGCTCCACCGGAGAAATCCGTATTGCGCTCATGCGTACCCGCTCTTCCCGATTGCCCCGTCCAGCGAAACGGCAGTCGGGCCATCACCTTGATCAAGGGATCGGCACCGATCCTACAAAGCGAATTACGCACATTCACCTGCGATCAGTTCCGCGATCTGTGTGGCATTCAGCGCCGCCCCCTGGCGGAGATTGTCGGCGCACACGAAGAACTCCAGGCCGTAGGGGTCGTCGAGCGAGGCCCGCACCCGCCCCACCCAGGCAGGATCCGTCCCGGCGGCGTCGACGGGAGTGGGGAACTCCCCCGCGGCGGGGTCGTCCACGAGCACCACGCCGGGCGCGGCCTCCAGGATCTCCCGGGCGCGTGCGGCCTTCACCTCGTTCTGGAAGCCGGCCCGCACCGCCAGCGAATCCCCGGTCAGCACCGGCACCCGCACGCAGGTCACGGATACCGGGAGCGTCTCCAGCTGGAGGATCCGGCGGGTCTGCGCCCGTACGGCCAGCTCGTGCGAGGACCAGCCGTCCTCGTTCAGCTCGCCGCACCACGGCACCACATTGAGGGCCAGGGGGGCCGCGAAGGGGCCCGTGTCCTCGCCCACGGCACGGCGCACGTCGCCGGGTTGCTCGCCCAGGGCGGTCCCGGCGACCAGCGACAGCTGGCGGCGCAGCGCCTCGGAGCCGGCCCGGCCGGCGGCGCTGGCCGCCTGGTACGTGGAAACGGCCAGCTCCGTCAGGCCGTACTCGGCGTGCAGGGCGCCCAGCGAGGCGATCATCGCGGCGGTGACGGTGTCCGGGGCGGCGACGATCCCGCGCGGCCGGATCCGCGCCGCGTGGGCGTTGGTCTCGGGTACCACGAGCGGCACCTCGGGATCGTCCCGGAAGGCGGCGGACTGGTCGACGACGACCGCCCCGCGGGCGGTGACGACGGGGGCCCACCGGGCCGAGACCTCGGCCGGGGTCAGGAAGACCGCGACGTCGCCCGGCCCGAGGCCGTCGAAGGCGTCCTCGGTGAGGGCGAGCACCTCGCACTCCTGCCCGCGGACGGACAGCATGCGGCCGGCCGAGCGCACGGAGGCGATCAGGCGTATGTCGCCCCAGACGTCCGCCCGCTGGGACAACATCCGGAGCAGGACCGAACCGACTGCTCCGGTCGCCCCGACGACGGCGAGTGCCGGAGCCGGGGTCGACCGGGGCGCCGTCATCGTCCGGTGCCTCCGTAGACGACGGCCTCGTCGCTGTCGGAGTCGAGGCCGAAGGCCGTGTGTACGGCGCGGACGGCCTCGTTGACGTCGTCCTGGCGGGTCACGACCGAGATGCGGATCTCCGAGGTGGAGATCAGCTCGATGTTGACGCCCGCGTCGGACAGCGCCTGGAAGAACGAGGCGGTGACGCCCGGGTTCGTCTTCATGCCGGCGCCGACCAGGGAGATCTTGCCGATCTGGTCGTCGTAGCGCAGGGAGTCGAAGCCGATCGCGCCCTTCGCCTTCTCCAGGGCGTCGATGGCCTTGTGGCCCTCGGCCTTGGGAAGCGTGAAGGAGATGTCGGTGAGGCCCGTCGAGGCCGCGGAGACGTTCTGCACGATCATGTCGATGTTGATCTCGGCGTCCGCGATGGCGCGGAAGATCGCCGCGGCCTCACCCGGCTTGTCCGGGACGCCGACGACCGTGATCTTGGCTTCGGAGACGTCGTGAGCGACTCCGGAGATGATGGCGTGCTCCACCTGCGCGTCCCCTTGCGGATTCTCGTTGCTGACCCAGGTGCCCGGAAGTCCGGAGAAGGACGAGCGGACGTGGATCGGGATGTTGTAGCGGCGCGCGTACTCGACGCAGCGGTGCAGCAGCACCTTGGACCCGGAGGCCGCGAGCTCCAGCATGTCCTCGGAGGAGATCCAGTCGATCTTCTTCGCCTTCTTCACGACGCGGGGGTCCGCGGTGAAGACGCCGTCGACGTCGGTGTAGATCTCGCAGACCTCGGCGTCCAGCGCTGCGGCGAGCGCCACGGCGGTGGTGTCCGAACCGCCGCGGCCCAGGGTGGTGATGTCCTTGGAGTCCGCGGACACGCCCTGGAAACCGGCGACGATGGCGATGTTGCCCTCGTCCAGCGCGGTGCGGATACGGCCCGGCGTGACATCGATGATGCGCGCTTTGTTGTGGACCGAGTCGGTGATGACGCCTGCCTGGCTGCCGGTGAACGACTGGGCCTCGTGCCCCAGGTTTTTGATCGCCATGGCCAGCAGGGCCATGGAGATCCGCTCTCCGGCGGTCAGCAGCATGTCGAATTCGCGCCCGGCAGGCATCGGTGAAACCTGCTCGGCGAGATCGATCAGCTCGTCCGTCGTGTCGCCCATCGCGGACACCACGACGACCACTTGGTGGCCGTTCTTCTTGGCGTCCACGATCCGCTTGGCGACGCGCTTGATGCCCTCGGCATCGGCTACGGAGGAGCCTCCGTACTTCTGCACGACAAGGCCCACGTGCGCTCCTCGCTCAGTCCGTCTCATTGCTGGTGCAGTGTAACGAGCGCCCGGGATCCGACCGCCTCGTGCCACATCATGAGACGAAAAGATCAAAGTCCGGGTTCCCGCGGCGGACGCTCACTTGCGGCCGAGGCCGCCGAGTTCCTCCGCCATCACCTTTCCCGCCTGCTCCGCGAGGTCGTCCTCGGTCAGGTCCTCGTCCGTGTCCAGGCCGTCCAGGGCCGCCAGCGGCTGGTCCAGGCGTACGTGCGAGATCAGGGACTGCAGGGCGCGCAGGGTGGCCGAGGCCGTCGGGCCCCAGTTGGTGAAGTACGAGAACTGCCACCACCACAGGGCCTCCGTGATGCGCCCCGCCTGGTGGTGGATGAGCCCGTGCCGCAGGTCCGCGACCACGTCGGCCAGGTCGTCGGAGATCCGGTGGGCGACCGGAGCCTTGCGCGGCTCGTAGGGGTCGAAGACCTCGGAGTACACGTCGACCGGCTCCAGCATGATCGCGAACCGCTCGCGCAGGTCGTCGACGTCCGGCTCCGGGCCGAGGTCGGGCTCGTAGCGCTCGTCCGGCAGCACGTCCTGGTACGCCCCCAGCCGGCCGCCCGCCAGCAGCAGCTGGGACACCTCCAGGAGGAGGAAGGGCACCGCGCTGTCGGGGTCCTCGCCCTTGGCGACCTCGGTGACGGCGACGATGAACGACTCGATCTGGTCCGCGATCGAGGCGGCGAAGTCGTCCGGATCCTGGCCGAGAGCGTGCAGCATTGCGTCAGACATCGAGAAGTCGCCTTCCTTCAAAGGCCCGCCCCAGCGTGACCTCGTCCGCGTACTCCAGATCTCCCCCGACGGGGAGCCCGCTGGCCAGGCGGGTGACCTTCAGGCCCATGGGCTTGATCATGCGGGCGAGGTAGGTGGCGGTCGCCTCGCCCTCCAGGTTCGGGTCGGTGGCGAGGATCAGCTCGGTCACCTCGCCGTCCGCCAGGCGCGCCAGCAGCTCGCGGATGCGCAGGTCGTCCGGACCGACGCCCTCGATCGGGCTGATCGCGCCGCCGAGGACGTGGTACTTCCCCCGGAACTCGCGGGTCCGCTCGATCGCGACCACGTCCTTGGGCTCCTCGACGACACAGATGACCGTCGCGTCCCGGCGCGGGTCGCGGCAGATGCCGCACCGCTCCTCCTGCGCCACGTTCCCGCACACGGCGCAGAAGCGGACCTTGTCCTTGACCTCCAGCAGCGCGTGCGCGAGGCGGCGGACGTCGGTGGGCTCGGCCTGCAGGATGTGGAAGGCGATCCGCTGCGCGCTCTTGGGCCCGACGCCGGGCAGCCTGCCCAGTTCGTCGATCAGGTCCTGGACCACGCCTTCGTACAACGGACTGCCTTCTTTCGTCGGATGGGAGAGAACGGGGGACGCAGGAGGGTCCTGCTAGAACGGCAACCCCGGAATGCCGCTGCCGCCGCCCAGCCCCTGCGCGAGGGGGCCCAGCTTCTGCTGCTGGAGCGCCTGGGCGTTCTCACCCGCGGCCTGGACCGCCGCGACCACGAGGTCGGCGAGCGTCTCGGTGTCCTGCGGGTCCACGGCCTTCGGGTCGATCACCAGCGCGCGCAGCTCACCGGAGCCCGTGACGGTCGCCTTGACCAGGCCGCCGCCGGCCTGGCCCTCGACCTCGGTCCGCGCCAGCTCCTCCTGGGCCGCGGCGAGGTCCTGCTGCATCTTCTGGGCCTGCTGGAGCAGCTGCTGCATGTTGGGCTGGCCACCACCGGGAATCACAGGGCACTCACTTCCGTACGTCGGTACCGTCGGGACCTTCGCGGCCCCGAGACCTTCGGAACGCTTGGTCAATCCGAGCCTACGTGCTCCTCGCGCGCCGCGCCCTACGCTGAGAGGACCAACTCTTTCGAGTGAGAGTCGGGGCCTGCGCGTACCTGATGGAGACCTCCTTGCGAGCGGAAATCGCGGGATTCGTCGTCCATCGCCCGTCATTCGAAGGTAGGAAGAGCATGCGCATCATTGCGCACACGCGCACCACCACACGTCAGCGCAGGCAGAGGGAGTGCCGGGTGAGCCAGCCGGAGATGCAGCCCGAGGGGCCACCCCGGGATCCCCGGGAGGAAGGCGGCGGACCGATGCCGGCGGGCGATCTGACCGGTCGGCCCTTTCCCCTCGGGGACTGGGGGGAGCCCGCGGAGCGGCTCGACGAGCTCTACCGGCGGGTCGAGGCCGACGCGCTGCGCACCGCCGAGTGGTACCTGTCCGACCGGGCGTGGAAGCGCCGCGGGGCGCGCGTCCTGCGCGTCGGCGCGGCCCTGGGCGCCGTCACCGGCGCCGCGATGCCGGTGCTGGAGCTGACGGGCTCGGCGCCGGGCGGGTCGACGTACGGGTACCTGGCGCTGCTGCTGGGCGCGGCCGCGCTGGCCTGCGACCGGTTCTTCGGGCTGACGTCGGGGTGGATGCGGGACGTGGCCACCGCCCAGGCGGTGCAGCGCAGACTCCAGACCCTCCAGTTCGACTGGGCGTCGGAGAACGTCCGCGAGGTGCTCGGTCCCACCGAGGGAACCGCCAGCGAGGCCGCCGAGCGGTGCCTGACCGTGCTGCGCCGCTTCTCCGAGGACATCACGGAGCTGGTGCGGTCGGAGACGGCGGACTGGATGGTGGAGTTCCGGGCCGGCCCCGCGCCGCTGGTGATGCAGTCGCTGGGGGCCTCCGGGGCCCGCGCGGACGCGTACATCCCGCCGGCCCGCTTCCCGCTGCCGCCGGGCACCCGCCCGAACATGCCGCGCCAGCGGCCGCCGGAGCAGCCGCGCTGATCCGGCCGAGCTGACCGGCGGGCGGGGCCGCCCCGCCCGCCGGTCAGCTGAAGATGATCATCGAGCCCTGTCCGAGACTGCGCGTCGCCGCGGCGTGCAGTCCCAGCCAGACGTGCCGCTCACGGGCGAAGGGACTGCCGTCGTAGGGGATCGGTCCCGCGGGCTCCTCCAGAGACGTCGGCCGCCCCGGCGGCGCCGGCGCCGCGGGCGGGTTCCCCGGGTCTATCCCGATGGCGGGGGCGACGAACAGAAGCTCCCTCAGCAGCCCCTGCGCGGACCCCAGCGGTCCGCCTCCGGCCAGCAGCTCCTCGTTCGCCAGCGGCGCCGCGAAGTCGACCGGTACGTACGCGCCCGCGTGGTCGTAGTGCCACACCAGGTGCGACTGCTGCGCGGTGGGCTCGAACATCTCCAGCAGCTGTTCGTAGTCCCCGCCCAGCTCGTCCACCGGGGTCACCGGCAGACCGCAGAGCTGGAGCAGATAGGCCCGTCTCAGGAAATGCAGGGCGTCGTAGTCGAAACCGGCGACCGGGGCGACGTCCCCGCTCAGACCCGGCATGTACGCGAACACGGGCACGGACGGGAGTCCGGCCTCACCCAGCGCCTTGTCGTACGAGGCGATCTCTTCCGCGAAGGGGTTGTCGGGGCTGTGGCACAGCACGTCGACAAGGGGGACCAGCCACAGGTCACAGGCCACTCGGGCTCCGATCAGTCGTTGTCGCCGATGCGGTCAGCGTAGTGTGCCGAACACCCTCCGCGAAGGGGTGCGCAGAACTACAGGATGCGGAACGCCCCCGGGGTCAGAGCCGGGCGGCCCAGGCCAGCGCGTGCTCGTTGTAGCCCTGCACGATGCGGCGTACCGCGTCGGCGTCCGCCAGCGTCACGGCGTCGACCAGAGCGCTGTGCCCGTCCCAGAGCGCTTCCCGCAGCTGCTCCTCGCGCTGGAGGTGGGGGACGGCGAAGACCCAGCACTGCACGCGGATGCGGTGCAGGAACTCGGTGATGTAGGTGTTGGCCACCAGCCCGCTCAGCTCCCGCCAGAAGCGCAGGTCGTAGCCGATCAGCACTTCCAGGGAGCCGCTCTCGGCCGCCCTGCGCGCCTCCTCGCCCCGGCGCCGCACCGACACCAGCATCTCGCCGGAGCCGGGGGCGGTGCCCCGCTCGGCGAGGCGGCGGAAGATGCCGTCCACGACCAGCGCACGGGCCTCGATCATTCCGCGGAAGTCGTCGACCGAGAAGATCCGCACGCGGAAGCCGCGGTGCTGGACCAGTTCGAGCAGACCCTGGGCCGAGAGGTCCACGAGCGCCTCGCGCACCGGGGTCGCGGAGACCTCGTACTGCTCGGCTATCTGCTTGACGGTGAACTCGGTCCCCGGAGGCAGGCGTCCCGCGAGCACCTCGTCACGCAGCGCGTCCGCGATCTGCTGGCGAAGTGTGTTGCGGGTGACAGCGCCGCTGCCTGGCATAGGGGTCCGTCTCCTGTCGTAGAGCTCCGGACACCATAGGCCAGACAGCGAGGCCGAAACCGGACGGTTGGTGGTGGTTATGTGTGGATCCGACCTGCTGTGAAGACGAGAATCACACCGGCGTGAACCGGCCACCGAGATCCAGCCGTCGTCCCGCCGTCGGCTGGCCGCGCCGTGCGGCGCGCCGTCCGGCCGCGCCGCCCGGCGCCCGGCTACGCGGTGGTGTGGCGGTCGGCGACCGTCAGCGCCTCGTCCAGCAGGGCCAGGCCCTCCTTCGCCTCCGCCTCCGTGACGGTGCACGGGGGGACCACGTGGGTGCGGTTCATGTTGACGAAGGGCCACAGCCCGGACGCCTTGCAGGCCGCCGCGAACTCGGCCATCGGGGCGTTGTCCGCACCGGCCGCGTTGTACGGGACGAGCGGCTCGCGCGTCTCCTTGTCGCGTACGAGCTCCAGGGCCCAGAAGGCGCCGAGGCCGCGGACCTCGCCGACCGAGGGGTGGCGCGCGGCGAGTTCGGCGAGCGCCGGGCCGATCACGTTCTCGCCGAGGTGGGCGGCGTGCTCGACGACGCCCTCCTCCTCCATCGCGGTGATCGTCGCGACCGCGGCGGCGCAGGCCAGGGGGTGGCCGGAGTACGTCAGTCCGCCCGGGTAGGGGCGCGTGGCGAAGGTCTCGGCGATGGCGGCCGAGATGGCCACGCCGCCGAGCGGCACGTAGCCGCTGTTGACGCCCTTGGCGAAGGTGATCAGGTCGGGGGTGACGTCCCAGTGCTCGACGGCGAACCACTTGCCGGTACGGCCGAATCCGGCCATGACCTCGTCGAGGATGAAGACGATGCCGTGGCGGTCGCAGAGCTCGCGGACGCCCGCGAGGTAGCCGGCGGGCGGCACCATGATCCCGGCGGTGCCGGGGACGCTCTCCAGGATGATCGCCGCGATCGACTGCGGGCCCTCGAAGGCGATCGTGTCGGCGAGGTGGGTGAGGGCGCGCTCGCACTCCTCGGCCTCCGTGGTCGCGTGGAAGGCGGAGCGGTAGAGGTACGGGCCCCAGAAGTGCACGACGCCGGCGGCGGCCGTGTCGGACGGCCAGCGGCGCGGGTCGCCGGTCAGGTTGATCGCGGCGGCGGTGGCGCCGTGGTAGGAGCGGTAGGTGGAGAGCACCTTGGCGCGGCCCGTGTGCAGACGGGCCATGCGGACGGCGTTCTCGACGGCCTCGGCGCCGCCGTTGGTGAAGAAGATCTTGTCCAGGTCGCCGGGGGTCCGCTCGGCGATGAGGCGTGCGGCCTCGGAGCGGACGTCGACGGCGAAGCCGGGCGCGAGGGTGCAGAGCCGGGCGGCCTGCTCCTGGATCGCGGCGACGATCTTGGGGTGCTGGTGGCCGATGTTGGTGTTCACCAGCTGTGAGGAGAAGTCGAGGTAGCGCTTGCCCTCGTAGTCCCAGAAGTAGGAGCCCTCGGCCCCCGCGACGGCGAGCGGGTCGATCAGGGCCTGGGCGGACCATGAATGGAAGACGTGCTTCCGGTCCGCGTCCTTCACGGCGGCAAGAGCGTGCGGGGCGTGCGGGGCGACATGAGGGGTCATGGCGACACGCTAGAAGTGTGCAGGTGGGGAGGGATATCGGCGGACTGTCTGAGGGTGGCGGGCCGGTCTCGGCAGTCTGTCTGCGCCTCCGGGTCACCCGCTCCCCGTATTGACAGCATCCTGTCGTTATGACAGTCTCTTGTCATAGGCGCTTTTCGCGGAAGGGCCGGCACGGACGGCTCGCGCCACGCACCGCAAGCACCCCGCGGCCGGCCACCCCTGGACCACTCCGGGCCCACTCGGACCCACTGCGAGCGCCGCAGGCACCTGGCACCACCGACGCTGGAGGCGACACACCATGAGCGAGACCGCAGCACACAAGCCCGTCCACCTCGCGGTCTACGACACCTACGCGGACTGGGAGACCGGCCACACCACCGCGCACCTCACCCAGCGGGGCCACGTCGTGCGGACGGTCGGCTTCGCCGCCGAAGCGCCCGTCACCACCATGGGCGGCATCCGCATCCAGCCTGACCTGGGGCTCGCCGATCTGCGACCGGAGGACTCCTCCTTGCTGATCCTCACCGGCGCCTCCCTGTGGGACACGGGCGACGAGCTGGCACCCTTCGCGGCGAAGGCCCGCGAGTTCCTGGCCGCCGGGGTGCCGGTCGCGGCGATCTGCGGGGCCACCGCCGGCCTCGCCCGCGAGGGCCTGCTGGACGACCGCGCCCACACCAGCGGGGTCTCCTTCTACCTGGCGGAGCAGCCGGGCTACGGCGGCGCCGAGAACTACGTCGAGGCCGACGCGGTGACCGACGGGGACCTGATCACGGCGGGCCCGACGGAGCCGGTCGCCTTCGCCCGCGAGGTCTTCGCCCGCCTGGGCGTCTACAAGCCGGACGTACTGGACGCCTGGTACGGGCTCTTCCACGACTCGGACGAGAGCGCGTACCCGGTCCTGATGGCGGCATCGGCGGCGGGCGATGCTTGAGCCGCCGGCGCCTGCCGGGTCGGCCCGGACCCGGCAGGACCTGCTGAGCCGCACCGCGCTCGGGGTGTTCCGGCTGAACGGCCAGTTCCTCTCCCTCTCCGAGGAGCTGGCACGTCCCGCCGGACTCACCGCCGCCTGGTGGCAGGTGCTGGGAGCGGTGCTGCGGGAGCCGCTGCCCGTCGCGGGGATCGCCCGGAACATGGGGATCACCCGGCAGAGCGTCCAGCGCATCGCGGACCTGCTCGTCGCCAAGGGCCTCGCGGAGTACACGCCGAACCCCGCCCACCGGCGGGCGAAGCTGCTGCGGCCGACGGAGGAGGGCCGCGCGGCGGTGGACCGGATCGGCCCGGGGCACGCGGCGATGGCCGCCCGCCTCGCGGCGGAGCTGGGTGACACGGCCTTCGCGGAGACGGTCCGGGTCCTGGAGCGCCTCGCCGCGGCGCTGGACACGCTGCCCGCGCCGCGCGATCCGGCGGATCAGGCGGATCAGGCTTAGGGGCGGCGTTCGGGGCTTGCCGGACCCGGCCCTCCTGGGTTCCCGGCCCTCTTGGGTTCGGGCCTCGGCGGCGCCCGCCGGGAGGCAACCGGCGGGCGCCGCCCGCCGTCCTTCCCAGCGGAGCTGTTCGGCCAGCAGGGGGAGGACCACCCGGCCATGGAACAACTGCATCCGCACGACCCGCACCGCATCGGCCCCTACCGCCTGCTCTCACGGCTCGGCGCCGGAGGGATGGGCCAGGTCTACCTCGCCCGATCCGACCGCGGCCGCACCGTCGCGGTCAAGCTCGTCCACCTCGGGCTCGCCGCCCGCGAGGAGTTCCGCATCCGGTTCCGCCAGGAAGTCGACGCGGCCCGTCGGGTCGGCGGCGAGTGGACCGCCCCGGTCCTCGACGCCGACACCGAGGCGCCGGCCCCCTGGTTCGCCACCGGCTACGTCGCCGGGCCGAGCCTGCGCCGGGTCGTGGCCCACGACTTCGGCCCGCTGCCGGACCGATCGTTGCGGATCCTGGCCGCGGGCCTGGCGCACGCCCTCCAGGACATCCACCGCGCCGGCATCGTCCACCGCGACCTGAAGCCCTCGAACGTGCTGATCACCCTCGACGGGCCCCGTGTCGTCGACTTCGGCATCGCCCGCGCCCCCACCGGGTACGCCGCCGGCCTGCCCCGGGCCGGCGAAGCCATCGGCTCCCCCGGCTTCATGGCCCCCGAGCAGATCCGCGGCGAGCCGGTGACCGCCGCGTGCGACGTCTTCTGCCTGGGCGCGGTCCTGGCGTACGCGGCCACCGGGCGGCTGCCCTTCGGGGACGCGGCGCAGCCGGGCGGCCTTCCGGCGCTCCTGCTGCGCAGCACCGAAGCGGAACCCGACCTGGCCGGCGTACCGGCCGAGCTGCTCGACCTCGTACGGGACTGCCTGCACCCGGATCCCGGTGCGCGGCCCGGGCCTGCCGAGGTACTGGCCCGGGTCGGCGGCGACGACACCGTGGCCGACGGGAGGGCGCTGGAACCCTGGCTGCCAGCCCCTCTGGTGGCGCGGCTCGGGCGGCACGCCGTACAGCTGCTGGACCGTGAGGACGCCGGGCCGGACCGTGCGATGCCGGCGCTGCCGACGCTGCCGCCCTCCTACTCCGCGTGCCCGCTGCCGGAACCGGAACCTCTGCCCCGGCCCTGGACGGCGTCCACCGCCCTGCTCCTCGCGGTCGCCGCTGTCGTCGCGGTCCTGTCGGCCGGCACCGTGTACGCGGTCATGAGCGGGGCGGAGGATCCGCGACCGCCCGTCACGAGCCCCCGTACGCAGGCGACGACCGGCTCGGGACCGGCCGCCGCTTCGGGTTCCGATTCCACTTCTGCTTCTGCTTCTGCTTCTGCTTCTGCTTCACCGTCTGCTTCCGCCATGGGGTCCGCGCCGTCCTCGGCCCCGGCGGCCGACGGCCTGCCCGAGGCCTACGTCGGCACCTGGCAGGCCGTCCGCGGCAGCCAGACCTGGCGGCTCATTCTCGCGCCCGGCGGCGTCGGCGAACAGGTGATGTCCCTGGCCGTCCAGGACCCCGGTTTCGCCTGCGCCTGGACCGCGGCACTGCGCAGCGCCCCCGATCCCGTGGAGCTGGATGCCTCCACCGTCACCTCGGGCGCGCCGCCGACCTGCACGGCGGGCAGCCGTAGCCGGCTCCGGCTGCTGCCCGACGGCGCCCTGCGCAGGGAGCTCGCGGGCGGTGACAGTCCCCCGCTCGACTACCGCAGGCAGTGACCGGCACGGCTTGTGTCGAGGTCAATGAGCCTGCAGGAAAGCTTGTTGTCCGCGCGACGACGGTTACTCGGACGAGGAGCCCGTGCGCGTGCTCCGCATCCTGACCGACGGGGACCACGCCTTCACCGAGGTCGAGATGCCCCAGGAACACGTCGTCTACCGGGCCGTCTCCCTGTTGCCCGGGCGCGACGGGGAGATCGTGGAGGCGCGGAAGTAACGGAACCAGCGGACCAGCCCCGGCCAGGACCCCGCCCCGAGCTGGCGGGCCGGATACGTCGAACCCCTGGTGGCAGTCTGAGCCGCGCGCTCACCGCTCTCCTCGGCGCGACCGGGGTCCTTGCGCTCGTGGTCCGCGTGCTGCTGACCGCGGCCGGGCCGGGCGCATACGTGTACGCCCCCTCGCGGGCCCGGCGGTTCTTCGCGCCGCCGCGCGTGCGGCGGGGGCTGGACCGGGCGACGGGGGTCGTCCTGATCGGCAACGGTGTGCGGGCGCGGCGACGTGACGGCCCGGGAGCGGTCGGTCAGGCCGTCGGCCCGGCCGCTCCGAGCCGGTCCAACTCCTCACCGATCGCGGCCCGCAGCGTGTCGTGGCGTGGTCCCAGCGCGTACCGCTCGTCGCGCCAGCACTCCTCCTCGTAGAGCCACACGGGCCGCCTGACACGGTCGTCGGGTTCCCAGTCGTAGCGGGGCCAGACGTGGGTGTGGAGGTAGGGGTCGGTGTTGCCGAGGATCTCGATGTTCACCCGGCGGAAGGCCGGGTCGAGCCGCGCGCAGGCCCGCTCGACGGCCTCGGCCAGCCGCTCGGCGTCCGCGAGGTAGGCGCCCCTGCGCGGTCGGGGCAGGTCCGAGAGCCGGGTCACGGCCGGGTCGTCGGTCAGCAGTACCGAGTAGCCGGGGAGGAACTGCCGGTCCCCGATGACCGCGAAACCGGCGTCGAGGCGGCGCAGGACGGTGGGGTTCGCCCCGCGGTGCGCGCTGCCGATGCGGTCGCTGCGCCAGTCGTCGTCACTCACTGGTGACCTCCATGTCGCCTGCGCCGGGCGGGTGTCGGGTGCCTGACGGTGTGCACCGCGGCGCGCCGTGCCGTGCCGTGCCGTGCCTCCGAAGTATCCCCCGTCATACCTGAGAGCTAGGCGCGAACACAGCTCCGCGGCGGGACGCCGACGAGGGGCCCGGATTCCTAACTTCAGGAGTGGAGAGGGGCGCTGACGGCCCTTCCGGGCGACCGAGGGAACAGACCATGACGAGGGCGACGGCGACGGCGACGGGAACGGGAACGGGCACGGCACGGGCTGCGGGGGCGGCTGGCGGAGTCGGCGCGGGCGGGGTGGCGTGCGGCTCCGGGAGGGCGCGGGCTCAGGCGCGGGGTGGGCGGCTGCGCCGTACGCTGCTGGCCTCTCTGGTCGCGGCAGCCGTGGTCGTCCCGGTGTCCGCCGCCGCCTCCGCGCAGGCTCCCGCCCCAACGCCCACCGTGTTCGCCAGGGACGTCCCACCCCAGGACCGTTATGCCGCCAACCGCGACAACCTCGCCGAGGCGGTCCGGATAGCCCAGGGCGCCGGCCGCTCCGCCCGCGCCGGCCGGCTGCGGGCCATGGCGGCGGGCGGCACGGCGCAATTCCTCGCCTTCGACGGCCGCAGCCGGGGCCGGTTGGTCGAGGTGTTCGGCGAGTTGGAGACCGCCGACCGGATCGCTGTCCTGGTGCCCGGCTCCGACACCACCCTCGACACGTACGAGAGGTTCCGGTCCGGGGCGGTGGCCCTCCAGCAGCGCCTCCAGGCCGGGAATCCCCGCTCCGCCGTGGTCGCCTGGCTCGGGTACGACACCCCGGGCACGGTCAGCACGACCGTGCTGACCGCCGGCCGGGCCGACGAGGCCGCGGCCGAACTGGCGGCGTTCCTGGACTGGTTGCGGGACATGGCTGCGCCCGGATCCCGGCTGTCGCTGCTCTGCCACTCCTACGGCTCCGTCGTCTGCGCCCGGACTCGGACGGGCCCCGCGGTCGGCGACATGGTCTTCTACGGCAGCCCGGGCACGGGGGCCGGATCCGTCCGGGAGCTGCCGACCGCGGCCCGGGTCTGGGCCGGGCGCGGCGGCGCCGACTGGATAGCCGGCGTGCCGCACGTCCGGCTCGGCGGGGTCGGCTTCGGCACCGACCCGGTCGACCCCGCCTTCGGTGCGCGGGCCTTCGCCGCCGGAGCCGGGGGCCACAGCGACTACCTGAAGGCGGGGAGCCGTTCTCTCGACGCCCTGGCCGCCATCGTCCTCGGTACCGCTCCCTCCCAGGGGGCCTCCCATGCATGAGCTCCGCGCCCGCTGGTCCGCTCTGGCGGCGGGCATCGACGCGGCCACGCCGGCCGGCCGGGACCGTACCGTGGACGCGCTGCGGGCCCTCGCGATCCTCGGGGTGGTGCTCGGTCACTGGCTGGTCACCTCCCTGACCGCCACCGACGGCGCTCTGCACGGCACCAGCCCACTGGTGCACCTGCCCTGGCTGGCACCGGTGTCCTGGGTGTTCCAGACGCTGGCCGTCTTCTTCCTGGTCGGCGGCCATGTCGCCGCCCTCGGGTACGCCTCGGCGCGCGAGCGGGGCGTCTCGTACGGGGCCTGGGTGGGGCAGCGGCTGGGACGGCTGTTCCGGCCGGTCCCCGCGGTGCTCGTCCTGTGGACGGTCGTGGCGGGCGGGATGCTCATCGGCGGGGTGGGATTCGACACGGTGCGGACGCTGGTCAAGCTGGTCCTGTCGCCGCTGTGGTTCCTGCTGGTGTTCGCCGCGCTCACCGCCGCGACCCCGGTCGTGGCCCGGCTCGGCCCACTGTGGCCGGCCGCCGTGGTGGCGGGTGTCGACCTGGGGCGCTTCGGACTGGGCGGGCCCGAGTGGATCGGCTGGGTCAATGTGGCCGCGGGCTGGCTCGTGCCCTTCACGCTGGGCGCTGCGTGGGCGCGCGGAGCCCTCGTCCGGCGCGGCCGGCTCTGGCTCCTGGTCGGCACCGGTGCCACGGCCACCCCAGCGCTGATCCTGTGGGGCGGGTATCCGGCGTCCATGGTGGGCGTGCCGGGAGCGGCGATCTCGAACCTGAACCCGCCGACCCTCGCCGCGGTCGCGTTCGGGCTGGCCCAGTGCGGGCTGGCGCTGCTGGTCCGCGACCGGCTGGCCCGGCTCATGACGCGGCCGGCGGCCTGGGCGAAGGTGGCACTGGTGAACCTGTCCGCCATGACGGTCTTCCTGTGGCACCAGACCGCCATGATGGCCGTCACCGCCCTCGGGCTGCTGGTGTCGGCCGACCTGCCCGGGCTGCACACCGTGCCCGACTCGGTGGGCTGGATAGCGGCCCGGGTGGCGTGGCTGCCGGTGTTCACGGCCGCGCTGGGACTCTGCTGGGCGGCGTTCCGCGTCCACGAACGGGCCCGGCGCCCCCGCCCGGCCACGGTCACCGCCGCCCGCCGTGTTCCGGGGGCGTCCGCCAGGGAGGCCACGCATGCCTAGGCTGACCGACGTGAACGATCAGCGCGTGCCCCTGGCCGAGCCGAAGACCTCCGAAGCCGCCGCGGGAGCCGGACCGCGTCTGTCGTTGGCCCTGGAGCTGACCACGCTGCGGCGCGATCCGCTCCCCAGGGTGGGGCGGCCGCGGTGGCTCGCCCGGCTGCCGCACGTACTCGTCGCCTATGCCGCGGTGTTCTTCGGGTTCCTCACCACCGAGCAGCTCATGGACCACTACCACGTCAAGGGCGGCTCCCCGCTGGCTGTCGCGCTGTTGACGGCGCTGTCCATCTGGCTGGCGATGTTCCGCCCTATCGCCGCCTGGTGGCTCGCCCTGCTCGCGGCGGGCTGGATCGCCTGGATGATCCACGACCACGTCGGGCAGGGCCAGACCTGGCCCTGGACGCCCGGCGGGATGTTCGCGTTCGCTCCGGTGCTGCTGCTGGTCGCCCTCCGGGTGCCACCGCGGGTGACCATATGGGTCGTCGGCATCTCGGTCGCCCTCACCGGGGCGGCGGAGCTGGTCCTCCATCCCGACGGGAGCCAGATCACCTCCCTGGGAGCCGTCGTCCTCTTCGGCTTCGTCGGGCTCCTCGGCTACGCGCTGCGCGCCCTGCGGCTGGCCCGCGGCGAACTGGTCGAGCAGGAGACCCTCACCGCGGAGGAGCGCGCCCGGCGCACCGTGCTGGAGGAGCGCAGCCGCATCGCCCGCGAGCTGCACGACGTCGTCGCGCACCACATGTCGGTGATCTCCATCCAGGCGCAGGTCGCCCCGCACCTCGTGGACAACCCCTCCGAAGAACTCAAGGAGAACCTGGCGGGCATCCGGGAGAACGCGTTGGACGCCCTCACCGAGTTGCGGCGGGTACTGGGCGTGCTGCGCTCCGAACAGCCCGGTGATCCCGCGGCCCCTCAGCATCCGCAGCCGACCCTGGCCGAGTTGGACGGCCTCGTGGACAACGTGCGCGGGGCGGGGCTGGACGTCACCACCGCGGTCGCGGGCATCCGCCGGGCGCTGGCGCCCGGCGTGGAGCTCACCGCGTACCGGATCGTGCAGGAGGCGTTGAGCAACTGCCTCCGCCACGCGCCCGGTTCGCAGGTGGAGGTCGGTGTCGCGTACGGGCCGCGCGAGCTGCACCTGTGCGTCGCCAACAGCGCGCCGACCCGGCCGGCCCCGCCCTCGCAGGGAGCGGGGCACGGGCTGCTGGGGATGCGGGAGCGGGCGGGCATGCTGGGTGGCGAACTGGCCGCGGGCCCACGCCCCGACGGCGGGTACGAGGTCAGCGCAGTGCTCCCGACAGACCCCCAGAACCCGCCCGCCGGCCCCGGCGCCGCCGCCGGCCCCGAGACGAAGAAGGCCCCATGAGCACCCCGATCAAGGTGATGATCGCCGATGACCAGATGATGGTGCGGCAGGGCTTCACCGTGCTTCTCAACGCCCAGCCCGACATAGAGGTCGTGGGGCAGGCCGTGGACGGGGCGGACGCCGTCGCGAAGGTCGCCGAGCTGGCCCCGGACGTGGTGCTGATGGACATCCGCATGCCCGGCATGGGCGGCATCGAGGCCACGTCCGTGATCACCCGCGTTCCCGACGCCGCGGTGAAGGTGCTCGTGCTGACCACCTTCGACCTCGACGAGTACGTGTACGAGGCGCTGCGGGCCGGCGCTTCGGGGTTCCTGCTGAAGGACGCCTCGGCCGATCAGCTCGCGGAGGCGGTACGGGTGGTGGCGGCCGGTGAGGCGCTGCTCTCGCCCAACATCACGAAGCGGCTGATCACGGAGTTCTCCCGGCTGGGGGCGCCGCGCGCGCCGTCGCGGGCCCGGATCGACGTGCTGACCGAGCGGGAGACCGAGGTGCTGTCGCTGATCGCCCAGGGCCTGTCGAACGCGGAGATCTCCGAGCACCTGGTCCTGGCCGAGCAGACGGTGAAGACCCATGTGAGCCGGATCCTGGTGAAGCTGGGGCTGCGGGACCGTACGCAGGCGGCGGTGTTCGCGTACGAGAGCGGTCTGGTCCGTCCGACGGGCTACTGACGGACCCGTGTAGTACTTGAGAGGGACCCGGGGAAATCCCCATCAGCGGCGACGCGGACGACGGCGGTACAGACCTACGGTTGTGCGTATGACCGAGACGACCACCGGGGGGACAGCCCGGACGCCTGAATTCCGACTGGCATCGGAGGTGATCGCGACCCTGCGCCAGGACCTCGTCACCGATGCCTTCGCCTACCGTCCGCTGCCCCTCGCGGTGGCTCCGGGACGCTTCTCGCGACGGCTCCCCAAGGGGATACGCCGGTATGCGCCGTGGCGGCAGCACGCGGCGGTGGGCGCGCTGGCCTTTGTCGCCGTGCTGTTCACGATGGGCGGGCAGTCGAGCTACCTGGGCGATCTGGGCCGGCTGGTCATGGGTCTGATAGCCGCGGTTCCGGTCCTGATGACGCTGGTGCGGCCGGTGGGCGCCTGGTGGGCGGCCGTCGCGATGACGGTGGTGCTGGCCGCACTCGGCGGCGGCGACAGCTGGCCCTGGACCCCGGGCGCCTTCTTCTCCTACATCGTGGTCATGGTCCTCGTCACGCTGCGGACCGGCCCGCGGGTGGGGGCCTGGATGTGGGCGCTCACCCTCGCGCTGGGCACCGCGTTGTCCGTGGTGTTCAACGGCGAGTGGGGGTCGAACATGCCGGAGATGGCGGTGACCTCGGCGTTCGCCCTGGTGATCGCGGGCAGCATCCAGATACGCCGGCACGCCAAGGCGGAGGTCAGCGCGCAGCAGGAGGTCACGGCCGTCGAGCGGGACAAGCGGACGCTGCTGGAGGAGCGGACCACCATCGCGCGGGAGTTGCACGACGTGGTGGCGCACCACATGTCGGTGGTGGCGATCCAGGCGGAGGCCGCCCCGTACCGGGTGAAGAACCCGCCGCCGGAGCTGGAGGCGGCGTTCGTCACCATCCGGGAGAACGCGGTGGCGGCCCTGACGGAGCTGCGGCGGGTGCTGGGTGTGGTGCGCTCGGCGGACTACGAGGCTCCGGACGCCCCGCAGCCGACGCTGGCCTCGCTGGACGGGCTGCTGGCGAATGTACGCGAGGCGGGGCTGAGCGTGGAGAAGACGGTCACGGGTGCGGTGCGGGAGCTGCCGCAGGGCGTGGAGCTGTCGGCGTACCGGATCATCCAGGAGGCCCTGAGCAACGCTCTGCGGCACGCGCCGGGCGCGGCGGCCGGGGTGGAGGTGTCGTACGTGCTGGGCGGTCTGGGGATACGGGTCGTCAACGAGGCGCCGACCGGGGATGTGCGGCCCTCGCCGGGGGCCGGCCACGGGATCACCGGGATGCGGGAGCGGGTGGCCATGCTGGAGGGGGAGATGACGGCCGCGCGGACGGAGTCCGGCGGGTACGAGGTCGCGGTGTTCATACCGGTGCGCAACCGGTCCGAGCCGGTGCCGGAGCCGCGGGAAGGGACGGCATGACGATCAAGGTGCTGATCGTCGACGACCAGATGATGGTCCGTGAGGGGTTCTCGGTTCTGCTGAACGCCATGGACGGCATCGAGGTGGTGGGCGAGGCGGTCGACGGCCGGGAGGCCATCGCGCAGGTGGCGGCGCTGCGGCCGGACGTGGTGCTGATGGACATCCGGATGCCGCAGATGAACGGCCTGGAGGCGACGCGGGAGATCGTGGCCGCGGACACGGACGCGAAGGTTCTGGTCCTGACGACCTTCGACCTCGACGAGTACGTGTACCAGGCGCTGCGGGCGGGGGCTTCCGGGTTCCTGCTGAAGGACGCTTCGGCCCGTCAGCTGGCCGACGGGGTAAGGGTGGTGGCGGCCGGCGAGGCGCTGCTGGCGCCTTCGGTGACGAAGCGGCTGATCGCGGAGTTCTCGAAGATCTCCGAGGCGCGCAAGCTGGCGGATCCGGCGGGGGTGGGTGAGCTGACGGAGCGGGAGACGGAGGTGCTGATCCTGATCGCGCAGGGGTTGTCCAACGCGGAGATAGCCGACCGGCTGATCGTCGCGGAGTCGACCATCAAGACCCATGTGAGCCGGATCCTGGTCAAGCTGGGCCTGCGGGACCGCACGCAGGCGGCGGTATTCGCCTACGAGACCCGGCTGGTGACACCGGCTTGATCCGTAGGGTGGGGCAGGAAGAGCCCTTAGTCTGCGGGGATGGGCTTTGATCCGTGGGATGCCGCGTTCGTCGCCGATCCGTACCCGGCGTACCGGGAGTTGCGGGAGCGGGGGCGGGCCATCTGGTGGGAGGCCACCGGGCAGTGGCTGGTGCCGCACTACGCCGATGTGAGTGCGCTGCTGCGGGACCGGCGGCTGGGGCGGACCTACCTCCACCGGTTCTCGCACGAGGAGTTCGGGCGGGAGGCGCCGCCGCCCGAGCACGAGCCGTTCCACGTGCTCAACGGCAACGGCCTGCTGGACCTGGAGGATCCCGCGCACGCCCGGGTGCGCAGGCTGGTGGCGAAGGCATTCACCCCGCGGACGGTGGAGCGGCTGGTGCCCTCCGTGCGGCGGATGGCCGGGGAACTGGTGGGACGGCTGCTCGCGGACGGGGGCGGAGACCTGCTCGCCACCGTCGCGGAACCGCTGCCGGTGGCCGTGATCGCGGAGCTGCTGGGTGTGCCCGAGTCGGACCGGGGGCTGCTGCGGCCCTGGTCGGCGGACATCTGCGGGATGTTCGAGCTCCGGCCGGACGAGGAAACGGCGCGGCGCGCGGTGCGGGCGAGCATCGACTTCAGCGCGTACCTGCGGGGGCTGATCGCCGAGCGGCGCACGCGCCCCGGGGAGGATTTGATCTCCGGACTGATCGCCGCCCACGACGACGAGGGACGGCTCAGCGAGCAGGAAATGATCTCCACTTGCGTCCTCCTGCTGAACGCCGGGCACGAGGCCACCGTCAACACCACGGTCAACGGGTGGTGGGCGCTGTTCCGCAACCCCGATCAGCTCGCCGCGCTCCGCGCCGGCCACGACCCCGAAAAGTTGTCCACAGCTGTGGATGAACTCATGCGGTACGACACTCCTCTGCAGATGTTCGAGCGCTGGGTGCTGGACGACATCCGCGTCGGCGACACCGAGATCCCCCGCGGGGCCGAGATCGCACTGTTGTTCGGTTCTGCGAACCGGGATCCCGCACGCTTCGAGGACCCCGACGCGCTGGACCTCGAACGGGCCGACAATCCGCACCTGACCTTCGGGGCCGGGATCCACTACTGCCTTGGGGCGCCGCTGGCGCGGCGGGAGCTGGAGGCCTCGTTCGGGGCGCTGCTGGCGGACGGGATCCCGCCCCTGCGGCTCGTGGAGGAGCCGCAGTGGCAGGACGGGTACGTCATCCGCGGGCTGAAGAGCCTGCTCGTGGAGTTCTAGCGCGCATCCGCCAGGCCGCCGGCCACCGTCAGGCCCCCGCCAGGGCGGTCAGGGCCGGGAGCGGGGCCCGCGGCAGCGGTTGCGCATCCGGCAAGCCCGGGCGGGTGGGCGAAGGGCGCCGTCAGCGGGGCAGGGTCAGCGTCCACGCCCCGGGGCGCAGCGTCCACGTGCGACGGCGGACCGGGCCGGTCATCGCGCCGTCGGCGCGGTAGCGGAAGTCCGCGCCGGACACCGTCACCGTCTTCGCCCGGGCCGTCACCGTCGAGCCGCCGAAGCCGACGCCCGTGCGCACCGCGACCTCCGCCGGTTCCCCGTCGCCCCGCGTGCGTACCGAGACGTCCGCCACAGGCTGGTCCACATCGGCCAGCAGCACCCCGTCGGCCTCCACCCGCAACCGGTGGTGCCCGCCGCCCCCGCCGCCCGCCGCCACCGGGCGGACCAGCGTCCGCACCAGCGAGCGGTACGCGCTCCACACCGACGGCCCGGCCGGCCTGGGGACCCCCCGCTCCGGCCCCCGCAGCGGCGGAATCCGCAGCCCGCCCAGCACCACCCCGTCACTGTCGTCGACCAGCAGGTCGCACATCCGCGCCGAGCCGTCGAGCACGGCGCGGGCCGCCGCCACCGCCGACTCGGGCACACCCAGCGACCTCGCCAGCGCCAGGGACCCCACCGGCCCCACCGGGACCAGCGCCAGCGCGCCCTCACCCAGCCCCCGCTCCCGGTGCAGCAGCCCCACGGCCCGCACCAGCGCCCGGTCGTCGCCCACGATCACCGGCTGCCGATGGCCCCGGCGGGCGAGTGCCCGCGCGAATTCCTCCTGCGAATCCGGGAGGCAGATCTTCGCTGCCGCGCCCGCTGACAACACATCTTTCGCGATCCGCACGGACTCGCCGTCAAGACGGCGGGCGACCGGGTCGACGAGCACCAGCAGACCGCCTACCGGCGCGCCCGCTTCGCTCATGGTGGGCTCTGGAGCCGACACCTCGGTCCTTCCTCGGGTAGCATCTTTGTGCAAGAGGCCCTTGCGCTATTGCGCCAGGGCCTTCGTCTATTCCGGGGCAACCCGTCCGACGGCTCAGCCCGCGTACATCGTCGTACGTCCCCCTGACCTTGGACATGCCCCATCCGGAAGAGGTGTACGCCTGTGCCCGCTCTTGTGCTGCTCGGAGCTCAGTGGGGTGACGAGGGCAAGGGAAAGGCCACCGACCTGCTCGGTGGATCCGTTGACTATGTAGTGCGCTACCAGGGCGGCAACAACGCCGGCCACACGGTCGTCGTCGGCGACCAGAAGTACGCACTGCACCTTCTCCCTTCCGGCATCCTCTCCCCCGGATGCACACCGGTCATCGGTAACGGCGTCGTCGTCGACCCGGCCGTCCTGCTCTCCGAGCTGCGCGGTCTCAACGAGCGCGGCATCGACACCTCCAAGCTGCTCATCAGCGGCAACGCGCACCTGATCACGCCGTACAACGTCACCCTCGACAAGGTCGGCGAGCGCTTCCTCGGCAAGCGCAAGATCGGCACCACCGGTCGCGGTATCGGCCCGACGTACGCGGACAAGATCAACCGCATCGGCATCCGGGTCCAGGACCTCTACGACGAGTCGATCCTCACCCAGAAGGTCGAGGCGGCGCTGGAGGGCAAGAACCAGCTCCTCGCGAAGCTCTACAACCGCCGCGCGATCGACGCCGCCGCGATCGTCGAGGAGATGCTCCAGTACGCGGAGCAGATCAAGCCGTACGTCGCCGACACCACCCTGATCCTCAACAACGCGCTGGACGAGGACAAGGTCGTGCTCTTCGAGGGCGGCCAGGGCACCCTGCTCGATGTCGACCACGGCACCTACCCCTTCGTCACCTCGTCGAACCCGACCGCGGGCGGCGCCTGCACCGGTACCGGCGTGGGCCCGACGAAGATCAGCCGTGTCATCGGCATCCTCAAGGCCTACACGACCCGCGTCGGCGCGGGCCCGTTCCCGACCGAGCTGTTCGACCAGGACGGCGAGGACCTGCGCCGCATCGGCGGCGAGCGCGGTGTGACCACCGGCCGTGACCGTCGCTGCGGCTGGTTCGACGCGCCGATCGCACGTTACGCCACCCGCGTGAACGGCCTCACCGACTTCTTCCTCACCAAGCTGGACGTGCTGACCGGCTGGGAGCAGATCCCGGTCTGCGTCGCGTACGAGATCGACGGCAAGCGCGTCGAGGAGCTCCCCTACTCGCAGACCGACTTCCACCACGCGAAGCCGATCTACGAATACCTCCCCGGCTGGTCCGAGGACATCACCAAGGCCAAGACCTTCGAGGACCTGCCGGCGAACGCCCAGGCCTACGTCAAGGCCCTGGAGGAGATGTCGGGCGCCCCGATCTCCGCGATCGGCGTGGGCCCCGGCCGCACCGAGACGATCGAGATCAACTCGTTCCTCTAGGTAGCAGCGGCACGAAGGGGCGGTGCGCCGTACGGCGCACCGCCCCTTCTGCGCGTCGGCCGTCGGGCTCGGCGGGCGGGGTCCGGGTCTGCGGAAATATGATGGGCACGTCCTTTCGGGCGGCGGAAGCAGGGATGGATGCACCATCGTCGGAGCCTTCCATGAGCCGGCGCCGTCCCCCTCGGGTGGCCAGCGCCGATTTGCTGAGCATGCTCGGCCGGCTGACCGCGCAGGCGCGGCAGGGCGTGGAACTCCAGCAGGCCCGGGTGGAACTGGCCGAGGCCCTGCAGCGCGAGATGCTGCCCACCACGCTGCCCTGCCTGCCGGGGCTGCGTACGGCTGCCCAGTACTCGCCCGCCCGGCACGGCCTGGACATTGGCGGCGACTGGTACGACGGGTTCCGGCTGCCGGAGGGCGCCCTCGCCTTCTGCATCGGCGACGTACAGGGGCACGATGTCGACGCGGCCGCCTTCATGGGGCAGGTCAGGATCTGCCTGCGTGCCGTGGCGGCGGTGGTCGTCGACCCCGGGGAGGTGCTGAGCCGGGCCAATGAGGTGCTGCTCTCGATGAACCGCGACCTCTTCGCGACCTGCAGCCTGCTCCGCTTCGACCCGGACACCTGGGAGCTGGAGAGCGCCCGGGCCGGTCACGTCCCCGCGGTGTGGGCCACGGTCGACGGCCGGTACGGCATAGCCGAGGACAACGGCGGGCTGCCGCTGAACCTCGTGCCCGGGTCGGCGTACGCGGTGACCCGGCGGCGGCTGACGCAGGCGGGATCGATCGTCCTGCTCACCGACGGCGTGGTCGAGGGACCGCGGTTTCCGCTGGAGGTGGGGCTGGAGCGGGTGCTCCGGGTCGTACGGGAGGCGGCGGGCACCGACCCCGCCGAGCTCGCCGCCGAGGTGATGAAGGTGGCCGATTCGACGGGCCACGCCGACGACGCCGCGGTGCTCGTCCTCAGCCACGACGCGGCCGGACCCGCTCAGGCGACCGCCCCGGCGACCGCCCCGGCCACCGGTCCGGAACCGGAGCGTGGACCGGAGCGTGGACCAGGACCGGCACCGGCACCGGCAGCGCCCGCGGCACCCCATGACCCCGCATAGCGCGTGTCACGCCCCACCCCGGCCCTGGGCTGTTGTCTGATGCTGTAGTGCGCACCGAGCGATGGCGACGATGGCGGCGGCCGGCCGAAGTACTCGTGCTGATCCTCGCCGTCGCCGTCGCCTACTACCTCGGTGGGCGGATCGGCCTGCGCCAGAGCGTGACCGTCGACGACGCCCAGGTCACCCCCCTGTGGCCGCCCACCGGTATCGCACTGACCGCCCTGCTCTGGCTGGGCCCGCGGGTCTGGCCGGGGATCTCCCTCGGCACCTATCTCGCCATCGAACGCATCAGCGACTTCGACCTCAGCGACATCGGCATCGTCGCGGGGAACACCCTCGCGCCGTTGTGCGCGTACCTGCTGCTGCGCCGGGTGGACTTCCGGCTGGAGATGGACCGGCTGCGGGACGCGCTCGCGCTGGTCTTCCTGGGCGGCCTGCTGCCGATGCTGATCAGCGCGACGGCCGGGACCTGCACCCTCGTCCTCACCGGCGACCTGCCGTGGAGCAGCTTCTGGCCGGTGTGGTCGGCCTGGTGGGCCGGGGACGCCATGGGGGTGCTCGTACTGACCCCGCTGCTGCTCGTCCTGCGCCGGGCCCGGCTGCCCCGGGACGACTACCGGCTGGTCGAGGTGACGGCCCTGGCGGTCACGTCCGTGATCGTCTCCCTCGTGGCCACCCGCAGCCACCTGTCCGTGCTCTTCCTCGTCTTCCCGCTGCTGATCTGGGCGGCCGTACGCTTCCAGTTCGCCGGGAGCGCGCCGGTCGCCCTGCTGATCTCGGTCCTGGCGATCTCGGCCGCGAACGACCACGCCGGACCGTTCGTCGACTACGGCCTGCTGGAGCTCATGGTCAACCTGCAGGCCCTCAACGGAGCGGCCGCCCTGACCGGGCTGCTGCTCTCCGCGCTGGTCACCGAGCAGAACAACGTACGGCTGAGGATCGAGCAGGTCTGTGAGGACCTGGCCGACCTGGTGGAGCACCTGGCGCCGGGCGGCAGGCCAAGACCACCCGAGCACTGAGCGCCCCGGGGAGGCCGTCCCTGGGGGGGCCGTCACCGGGGCGCTCGGCGGTGGGTCAGTTGGTCTCGTAGTAGCCGAAGATGTCGACGACGAGGTCGGTGTTGTCCCAGCCCTGGTTCCAGTAGTCGACGATGCCGTTGTTCCCGGCGCCCGCCTGGACCAGGTTCGGGACGGTCTTGCCGGCCGTCCAGTTCAGGGTCGAAGCGGTGGGACGCGCCGGGAAGACCTGCTTGCCGTCCCGGTACTGGTCCCGTGTGTTCGGGTCCGGGGCGACCGACAGGAAGCCCGTACCGGCGGTGTTGGTGACGGTGGTGTTCAGCACGTACCCGGCGATGCCGGGCTCGCCCGCGGACAGCGCCTGCCAGACGTAGCCGCGGCCCTGCATCGGACCGTGGGGCCAGCGGGGGTCGCGGGTGTCGAGGAGCCGGACCGACTTGATCGGCATGTAGGCGGCCTTGCTGTCGCGGCTGTAGAAGCCGACGACATCGACGATCACGTCCGTGCCGGCCCAGGCGCCGTTGCGGACGTTGATGCTGCCGTCGGAACCGACGGGCACGATCACCGCGTTGGCGATCGTCTGGCCCGCGGTGAAGTTCACGTTGGACGTGATCGGGACGCTGCCGCCGCTCGGGAAGACGGACAGGTGGCCGGCCTCCTTCGGGTTGGTCACCGTCACGTTCAGCGCCACGGCCGTGACGCCCTCCGGAACACCGCGCAGGCCGCTGATCCGGGTGCCGAAGGTCTTCTGTCCGGGCAGCTGGCCGCGGGTGGTGCCGAGGCCCTCGCGGGTGTCGACGAAGCGGACCGGGGTGACGGGGGTGTAGCCGCCGGCCTCGGTCCGGGTGAAGTAGCCGGTGACGTCCGCGATCAGGTCGACCGACTGCGGGCCGCGGTTGGCCAGCTCGACGTAGCCGTTCTTGCCGACCGGCACGATCACCAGGTTCGGGACGGTCTGGCCCGCCTCGAAGTTCACGTTCGAGGTGGTCGGCTGCTCGGTGCCCTCGGCGAAGGCCGTGATGTGGCCGGCGCTGGTGGTGTTGGTGACGGTCACGTTGAGGGCGACGGCGGTGACCCCCTCCGGTATCCCGCCGTTGCCGCCGACCTTCACCCGGGTCGAGCCGTACGGGGCGACCTTGCCCTGGGCCGCGCCGGTCCCGTCGCGGGTGTCCAGCAGACGGGTCGGGGCGTACGGGACGAAGTCCGAGCCGGCGGTCATGAGCTGGAAGGTGTTGACGACCTCGGCCTGGTTCGCCGGGTCCGTGACGGTGACCTTGACGGTGTACTCGCCGAGTTCCACGTAGGTGTGGCTGCTCTTCAGGACGGTCGATCCGTACGCGTCCAGGCCGTCGGTGCTGCCGTCACCCCAGTCGACGGTGACCTTCAGTGTGGAGTCGGCGCTGATGACGGTGGTCTCCAGGTCGAACGCGTGGGCCGTGGTGGCCGCGGCGTTCAGGACGAGGGCCAGGTCGGGGTTGCCGGCCGCCTGCTGGGCGGAGACCCCGCCCTTGGCGCCGGGCAGGGTCGTGCGTACGGAGCGTTCCGCGGGGCTCTTGAAGGTGTTCAGGTTCGGTGCCGCGGCCTTGGCCAGGTCCACGGCGGGCGCGCTCACCCCCGGCGCGACCGGCTCCACGGCCTGGGCCATGCCCGGCGCGAGACCGACGGTTGCCGCGATGACGGCGACAGAAATTACGAGACGGCGACAGCGCACCGATCCCCCCATTTTTGAACGTGCTCAGGTCTGGGCTCCAGAGTACATAGATCTTCGCCCGCGGATGGCGAATACCTGTGCGACCCAGGGGAGTTGGCGCGTTTCTGTCCCGAACTGATCCCTATGCCCGCCTGCGCGGCGGCCGCTACCAGGCCAGCTGGGAGATCTCCTCCGCCACCACCGCGCAGGCGTCCGCCGCCGGGTCGATCAGCGGGAAGTGCCCCACCCCGTCGAGCAGGGTCAGCCCCACCATCTCGCCCGCCTTCGCGGCCGCCGCCACGTACGCCTCGGCCACCTGCTGCGGGACCACGATGTCGTCCCGCCCCTGGACGACGGCTGTTGCGATGCCCGTCGGCAGCAGGGACGCCGGGTCGGCGGAGGGCAGCCGCTCGTCCCAGTGGTCCGCGCCGCCCAGCAGCTGCGCGCTCGCACCGCCGCACACGCCCAGCTCCTCCGCCACCGCGAAGTCCGCGATCGGCGCCAGAGCCACCACCCCGCGCAGCATCGGCGGGGCGGGCAGCCGCCACGGGGAGCCGTACGGAAGCATGTGCCGGGCCGCGGCCCACAGCGCAAGGTGGCCGCCCGCCGAGTGGCCGGTGACGACCAGGCGGCGGACGTCGGCCTGCGGCAGGGCGGTCGCGGCGAGGCCCGGAAGGGCGTCCATCGCGGCGGCGACGTCGTCGAAGGTCTCCGGCCAGCGCCCTGCGACCGGCGCCTCGGCGTTCTGGTGCGGCAGAGAACTGCCACGCCGGTACTCGACGTTGGCGACGGCGAAACCGCGCCGGGCCAGGAAGTCCGCGAGGGGGGTGGTGTGCTGCCTGTCGTAGGGCGCCCGCCACGCTCCGCCGTGCAGGACCACCACCAGCGGGACCGGGCCCGCGGTCTCGTCTCGGGGGGCGTAGAAGTCGACGACGTGGTCGGGGTGTTCGCCGTACGCGGCCGTCGCGTCCGGTGCGACCGCCGGGTGCGCGAAGGCCGAGGCGGCCTCGGCGGCGTCCCGTTCCACGGCGGCGGGGTCCGTCATCGGCTCAACCTCTCGGTAACGCGTGGGACAGCGGGGACAGATGTTCCGGTGTTCCGGCAGAGCGGGACCGTATCAGTCTGGAACAGGCGGTTTCGTGCGGGGCCCGGAATACGACAGGGCGGACGGAGCCATGGCCCCGCCCGCCCTGCGATGTGACGTTTCGCTACCGAGTCACCCGAAAATGTGACCCAGCGTGCGCGCGGCGCGCTCCGCGTCGGCGAATCCGACGTAGAGCGGGGTGAAGCCGAAGCGCAGGACGTCCGGTGCGCGGAAGTCGCCGATGACGCCGCGGGAGATGAGCTCCCCCATGACCTCACGGGCGTTCTCGGTGCGCAGCGAGACCTGGCTGCCGCGGCGCTCGTGCTCGGCCGGGGTGACCGATTCGACCAGGCCCTGCGGGACGTACGCCGCCACGCATTCGAGGAAGAAGTCGGTCAGGGCGAGGGACTTGGCGCGCACCGCCTCGACGCGGACGCCGTCCCAGGCGTCGAGCGCCGCCTCCAGCGCCAGCATGGACAGGATGTCCGGGGTGCCGACGCGGCCGCGGGTCGCGCCCCGCGCCGCCTCGTAGGCCGGGGTCATCGCGAAGGGGTCCGCGTGGCCGTTCCAGCCGGGGAGGGGGGAGTCGAAGGCGTCCTGGTGACGGGCGGCTATGTACAGGTACGCGGGAGCGCCGGGGCCTCCGTTGAGGTACTTGTACGTGCAGCCGACCGCCAGGTCGACGTCGTGCGCGTCGAGTCCCACGGGCAGGGCGCCCGCGGAGTGGCAGAGGTCCCACACCGCGACCGCCCCGGCGGCGCGGGCCGCGCGGGTGAGGGCCGGCAGGTCGTGGAGCCGACCGCTGCGGTAGTCGACGTGGTTGAGGAGGACCACGGCGGTGTCCGCGTCCATCGCCTCCGCCGCCTGCGAGGGGTCGACCGGGACGACGGTCAGCCCCGTCAGCCGGGCCGCCGACTGCGCGATGTAGCCGTCGGTGGGGAAGGTCGCGGAGTCGACCAGCAGCTTCGTCCGGCCGGGAGCCGCGAGGCGGGCGGCGCCGACCAGTGCCTTGAAGAGGTTGACGCTGGTGGAGTCGCCGACGACCACCTGGCCGGCGGCGGCGCCGATCAGCGGGGCGATCTTGTCGCCTATCCGCTCGGGCGCGGTCCACCAGCCGCTCTCGTCCCACGAGCGGATCAGGAGCTCGCCCCACTGCCGGGCGACGACGTCCGCGGTGGTCGCGGCGACACCGGCCGGGAGTGCGCCGAGGGAGTTGCCGTCCAGGTAGACGACGCCGTCGGGCAGGGTGAAGCGCCCGCGCAGCTTCGCGAGCTCGTCGGCGGCGTCCAGAGCGGCCGCGCGGTCGCGCAGCTCGGCGGCGCGGCCGTGCAGCTCGGCCGCGCGGTCCGTGGAGGTCTCAGACATGGCTGCGCGCCGTCCAGAGCTCAGGGAAGACGTTCTTCGCCGCGCGCTTCTCCAGCCAGGCCACGCCGGCGGAACCGCCCGTGCCGGTCTTCGCGCCCATCGCGCGGCGGGTGGCGACCAGGTGGTCGTTGCGCCAGCGCCAGACGAGCTCGGCGACATCGGTGAGGACCTCGCCGAGGCGGTGGAGGTCCAGGTTCTCGTCCGGGGAGGCGTACAGGCCGGTCCAGACGGCCTCGACCTCGGGGGAGGCCTCGTAGCGCAGCGACAGGTCGCGGTTCAGGACGGACTCCGGGACCGGCAGGCCGCGGCGGGCCAGGAGGCGCAGCACCTCGTCGTAGAGGCTGGGCTCCTGCAGGGCCTTCTCCAGCTCCGCGTGGACGCGCGGTGCGCCCCGGTGCGGGACGAGCATGGAGGCGGACTTGTCGCCGAGCAGGAACTCCATCCGGCGGTACATCGCCGACTGGAAACCGGAACCCTCGCCGAGGGCGCCGCGGTAGGAGTTGAACTGCGCCGGGGTGAGCTGGGCGAGCGGGCGCCAGGAGGCGTTGAGGGCCTCCAGCTCACGAAGGGAACGTTTCAGCGCGTCCATCGCGACCGGGATGCGGTCCTCGCGCAGAGCCTTCGCGGCGGTTTCCCACTCGTGGACGATGACCGTGAACCACAGCTCCATGACCTGGGTCGTGACCAGGAAGACCATCTCGCCCGGGTCGTCCGAGCGGAGCTGCTGGAGATGGGTGAGGACGTCCGCCTGGACGTAGTCCTCGTACGGGGTCGTGCCGTCGAAGTCGAGGTTCGGGGTGTCCCCGCCGACTCCGGAGGCATCAAGGGTGTTCGACATCGCTGTCTCCTCGACACGTGCTTCCGGGTAGCGGTCCGCTCCTTCCGTGAGGTGAGTGGAGCCCCGGTCCCCTGCCCGCATCATAGGACCCCGTCACGCCGGCGCTCCAGCGGGGAGTGACACAGACCACACAACACGCCCGTGTGCCACTCCCCGCTGTACCGCTTCAGGCGCTCAGCGTGTCCGCGGCCGTCGGGGACGAGTCACGCAGGAAGGTCGTGCAGCGCTCGTACTCCTCCTTCTCGCCGATCGCTCCGGCCGCGCGGGCCAGGGCGTGCAGGGCGCGCAGGAAGCCACGGTTCGGCTCGTGCTCCCACGGGACCGGGCCGTGGCCCTTCCACCCGGCGCGGCGCAGCGCGTCGAGACCGCGGTGGTAGCCCGTACGGGCGTAGGCGTACGACTCCACCGTGCTGCCGGCGGCGAAGGCCTCGTCGGCGAGGACCGCCCAGGCGAGGGAGGAGGTGGGGTGCGCGGCGGCCACCTCGACGGCCGGGGTGCCGGCGGCGATGGCCTCACGGCCGGGCTCGTCGGGGAGGTGGGTGGGGGCGGGGCCCCCGAGCAGGTTCTGGTGAATGGACATGCCCCCAGTCTGCCGGGTGCGGTGATCCGCAGAACCCGCCGTCCCCTGGGCACCCCCCTCCCGCTGGATGCGGAGGCCCGCTGGATGCGGAGGCCACGCGGGACCTCAGTGCCGCGGCACGCCGGGTGAGGAGAGCGCGCGGGACCTCGGTGTCGGCGGCACGCCGGGTGCGGAGGCCGCGCGCGCCTCGGCACCCCCGCCCCACCGGATGCGGGAAGCCACGCGCGCCCCCGGGCGGCGCCACGGCCCCGCCGGATGCGGCGGGTCCGGGGCCCATGCCCCTTCGGCGGTGCCGCGCCGCCGAGGGCCGCCCCGCGGGGCAGCGGCGGGGCGGCGGGGCGGTTCAGCGGGTTCCCCGCCCCCGGCGGCAGGGTGGTGTGCAGTCGGGCCACCTCCCGGATCCGCGCCCGCGGGCTGCCGCGCAGCGGTACGTCGTAGCCGACGCGGTGAGCGTGGACCCATGCCGGCGTCGACGGACTCCCGCGCCTTGGACTCCTGCGGGCGCGGGGTCAGTGCTCGGCCGCGTCGTAGCCGCGGTCCCGGTCCTCGGACGCCAGTGCGGCGTCCTGGATCGCCGGGCGGGTGCGCACCGCACGGGCTGCTTCACACAGGCGTAAGGCCCGGCCTCCGTCCTGGGACGGGGGCCGGGCCTCCTGTGCGACTGCTGCCGCGGCGGCGGCTCCGGCGGCGGCGGTCGGCTACTTCAGCTTGGTACCGCTGGAGCGCAGGTTCGCGCACGCCTCGGCGACGCGCGCGGCCATGCCCGCCTCGGCGGCCTTGCCCCAGGTGCGCGGGTCGTACTTCGACTTGGTGCCGACCTCACCGTCGACCTTCAGGACACCGGCGTAGTTGCTGAACATGTGGTCCACGACCGGGCGGGTGAAGGCGTACTGGGTGTCGGTGTCCAGGTTCATCTTCACGACGCCGTTCTCCAGCGCCGTGGCGATCTCCTCAGCCGTGGAGCCCGAACCGCCGTGGAAGACGAAGTCGAACGGCGAGGCCTTGCCGAACTTCTCGGCGACACCGGCCTGGAGGTCCTTGAGGAGCTCGGGGCGCAGGACGACGTTGCCCGGCTTGTAGACGCCGTGGACGTTGCCGAAGGAGGCGGCCAGCAGGTAGCGGCCCTTCTCGCCCAGGCCCAGGGCCTCGGCGGTACGGATAGCGTCCTCGACGGTGGTGTAGAGCTCGTCGTTGATCTCGTGGCTGACACCGTCCTCCTCGCCTCCGGTCGGGGTGATCTCGACCTCAAGGATGATCTTCGCCGCCACGGCCTTGGCGAGCAGCTCCTGGCCGATGGCCAGGTTGTCGGCCAGGGTCTCGGCGGAGCCGTCCCACATGTGCGACTGGAAGAGCGGGTTCAGACCGCGGGCGACGCGCTCGGCGGAGATGTCCAGGAGCGGACGTACGTAGCCGTCCAGCTTGTCCTTGGGGCAGTGGTCCGTGTGCAGGGCGACGGTGATGTCGTACTTGGCGGCGACGATGTGCGCGAACTCGGCCAGGGCGACGGCGCCGGTGACCATGTCCTTGTTGTACTGGCCACCCAGGAACTCCGCACCACCGGTGGAAATCTGGATGATGCCGTCGCTCTCGGCCTCCGCGAAGCCCCGCAGCGCGGCGTGCAGGGTCTGGGACGACGTCACGTTGATGGCCGGGTAGGCGAACTTGCCTGCCTTCGCCCGGTCGAGCATCTCGTTGTAGACCTCGGGGGTTGCGATGGGCATCTGTCCGCTCCTTGGGTGTGCGGGGAGTGTGCTTATTGCGGGCCCTGACCTGGGGGCGACGTCATCGTCGCGCCTATCTTTCCAGACTCCGCGCAGGGGTCCAGCCCGCCGGTCTCACGTGGTGGGCGAACGGCCCGGGATGTTTCACGTGAAACATCCCGGGCCTCGGGGAAAGGTCAGGTCAGACCGGCCTCAACGGCGGCCGAGGACCTTTGTCGCCCGTTGTCGCGGTGGCCGGTCAGGACAGCCCGAGGTCCTCAAGGCGGTAACCGGTGAGGTAGGGCAGACCCGCTTCGGCGATCGCGTCGGCCGCGCCGCGGTCGACGATCGTGGCGACGGCGACGACCTCGCCGCCGGCCTCGCGGACGGCCTCGACGGCGGTCAGCGGGGACCCGCCGGTGGTCGAGGTGTCCTCGACCACCAGGCAGCGCTTGCCCTTCACATCGGTGCCCTCGATGCGCCGCTGCATGCCGTGCGCCTTCTGCGCCTTGCGGACGACGAAGGCGTCCAGGCGCTGACCGCGCGCGGCGGAGGCGTGCAGCATCGAGGTGGCGACCGGGTCGGCGCCGAGGGTCAGACCGCCGACGCAGTCGAAGTCGAGCTCGGCGGTGAGGTCGAGCATGACCTGGCCGACCAGCGGGGCGGCCTCGCCGTCGAGGGTGATCCGGCGGAGGTCGATGTAGTAGTCGGCCTCCCGGCCGGAGGAGAGGATCACCTTGCCGTGCACGACGGCCTTGTCCTTGATCTGCTGCAGAAGCGCATCCCGTACGTCACTCATGGCGACGAGCTTAGTTGCGGGCCAGGTCCTGTCGTCAAAGTGGCGTCGGTCAGGCCCGCGGCGTCCGGTGCCGTGCATCGCACGGCGGAGGGGCGCCCGTGTACTGGACGTACTCGGGCGCTCCGACAACGCGGCGAGGTGCCGCGCCGGACGCCGCGGGCCCGGTGAACCTTTCCGGCCACAGCACTAGACGAGCCGGCGCCATGTCCAGGTCGTGGAGACCTCCAGCGGGTCCACAGGGGTGACCAGGCGCGGAGCGGTGTTGATCCCGTTCGGCGGGCCGGACTGCGGCTCGACGCAGACGGCTTCGGCCTCCTCGTCGTAGACGACCACCCATTCGGACCGGCTGGTGATGCGCAGCTCCAGCGTGCCGGGCCAGGTGAGGGTGACGTCGACGCCGTCGGGCATGCCGAAGCAGTCGTCCCAGGGGCCGGGCCGCCGGTCGATGCGCTTGCCGGTGGGGAGGTGGTCGGCGCCGCGCTCCTCCTGCCAGGCGGGGTCGAAGGACAGCTCCACGTCCTGGCCGCCGAGGTTGCGCAGGAACCAGGGGTGCCAGCCGGCCTGGGCCGGGAAGGAGTCTCCGTACGTCTCGACGCCCATGGTGAGGGTCAGCGAGTCCTCGGCGAGCGTGACGACCTGGGTGACCCGGCCGGGGGTCGGCCACGGGTCGACGAGGTCGTAGGTGAATGCGGCCTCGGTGGCGGTGGCGCCGGCCGGCCGCCACCGCGCGTCACGGCCGAAGCCGTGGAGGGCGTGCGGCGGATGGTCGAGGGGCATCTGGTGCACGGTCGCACCGTCGTGGAAGCGGCCGTCCTTCATGCGGCCGCACCACGGGACCATCGGGAAGGCTCCGTACCGCGGTCCCTGGCGCAGCAACTCGGTCCCGTCGATGCGCAGACTGCTGATCCGGCAGCCGCTCTCCTGGTCGACAGTCACTTCGGTGCCGCCGACGCTCAGTTGCGTACTCATGCGGTCGACCCTAGGCCGATCATGCCGCGCTCGCGGAAGCCGCAGGTCAGCGGCGGCGGCGCAGGGCCCGCCCGATGACGACGGCAGAGGCGAGCGCGAGCGCCGCGGCCGGGGCGATCCAGCGCAGGCTGTCGCCGGTGGTGGTGGCGGCCGGTGCGGGCACCGGGGCGTACCGGCCGCGCGGGGGCGCGTGGTCCACCTCCTCGGCGCTGCGGCCGATCATGGTGCGGCGGGCGTGGGCGGCTTCGGCCGGGGGCCGCGGGGCTCCGCTCGCGTCGAGGTCCTCGAACCCGCCGGCCAGGAACGGGTCCAGAGAGGGATCCAGGGACGGGGGCGGCACCTCGGTCTCGAAGACCGTGGCACTGACCTCGGTGACCTCGTCGCCGGGCTCGGCCGGGCCGTCGGCCTCCGCCGCTTCGGCCTCGGCGGCTTCGGCCTCGGCGACGGGGTCGCTGATCGCGGCCCCGGCGGCCAGCTGGCCGGCGGCCCGGTCGAGGAGCCTGCGCAGGGCGGTGGCCGCGGCTTCGGGGGCGAAGGAGGCGGCGCGCCCGTCGGCGGTGGCCAGGGCGGTGAAGTCCAGCCGGGTCCCGTCGGGGGCCGGGGTCAGCCGCAGGCCGAGGGAGAACTTCACGGTGCCGCTGCCGCGTACCTCCGTGCCCTCGCCCTCGAAGGTGAAGTGGTCGGGGTCCTGCTCGGTGACGGCCGCGGACCCCCGGTAGGTCACGGTGCTCCCGCCGGCCCGCACCTTCAGCCGCCCGGAGAGCGGTCCGACGCCCGTGTCGGCGTCCTGCTGGAGTCCCGGTACGCACCGGGCCACCCGGGCGGGGTCGCGCAGCACGGCGCGGAGGTCGTCTGCCGGTACCGGGACGAACACCTGATGCTCCATGCGGTCGAGCCTACGGCCTGGACCCCACCGGGTCACGAATACCGCGGATGCGGCAGCGTCGACGGCGGAAGTCCGCTCACCCGGGTGCGCTCGGCGTCGCGCGCCGCGTCCTGGAGGGAACCGGTCGACAGCGAGCGCAGCACGGGCGTTTCGCGGTCGACGCGCAACTCGGGCTCCTGGTCGCGGGCGGCCAGGACGAACCCCCAGTCCCGCGGCGGCGCACCGGTCCCCCCGAGGGGCGTGCGGTCGGGTCCGGCGGCGAATCCGGTGAGGCGCCCGCCCGCGCTGTAGGGGGTGGTGCGCAGGCCGGCCGCGCGGAGGGTGGAGTCGACGGTCCAGTACGTACGGGGGCGCGTCGCCAGGGGCCCGGCGTGCACGGCCATCCGGCCGCCGGGGGCCAGGGCCCGCACCGCCAGTCCGTAGAACTCCTGCGAGTACAGCTTCGTGCTGGGGGTGATGCCCGGGTCGGGGAGGTCGGAGACGATCACGTCGAAGCGGTCGTTCGCGGCGGGTCCGCGCAGCCAGTGGAAGGCGTCCTGGGTGACGACGGCCAGGCGCGGGTCGGCGAACACTCCGGCGTTGAGCGCGGAGAGCATGGGATCGGTGCGGGCGAGGCGGACCACGCCGGGGTCGAGCTCGACGACGGTGACGGAGGCGACGTCCCGGTAGCGGAGCACCTCGCGGGCGGCGAGGCCGTCGCCGCCGCCGAGGACGAGGACACGGGCGTGCGGGCCGGTCATCGCGGGGTGGACCAGGGCCTCGTGGTAGCGGTACTCGTCGTAGCCGCTGACCCGCAGTCGTCCGTCGAGGTACAGGTCGAGGGAGCGCGGGGATCCGGTCGCGGGGCCGGTGAGCACCAGCTCCTGCACCCCGGTCTGGACGGCGACCCGCACCTCGGAGCCGTAGACGGCGCGCCGGGCGAGACGCTCGAAGTCGTCGGCGAGGACGGTCGCTGAGGCGAGCACGACGAGGACGGTCAGGTTCGCGGCGATGAGCAGCCAGCGGCAGCGGCGGCTGAGGTCGTGGCGGAAGAGCCACAGGACCAGGCCGCCGCCGACGACGGCGTTGACGGTGCCGGTGAGCATGGCGCCGGTGAGCTGGCCGAGCATCGGCAGCAGCAGGAAGGGGAAGGCGAGGCCGCCGACGAGGGCACCCACGTAGTCGGCGGCGAACAGGTCGGCGACGGCGCCGCCCGCGTCCTGTCTGCGGATGCGCTGGATGAGGACCATCAGCAGCGGGATCTCCGCGCCGACGAGCATGCCGATGGCGAAGGAGAAGGCGACGAGTGCCGGCCGGGACTCCCCCAGCCAGGCGAAACTCGCGTACAGCGCCATGGCGGAGAGTCCGCCGAGGAGGGCGAGCCCGGCCTCGATGACGCCGAAGCCGAGGGCGGGCCGGTGCCGGAAGCTTTTGGCGAGCAGGGAGCCGACGCCCATGGCGAAGACCATGACGGACAGCACGACCGACGCCTGGGTGACGGAGTCGCCGATGAGGTAGGTGCCCAGGGCGAGCAGCTCCAGCTCGTACACGAGCCCGCAGGCGGCGCAGACGAACACGGTGGCCAGGACCAGGAGTCGGCCGGTCCGGGGCCGTACGGGCAGGGCGGCCGTGACGGTCTCGGTGCCTCCCGGCTCCGGAGCCGGGAGGACCCGGCGCGGGACGGAACGGTCGATCATGAAGCGAACCGTACGTCACCGCCCACTCGCATCCGGTCACCCACATGGGTGTAAGTGGTGCGCCGATCCGGCCAGTTGGCGTAACCACATCGCGCCTGGCACCGCGGCGCGCCCGGTCGGCCGCACCCCGGCCGGAGCCGCCTCTCGCCCGTACGGCCTACAGCAGGGCGGGCGACTCCAGGGCCGGCGCCGGGGCGCCCATCCGCACCCCGACCCGCGTCCGGGTGGCCACCAACTGCCCTTCCTGCGGGTACGCGTGCCAGGTACGCCATCGCACCTGGCCCTCGTAGCGCTGGGCGAGCATGGCGGTGAAGGCGTGCGGGCTTCCGGGGAACGTCCCCGCTAGTCCGTTCGGGTGGTCCGCCACCAGTGCGAGCAGCTCCTGGGCCCGCCCGGCGAAGGACCCCTGCGACAGCGTCTCGACCCGCGCGGCGAACTCGTACTCCCAGTCGCCCACCCGCTTCGCCACGCCGAGCGGCAGCGGCGTACTGCTGCCGGGCATGCAGGCGACCGTCTCCGAACAGAGCACGTCCTTCTCCTCCAGCAGAACCTGATGGGAGGCCCCGAGCAGGCGCAACTCGACCTTCGCACCCGAAAGTTCGAGGTTCAGCACGGCCAGGGCGGGCAGCCGGTCCCGACCCAGGGCCCAGGCGAGATCGGCGGCACGCGTGTCGGTGTATGAGGTCTGGAGGGTCGTGAGCATGAGTCGGCTCCGCAAACGCGCGAGGGAGGGGGGCCGGGGCCCGCCAGCGGTAGCAAGCACGGGTGGGGGGAAACCGGCACGGGTCCACAGGAAGTCCAGGGAGGTCCGAGGACTGGTCTACCCAACCGAGGGAATCATGAAAGGCACGGCACTCACAGCGCTTTTACCCAACTTGACGGGGTTTACATCCCCCCGGGGGCTCGGCAGTTCACGTGTTCATAAGGTTGCGTTCCGCGCGTCGAGATGCATCGACAACGCGCGGCGCGCCCGACGGGAAACGGACCGTCGGACGCCCGCGTCAAGGCGGCGCCGGCTGCCCCGTGTCAGCTGCCGCCGCCACACCCCCCGCCCCCGCACGACGAGGACGAACCGCACGAGGACGACGAGCCGCAGCCCGACGAACCCCCGTCGCCCGCCCACCAGCTGCGCCTGCCACGGCGCTGCCGGCGCGGGCGCGGACTGTGCACGGGCCTGGGCCGGACGAGCCTCCACAGGAGGACGATCCCCAGACACAGCACGAGCACTACCAAGACGAACTCCATGTCCGCCCCTCTCTCACGCCCCGGTCCTCCCGGGGAGCGGGATCCCCGCGTCCCGCGTGAAGGGGGGATTCCCAAGGCCCGCACGGCCCAAAGCGCACTTGAGCAAGTCCAGAGGTTGCCCGCAGGATGACGCCCATGAGCGCACCCGTGAGCAGCGACCGCCCCTTCCTGAACCGCCGCCTGGCACCCTTCGGCACCACGATCTTCGCGGAGATGTCGGCGCTGGCCGCACGCACCGGGTCGATCAACCTCGGCCAGGGCTTCCCCGACACCGACGGCCCGGCGCAGATCGCCGAGGCGGCCTCCCGCGCGGTCCTCACCGGGCTCGGCAACCAGTACCCGCCCGGGCCCGGCGTCCCGGAGCTGCGCCGCGCCATCGCCTCGCACCAGCAGCGCTTCTACGGCCTCGGCCACGACCCCGACACCGAGGTCCTGGTCACCGCGGGCGCCACGGAGGCCATCGCCGCCTCCCTCCTCGCCCTCCTGGAGCCGGGTGACGAGGTCATCGCCCTCGAACCGTTCTACGACTCCTACGCGGCCTGCATCGCGATGGCCGGCGCCACCCGCGTCCCGGTCACCCTGCGCCCGCACGGCGGGACCTTCGCCCTCGACCTGGACGAGCTGCGCGCCGCCGTCACCCCGCGCACCCGGCTGCTCCTGCTGAACACCCCGCACAACCCGACGGGCACCGTCCTCACCCCGGAGGAGCTCACGGCGATCGCCGCGCTCGCCGTCGAGCGCGATCTGCTGGTCGTCACGGACGAGGTGTACGAGCACCTGGTCTTCGAGGGCTCCCACACCCCCCTGGCGGGCTTCCCCGGGATGCGCGAGCGCACGGTCACCATCAGCAGCGCCGGCAAGACGTTCTCGTTCACCGGCTGGAAGGTCGGCTGGCTGACGGCCCCGCCGGAGCTCGTCTCCGCGGTCCGCACGGCGAAGCAGTTCCTCACCTACGTCTCCTCCGGCCCCTTCCAGTACGCCATCGCGGAGGCCCTGGAACTGCCGGACGCCTACTACGAGGCCTTCCGCAGCGACCTCGCCGCCAAGCGCGACATCCTCGCCGACGGCCTCGCGTCGGCCGGCTTCGAGGTCTTCCGCCCGCAGGGCACCTACTTCATCACCACCGACATCACCCCCCTCGGTGAGAAGGACGCCTACGCCTTCTGCCGCACCCTCCCCGAACGCTGCGGCGTCGTCGCCATCCCCAGCTCCGTCTTCTACGACGACCCCGACGCCGGCCGCACCCAGGTCCGCTTCGCCTTCTGCAAGAAGGACGACGTCCTCGCCGAGGCCGTCGGCCGTCTTCGCCGCCTCACCTCCTGAACGCGCGGCGGGCCGCGCCACCGAGAGCGCTACGGTGGCGCCGCCGCTCGTCAGCGGTGCCGTCTGCGGCCGCTCCCGCCGGTGCCGCGCCTGCGGGTGCGGGTGGTGCGGGTGCGGCCGAGACGAGCGGCGGGTACCCGCAGCGCCCGGGCCGCCAGCTGCCTGAGCTCCTCCAGGCCGGCCCTGTCAGGGTGCGCCGAGTCCAACGCGGCAGCGATCGCGTCCCCGACCTCGGCGCCCTGGGCGCGCAGCGCCTCCTCAGCGCCACCTGGGCCGCCCGCCAGCTCCACGAGCTGGAGCAGGTTCTCGGCGAGCAGCAGCAGATGCTCGGCACCGGTCATGTCCTCGGGAGACAGCAGGTCACGCTGCGCGAGCGCGTTCAGCGCCAGCGGCGCCAGCTGGCTGTCGCGGCGCAGTGCGCGCAGCAATCGCTCGCTCTCATCGTCCGGAGAAGCCACCAGCAGCACGTCGAGCATCGCCTGCGCACGGGTGTGGAAAGGCGTGGTCCGTAGGGCGTCTGTCAGTTCCCGCTGTGCGTCCACCCGCTCGCCGCAGGCCGTGATCCAGCCGGCCAGCTCCACCTGGGCGGCATCCGGAGGATATTCCTCTGCCAGCACTCCCAGCAGGCCGGCCGCCGGTGCTCGGGCCAGTTCACCGATCAGTGGCGCGTGGCGACCGACCGCCAGCAGCCGCTGCCGTACGGCCCGGGTTCCGAGCTCGGTGAGACGGATGAGTTCGACCGGCCCGGCGGTCAGCTCCGTGCGCCGCGCCTCGGCACGCTCACCCGCCGCAGGGTCCGGTGTCGTCCCTGCAACGCCCAACAGCTCCCCGAGCTCCGGCGGCATGCCGGCGAGCAGCTCGGGTGCGGTATCGGAGAGGTCGACGTCGAGGAACACCGGGTCGGCCATCCCCTCGTCACGCTCGATCGCTCCCAGGTCGTCCAGCAGGTCGAGCACCGTGCGCAGGTCCCGGTCGGCGTGCCTGAACCACATGCGGTGCGAGAGGTCCGACCCGCCGTCGAACCGGAACGAGGTCCGATAGGCCAGGTGCACCGTGTCGCGCAGCCGCGGCCAGGGCATCGGATACGGCAGGCTGTAGAGCGTGTTCAGCACATCCGCCAGCACGTCCTCGTAGACGTCGAAGAGCATCGACTCCGCGTGCCGGCCATTGCCCCCGAGCAGGGGCTGCCGCAGCTCGAAGCACGCGTCGAAGGCACGCAGCCACAGCACAAGCGGGTCGGCCAGCACCGGCCGGGCCTTGGCCACCGCGTACAGACGCCCCTTGACCACCCGGACCAGCCGCGCCCTCTTCGCCCACTCGACCAGCAGTCCCAACCGTGGCAGGTCGGCCGAGGAGCGCACCCCGTCGAGCGTGTCTCCGGTACCGAGTGCGTCCACCAGCTCTCGGGCATCGGCCATCCGCAGCCGTCCCGTCGCCGTCACGGGGCGGCCTTCCGCTCCCGTCCACTCGGTGAGTCCGCGCAACTGCGCCACCGTCGCCGACGCCTGTGCCCGTCGGCGCAGTTCGTCGTCCTCGGGCAGTGCGACGGGCAGCTGCGGCTCGGCGCGCTCCGAGCCAGAGGGCGCGCGGCCGGTCAGCCGCCGTTCCATGATCGCGTCGAGGGCCCGCTCATCGTAGGTGGCTTCTCCGCGTCGCGCCCGGTCCGCGAAGCGCTGCAACGCCGCCCCGTCCCGGATGTCCACTCCCTGCTCGGCGGCCGTCATCGCCCAGAACTTCGCCAGACCCCAGCGAGTGCGGTCCGCCATCGCTGTCGGGTACTGCTCCGCGGCCTTGTCGACCGCGGCGAGGGACTCCTGGAGCGAGGGGCCGCGTGGGTCCGCCAGCTGCGCGGCATGCAGATAGCGCAGCAGCGTGCGCAGGGTGCCCGGAGCGTCGCAGCGTTCCTCCCCGGGGAGTTCGGTGACGTTCCAGGGCAGCCAGGTGAGCAGAAGCTCCTGCGCATGGCGCGCCTCCCACAGACCCAGTCGGCCGTCGGCCGTCGCCCGGTGCCGGTAGTCCAGCACCGTCTCGGCCGTGAACCCGTCCACCGGGAGTCCCTGCTCCCCGGCCCACCGGACCAGGCGGTCGACGAGCAGTCCACGCGCTGCCTCGAATTCCGCCTCGGCCTCGGGCTCGAACCTCATCCGCATCTAGCCGTCCCCACCTGTCCGCAAGCAGTCCTTGCGGCGGCACACTACCGGCGGACTGCGCCCGGGGGACTCGGCCGAGGAACGAGCGACCTCGGCCTCACGAGGCTGATCGCGCCATTCACCCCCGACGGGCCGCGGGGGCGCTTAAGGTGCCCGAGGCTCCTCCCGGTACGGAGGGGCGTTCTCAGGCAGCGCAGGAAGTCGGGGGAGATGACGGCGACGGGCAGTACGTCTGTTTTCGTGCGGCCGCGGGACGTCAGAGCCGTCGGCGTGCCCACCGCCGCGCTCGCGCTCGGCGTGTTCGCCGCGATCCGCGTGACCGGAGCCGCCGTGCTGGCCCTGGCCGCGTGGTGGGCCGGGCGCAGCCCCGTCCGGGTGCTGGGACACTCCTGGGACTCCGCCTGGTACCTCGCCCTCGCACAGCGCGGCTACGGCCGCACCCAGATGTGGCCGGTCACCGGGCTGGTGCAGAGCGACTACGCCTTCTTCCCGCTGTACCCGGTGCTGGTGCGCCTGTGCGGCGGCGGCGAGTGGGGGGCGCTGCTGGTCGCCTGGACCGCGGCCGCCGTGGCCGCCGTCGGCGTGTACCGGGTCGGGGAGCTGGTGGCCGGGCGGCGCGTCGCGCTGCTGCTGGTGGCCCTGTGGGCGGTGGTCCCGCACGCGGTGGTGCTCACCCTCGCCTACACCGAGCCGCTGCTGGTCGCCCTCGCCGCCTGGTCGCTGTACGCGCTGCTGCGCGAGCACTGGCTGCTCGCCGCGGCGGGGGCACTCCTGGCGGGACTGACCCGGCCGACCGGGATCGCCGTCGCCGCGGCCGTGTCCGTCACGGCGGCGCACGCGCTGCTCGTACGAAGATCCCGCGCGCCCGAGGTGTGGGCGGCCGGGCTGCTGGCGCCGGCGGGCTGGCTGGCGTACGTGGCGGCCGTCGGGGTACGCCGGCACGACGCGGCCGGGTACTTCACCGTGCAGCGCCAGTGGGGCTCCCGCTTCGACGGGGGCGGATACGTGATGTCCGCCCTCTGGCGGGTGCTGAGCGGCGGCCCCGTGGCGCTCGCCACCGCTGTCACGGCGGTGCTGCTGGGAGCGGCCCTGCTCCTGGCGGTGCTGCTGCTGTTCCACCGGCCGCCGCTGCCCCTGCTCGTCTACACCGCGGTCCTGCTGGTGATCACCCTGGGCGGGGCCGGCTACTTCGAGTCGAAGCCGCGGTTCCTGCTGCCGGCGTTCCCGCTGCTGCTGCCGCTGGCCGCCGTGATGGCACGAGCCCGGCCGCGCTCCGCGGTCGTGGTGACCGCGGGGCTGGCCGGGCTCAGTTGCGCCTACGGGGTCTACCTCCTGGTCTTCGCCAAGATGCCACCGTGAGGGAGAGGCCGGGGGGTCAGCTGTCCCCGCCGTCCTCTTCCCCGCCGTCGGCGGAGTCGATGTCCTTCTCCAGTCCGAGCTGCTCCGTGAGCCACTTGTCGAACTCGATGGACGCGCGGACCCAGCTGACCGTGGAGGACACGAAGTGCTCCAGGTTGACGCCGGTGCCGATCAGCATCTGCGCCTCGCCGATCAGGCGGACGGAGCCGTCGTCGTGCGTGTGGCTGTAGACCTTCGGCCACAGGGTGCGACGGTTCCAGTCGTCGATCGACTCGAGGAGCTGCGGCTTCTCGTCGATCTTGTGCGGACGGTCGTAGAAGGTCCGCACCGAGAAGACCTGCTGCTCCGCTTCGCCGCGGAACATGAAGTACGTACGGAACTCCTCCCACGGCGCCGCGAGGTCACCCTCGTCGTCGACGACGTACTTGAGCTCCATCTGCTCCAGCAGCTGCTTGACCAGATCCTGGTCGGGGACGACGGGGCCCGCCGGTCCTGTGGCCTGCGGATCGGGCTGCTGCCCTCCGAAGTTCGGAATCGAGGCCGGGTCGATGCTCACCGTGTACTTCCCTTCGTGCGGATACTTGCATCCTCCCCCATCCCGCCCACCCCATGTCCAGCCCGACGGTCACGGATCCGCTGCGGGCGGACAGGAGTGCACCCCGCGCACGTGCCTGTACGCGGGGTGCACGGGGTGCACGGGGTGCCGGGTCAGAGGGCCTTGCCCACCAGCAGGTCCTCGCCCGCCACCTCGACGCGCACGGTGTCGCCGTCGCGGACCGCTCCGGAGAGGATCTCCTTGGCCAGGCGGTCGCCGATCGCCGTCTGGATCAGGCGGCGCAGCGGCCGGGCGCCGTACGCCGGGTCGTTGCCCTTGTCCGCCACCCAGGCCAGGGCCTCGGGAGTGACGTCCAGGGTCAGCCGCCGGTCGGCCAGGCGCTTGGCGAGGCGGCCGATCTGCAGCTCGGCGATGTGCGCCAGCTCGTCCCGGCTCAGCGCGGAGAAGACCACCAGGTCGTCCAGGCGGTTGAGGAACTCCGGCTTGAAGCTCGCCCGTACCACGTCCAGGACCTGCTGCTTCTTCTGGTCGGCCGGGGTGGCCGGGTCCATCAGGAACTGGCTGCCGAGGTTCGAGGTCAGGATCAGGATGGTATTGCGGAAGTCGACCGTCCGGCCCTGGCCGTCCGTGAGCCGACCGTCGTCCAGGACCTGGAGCAGGATGTCGAAGACCTCGGGGTGGGCCTTCTCCACCTCGTCGAGGAGCACCACGCTGTACGGGCGGCGGCGGACGGCCTCGGTGAGCTGGCCGCCCTCCTCGTAGCCGACATAGCCGGGCGGGGCGCCGACGAGCCGGGCCACGCTGTGCTTCTCGGAGTACTCCGACATGTCGACGCGGACCATGGCCCGCTCGTCGTCGAAGAGGAAGTCGGCGAGCGCCTTGGCCAGCTCCGTCTTGCCCACGCCCGTCGGGCCGAGGAAGAGGAAGGAGCCGGTCGGCCGGTCCGGGTCGGCGATGCCCGCGCGGGTGCGGCGTACGGCGTCGGAGACGGCCCGTACGGCCTCGGTCTGGCCGATCAGGCGGCGGCCCAGCTCGTCCTCCATGCGGAGCAGCTTCTGGGTCTCCCCCTCCAGCAGCCGGCCGGCGGGGATGCCGGTCCAGGCACCCACCACGTCCGCGATGTCGTCGGGCCCGACCTCGTCCTTGACCATGGAGTTCTTGGCGGTCTCGGCCGCGGCCTCCTCCTCGGTGGCTTCGGCCAGCTCGCGCTCCAGCTGCGGGATCTCCCCGTAGAGGAGCTTGGAGGCGGTGTCGAAGTCGCCGTCGCGCTGGGCGCGCTCTGCCTGGCCGCGCAGGTCGTCCAGGCGCTCCTTGAGCTCACCGACCCGGTTGAGGGACTGCTTCTCCTTCTCCCAGCGGGCGGTCAGGCCGCGCAGCTCCTCCTCCCGGTCGGCGAGGTCCTTGCGGATCTTGTCGAGGCGCTCGCGCGAGGCGGGGTCGGACTCGTTGTTCAGCGCCAGCTCCTCCATCCGCAGGCGGTCCACCGAGCGCTGCAGCTCGTCGATCTCGACGGGCGAGGAGTCGATCTCCATGCGCAGCCGGGACGCGGCCTCGTCGACGAGGTCGATGGCCTTGTCGGGCAGGAAGCGGGAGGTGATGTACCGGTCGGAGAGGGTCGCGGCGGCGACCAGCGCGCTGTCGTTGATGACCACCTTGTGGTGGGCCTCGTAGCGGCCCTTGAGCCCGCGCAGGATCGCGATCGTGTCCTCGACGGACGGCTCGGCGACCAGCACCTGCTGGAAGCGCCGCTCCAGCGCCGGGTCCTTCTCGATGCGCTCGCGGTACTCGTCGAGGGTGGTCGCGCCGACCATGCGGAGTTCGCCGCGGGCCAGCATGGGCTTGAGCATGTTGCCGGCGTCCATCGCGGAGTCGCCGCCGGCGCCCGCGCCGACGACCGTGTGCAGCTCGTCGATGAAGGTGATGATCTGGCCCTCGCTGGACTTGATCTCCGCGAGGACGGTCTTGAGCCGCTCCTCGAACTCGCCGCGGTACTTCGCGCCGGCGACCATGGCGCCGAGGTCGAGGGAGACGAGCCGCTTGTTCTTCAGGGACTCGGGCACGTCGCCCTTGACGATGCGCTGGGCCAGACCCTCGACGACGGCCGTCTTGCCGACGCCGGGCTCGCCGATGAGCACCGGGTTGTTCTTCGTACGGCGCGACAGGACCTGCACGACGCGCCGGATCTCGTGGTCGCGGCCGATGACCGGGTCGAGCTTGCCGTCGCGGGCGGCCGCCGTGAAGTCGGTGCCGAACTTCTCCAGGGCCTTGTACTGGCCCTCGGGGTCGGGGGTGGTCACCCGCCGTGCTCCTCGTGCGTTCTGGAAGGCGTCCAGCAGCTTCTTCGCCGTCGCGCCCTGGGCGGAAAGGACCTCACCGGCCGCGCCGCCCTTGGCGGCGACGGCGATGAGCAGGTGTTCGGTGGAGAGGTACTCGTCGCCGAGCTTGCCGGCCTCACTGTCGGCCTCGGCGAGCACGGCGAGCAGCTCGCGGGTGGGCTGCGGGGGTGCGACCGTGGAGCCGGTGACGCTGGGCAGTGCGGCGAGCAGGCGTTCGGCGCCGCTGCGCACGGCGGCCTGGTCCGCGTCCGTGGCGACCAGCAGGTCGATCACGTTCTCGTTGTCCTCGCCGGCGAGCAGGGCCAGCAGCAGGTGTGCGGGGGTCAGGTCCGCGTGGCCTTCCTTGACGGCCCTGCCGGTGGCCGCGTTCAGCGCGTCGCGGCTCTTGTTGGTCAGCTCGGCGTCCACTGCGCCTTCTCCTCTCCGAGGGAAACACAACCAGGTCGGCCCGGGTCCGGGTCCAGGTGTCTGGATCTGGGCCTGGATCTGCATCGGGGTCTGGATCTGACAGAGTCAGCGTATGCAAAGTTGAGTCTATTCCACTCAAGGCAGTTGAGGGGAACGCTTTCCCCGTAGCCTTCGGCCCATGTCCCATGACGTACTCAACCCGACGCCCGAGTACCTCGCCTTCTGGCGGGAGCGACACGTCTGCACGCTGACCACGCCGCGCCCCGACGGGACCCCGCACGTGGTGCCGGTGGGCGTGACGTACGACCCGGAGGCCGGCCTGGCCCGGGTGATCAGCAACAAGCACAGCAAGAAGGTCCGCAACGTCCTGGCGGCGCAGGCGGCGCAGGGCGGCGGGGCGCGGGTGGCGGTCTGCCAGATGGAGGGACGCCGCTGGGCCACGCTGGAGGGCCGTGCGGTGATCCGCACGGACGAGGCGTCGGTCGCCGAGGCGGTGGCGCGCTACGCGGAGCGGTACGGGCGGACCCCGTCGCCCAATCCCGACCGCGTGGTCATGGAGATCACCCTGGACCGGGCCATGGGTCGCGCATGAGCCGTTGATTCTTCATCTTGTCCGGTTCACGCACTGGACGCGGGCATCACAACGGCGCCATCGTGGTCAGGTCCACGACGGCGCCGTTGTGTGGGGGTAGCGCCTGAGCGATCTGGAACGACGGGGGAATCGCTTCAGGCACTGCGGGGGGTGGCGGTGGTGATGTCGGGCTCGAAGAGCTGGTGGTCCCGCTGATCGAGATTGACGAAGACCATTCCGTAGCGCACCTCGCAGCGGACGGGCTGCGGCGCGCCGCGCGGGCGGCGCAGGCACCGGTAGGCACGGACGTCCTCGTCCTCCTCGCGCACGATGACGATGGGCTGGCCGAACAGGGTGACCATCAACGAGTCGCCGGGGTGGGGGATGGCCGTGGCGAGGTCGATGAACTGCCAGCCCGAGCGGTAGGCCGACGCCATCTCGCGGCGGAAGCCGCGGTCGTCGGGGGTCATGCGGACACCGTCGCAGGAGCCTCGGTCCAGCCCGTGTCGTCCTTACCGCCCAGCTCGGCGGCGGTCCAGCCGGTGTCCGCGTACTTGCCCACGGGCGCCGTGGTCCAGCCGGTGTCGAACTCCGTGCTCGTCAGGCTCGTGCCCTGACCGTCCCTAGCGCTCCCCGCGTCACTTTCGACGGCGCTGACTGCCCCAAAAACCGCAACGGCGGAGAAACCTATGGCAAGCACCGAGCGAAGCATTCTCTTGTACATGGTCGGCTTCGTCCTCACTTGATGGAATCCTCTCCCCCGCGTGACAGACGATGGCTCATTCAGGCACGTCAATGCCACAGGGACGATGCATCATGTTCTTGCATGTTCAGGACCCTGGGGGGTGGAGATTTGACGCGAAAAGAGACAAAGGCGACACATCCCCACCCCGTCACGTCCATGTGCGCCGAGGGAACCCGGCTCTACGCGGCTGCCCTGAGCACCGGCCGGATAGCCCGGGGAGAGATCCAGAACGCCCCCTGCCTGCTGGAACTCGCCCTTCTGCAGCCCGACCCGGATGACGCCAACCAGCTCCGCCCGGTTCCCCCGTCCGTGGCTTTGGCTCAACGGCTCCACCCGATTGAACGCGAGATCCAGGACCGCCGACGCAGCGCTGTAGATCTCACCGACACTTTCGAGCCTTTCCTGGCCATCAGCGCACAGAGCCCGGCCAACACCCACGCCATCACGGTGCTGGAGGGTTTCGAACGGATCAACGCCGCACTGAACCTCGCGACGGCCGAATGCCACACCGAGGTACTGACGGTCCAGCCGGGCGGAGCGCGGCCCTCCGAGGCCCTCACACAGGCCCTGGAGCGCGACCAGCCGCTGATCGACCGCGGGGTCAGCATACGGACCCTCTACCAGCACACCGCACGGCACAGCCAGGGCACCCTCGCCTACGTGGACCGGATCTCCACGGGCAAGGTCGAGATCCGCACCCTCGAAGAGCTGATAGAGCGCCTGATCATCTTCGACCGCACCGTCGCCTTCATCCCGGTGAGCGACGACCGCCGCGTCGCGCTGGAACTGCGCCACCCCGGCCTCGTCGACTACCTCATCAAGGTGTTCGAGCAGCTCTGGCACCGCGCCGTGCCGCTCACCGAGGAGGTGACGTACCGCAGCACCCCCGGCGGCATCACCGGCGTGCAGCGCACCATCGCCCAGCTCCTCATCGAGGGGCACGTGGACGAGGCCATCGCCCGCCGCCTCGGTATGAACGTACGCACCTGCCGCGCCCACATCGCCAAGCTCGCCACCACCCTGGGCAGCGGCAGCCGCGCCCAGCTCGGCTACCTCATCGCCCGGTCGGGCATCCTGGGCCGCCCCTCGGCCCCCGAGGAGTGCGAGGACCACGGCCCGGACCACGACCCGCGCCCGGACCCGGAAGGCCTCTGAAAAGCCCTCAGGCCCCGCCCTGGGAGGGGCGGGGCCTGCAGGTGTGCTTCCGGGGGCCGGACGGCGTGCCGGGCGCGCGTCAGTCCATCGGGCGCTTGGGGCTGGGGCGCCAGACCACCAGGGCGCTGCCCGGCTGCGGCGGCTGGTAGGGGACCAGGTCGCGGCGGTACGAGGCGTGCACCTGGGCCTCGCGGGCCCGCAGCGTGGCGGCCGCGCCGTCCACCGCCGCCGAGAGCTCGGCGACGCGCTGCTGGAGCGCCGCCACCTGGTTCTCCAGTTCGATGATCCGCTTGATGCCCGCCAGGTTGATGCCCTCGTCCTGGGACAGCGTCTGCACCGTGCGGAGCAGTTCGATGTCCCGGGCGGAGTAGCGCCGGCCGCGGCCGGCCGTACGGTCCGGGGAGACCAGGCCGAGACGGTCGTACTGGCGGAGGGTCTGCGGATGCAGGCCCGAGAGCTGGGCGGCCACCGAGATCACGTAGACCGGGGTCTCGTCGGTGAGTGGATAGGCACCGCTCCCCAGACGGGAGGACTGTCGTCGGCGGCCGTCCATGTCATGCTCCCTTCGCGGACTCGAACAGCGCGGAGCGCGGGTCCTGCGACTCCGTCGCCTCGCGGTACATCTCCAGCGCCTCGCGTGCCTTGTCGGACAGCTCGGTCGGAACCGCGACCTCCACGGTGACCAGCAGGTCCCCGCGGGTGCCGTCCTTGCGGACCGCTCCCTTGCCGCGGGCCCGCATCGTACGCCCGTTCGGGGTGCCCGGGGGCAGTTTCAGCGTCACCGAGGGGCCGTTCAGCGTCGGGACCTTGATGTCGGCACCCAGCGCCGCCTCGGCGAACGTCACCGGGACGGTCACGGTCAGGTTGTCGTCCTTGCGGCCGAACACCGGGTGGGTCCCGACGTGGACCACCACGTAGAGGTCGCCGGCGGGGCCGCCGCGCTCGCCGGGAGCGCCCTTGCCGCGCAGCCGGATCCGCTGGCCGTCCAGGACCCCCGCCGGGATCCGGACCTGCATGGTGCGGGAGCTGCGGGCACGGCCGCTGCCCTTGCAGACGTCGCAGGGGGTCTCCGCGATCAGGCCGCGGCCCTTGCAGTCCGCGCAGGGATCGGTCAGCGAGAAGCCGCCGCCGCTGCCCCGCGAGACCTGGCCGGTGCCGACGCAGGTCGGGCACACCCGGGGCGTGCCGTTCTTGTCGCCGGTGCCCGAACAGGCCTTGCAGGGCGCCTGCGAGGACATCCGGAGCGGGACCGTGGCCCCGTCCACCGCCTCCGTGAAGGAGAGGGTGACCTCCGACTCGATGTCCTGGCCGCGGCGCGGCTGGGTACGGGTGCCCGCACCCGGGCCGGCGCCGCGGTTGAAGAGCCCGCCGAAGACGTCTCCCAGGCCGCCGCCGAAGCCGCCGGCCTGACCGCCCTGCTGGGTGCCCCCGAAGAGGTCGCCCAGGTCGAAGTTGAACGATCCGCCGCCGCCGCCCGGCCCGGGGCGGAAGCCGCCGTTGCCGAACAGCGCGCGCGCCTCGTCGTACTCCTTGCGCTTCTTGGCGTCCCCGAGGACGTCGTTCGCCTCGGAGATCTCCTTGAAGCGCGCCTCGGCGGAGGCGTCGCCCTTGTTGGCGTCCGGGTGGAACTCGCGCGCGAGCTTCCGGTACGCCTTCTTGATCTCGGCCTCGGTGGCGTCCTTCGGGACACCGAGGACCTTGTAGTAGTCCTTCTCCACGAAGTCCTTCGTGCTCATCCCCGGTGTCCCTCCTCCCGTGCCTCTACGTGTACTGCGTCAGCCCTGGTCGGCTGCATCCGCGTCCTCGCCGGACGGCTTGTCGCCCTCCGCGGACTCGGACTTGGGGGCCGCACCCGGCTGGGGCTCGGCCACCGCGACCCGTGCGGGACGGATCGTACGCTCGCCGATCCGGTACCCCGGCTGCAGGATCGCCACGCAGGTCGTCTCGGTGACGTCCGGCGCGTACGAGTGCATCAGGGCCTCGTGGACCGTCGGGTCGAAGGGCTCGCCCTCCTTGCCGAACTGCTGCAGGCCCATCTTGGCGACGACCGTCTCCAGCGATTCGGCCACCGACTTGAAGCCGCCGACCAGCTCGCCGTGCTCCCGCGCCCGGCCGATGTCGTCGAGCGTCGGCAGGAGCTCCGTCAGGAGGGACGCGACCGCGATCTCCTTGACGGTGATCCGGTCCCGCTCCACCCGGCGGCGGTAGTTCTGGTACTCCGCCTGGAGCCGCTGGAGGTCCGCGGTGCGCTCACCGAGCGCGGTACGGGCCTGGTCCAGCTGCGCCAGCAGGGCCACATCCTGTGCGCTGTCCCCGGCCGGGGCCGCCCCCTCCGCCGTGTCGGCGGAGTCGGCGGCCTTCGGCTCGGCGTCGTCCTGAGCGGCGTCGGCGGGGACTTCGGGCTTCTCGTCGAAGCCCGGGGTCTCCTCCGACATCAGGCAGCGCCACCCTTCGGCTTCTCGTCGTCGACGATCTCGGCGTCGACGACGTCGTCGTCGGCCTTGGCCTGGCCCGCGTCACCGGCCGCGCCGGCGGCACCCTGGGCGGCCTGCGCGTCGGCGTAGAGCGCCTGGCCGAGCTTCTGGCTGACCGCGGCGAGCTTCTCGGTCGCGCTGCGGATCTCGCCGGTGTCCTCGCCCTTGAGCTTCTCCTTCAGCTCGGCGACGGCCGACTCGACCTCGGTCTTGACCTCGGCCGGGACCTTGTCCTCGTTGTCCTTGACGAACTTCTCCGTCTGGTAGACGAGCTGCTCGCCCTGGTTGCGGGACTCGGCGGCCTCCTTGCGGCGCAGGTCCTCCTCCGCGTACTGCTCCGCCTCCTGGCGCATGCGGTCGACCTCGTCCTTGCCGAGCGAAGAGCCGCCGGTGACGGTCATCTTCTGCTCCTTGCCCGTGCCGAGGTCCTTGGCCGTGACGTGCATGATGCCGTTCGCGTCGATGTCGAAGGAGACCTCGATCTGCGGGACGCCACGCGGGGCCGGCGGCAGGCCGGTCAGCTCGAACATGCCGAGCTTCTTGTTGTACGCCGCGATCTCGCGCTCGCCCTGGTAGACCTGGATCTGCACGGACGGCTGGTTGTCCTCGGCCGTCGTGAAGATCTCGGACCGCTTGGTCGGGATCGTGGTGTTGCGCTCGATGAGCTTGGTCATGATGCCGCCCTTGGTCTCGATGCCGAGGGACAGCGGGGTCACGTCGAGGAGCAGGACGTCCTTGACCTCACCCTTGAGGACACCGGCCTGGAGGGTGGCGCCGATGGCGACGACCTCGTCCGGGTTGACGCCCTTGTTGGCGTCCTGACCGCCGGTGAGCTCCTTGACGAGCTCGGCGACGGCCGGCATGCGGGTGGAGCCGCCGACCAGGACCACGTGGTCGATCTCGGACAGCTGGATGCCGGCGTCCTTGATGACGTTGTGGAACGGGGTCTTGCAGCGGTCGAGCAGGTCAGCGGTGAGCTGCTGGAACTGCGAGCGCGTGAGCTTCTCGTCCAGGTGCAGCGGGCCCTCGGCGGACGCCGTGATGTACGGCAGGTTGATCGAGGTCTCCGTGGAGGAGGACAGCTCGATCTTCGCCTTCTCGGCGGCCTCGCGCAGACGCTGGAGCGCCATCTTGTCCTTGGACAGGTCGACGCCGTGGCCGTTGGCGAACTGCTTCACCAGGTAGTCGACGACGCGCTGGTCCCAGTCGTCACCACCGAGGTGGTTGTCACCGTTGGTGGCCTTGACCTCGACGACACCGTCGCCGATCTCCAGGAGCGACACGTCGAAGGTGCCGCCACCGAGGTCGAAGACGAGAATGGTCTGGTCGTCCTTGTCGAGACCGTAGGCCAGGGCGGCGGCCGTCGGCTCGTTGACGATGCGCAGGACGTTCAGACCGGCGATCTCGCCGGCCTCCTTGGTCGCCTGGCGCTCGGAGTCGTTGAAGTAGGCCGGGACGGTGATGACCGCGTCCGTGACCTTCTCGCCCAGGTAGGCCTCGGCGTCGCGCTTCAGCTTCTGCAGGATGAAGGCGCTCATCTGCTGCGGGTTGAAGTCCTTGCCATCCAGGTTGATCTTCCAGTCAGTGCCCATGTGGCGCTTGACGGAGCGGATGGTCCGGTCAACGTTCGTGACCGCCTGGCGCTTGGCCACCTCGCCGACGAGGACCTCGCCGTTCTTGGCGAAGGCGACGACGGACGGCGTGGTCCTGGCGCCCTCGGCGTTGGTGATGACGGTGGGCTCGCCGCCTTCCAGAACGCTGACGACGGAGTTAGTGGTGCCCAGGTCGATGCCGACCGCACGTGCCATTTCGATTCCTCCAGCTGACTTGAGTGGAACAGACTCAACCATGCCGTACCGGCCGCGCTCGCGTCAACAGAACTGAGTCGGGTCGGCTCAACCTTTAGCTGCCACTTACGCGCAACCTTCGCCTTTCCCGGGGACGGGACGGCCGGACGGGGGACCCGCGCCGCGCGGCGCGCCGGGGCCGCGACACCCGTGCGGCAGCGTGCTGGCATGCCCCTCACGCCCACCGCCCCCCGGCCGCGGACGCGGATGCGGATGCGGCGGATTCAGCTCCCAGCGGCCCCGCCGGCGAAGCGGGTGCTCGACCTCGCCGGGGCGGTGATCCTGCTGACCCTGCTCGCGCCGGTCCTGGCCGCGACCACCGCACTGCTGTACGCGGCCACCCGCGGGCACCCCTTCGCACGGGAGGCCGCCGCCGGGCTCGCCGGGCGGCCGCTGCGGACCTGGCGGTTCGACACGGCCGCGGCGGGGCGGACGGGCGCGCTCCTGGAGCGGTGCGCCCTCGACGGGCTCCCCCAGCTGCTCAATGTGGTCCGCGGCGAGATGTCGCTGGTCGGCCCGCGTCCGGAGGCCCGTACGGACCGCCCGGACCGGCTCCTCGTACGCCCCGGAATGACCGGTTTGTGGCAGGTCAGCGCACGCTCCGACCTACCCTGGGAGGAGATGGCGCTGCTCGACCGGCATTATGTGGAGAACCACTGGCTCGGGATGGACCTGGCAATCCTGGCGCGGACCCCGCGGGCGGCCTGTCGACAAAGGCTCGCCTGAGCGACACAGATCACCGCACGCTCAGCTACATTGCGGCGTCGGGAATGGGTAACCTCAAGCCTTGACTTCATAAGTTACCGCTTAGTAAGTGCCGCCCGAGGAGCCCTCCCATGCAACTCGCCGCGATCATCGTGTCGCTGGTCCTGACCGTGGTCGGCGTCGCGCTGCTCGCACGAGCCGTGGCGCAGATCTACCGCTTCGTGAAGATCGGACAGCCCGTGCCGGCCGGCAGCCGCACGGACGACCCGAAGGCTCGAACGCTCACCCTCGTCCGGGAGTTCCTCGGCCACAGCCGCATGAACCGCTGGGGCATCGTCGGCTTCGCCCACTGGTTCGTCGCGATCGGCTTCCTGACGCTCCCGCCGACCCTGGCCCAGGCCTACGGCCAGCTCTTCCAGGCCGACTGGACGCTTCCGGTCCTGGGCGGCTTCCTGCCGTTCGAGCTCTACATCGAGTTCATCGGCCTGATGACGGTCGTCGGCATCCTGGTCCTGATCGTGATCCGCCTGCTCAGCCTGCCCTCGCGGGCCGGCCGCAAGTCGCGCTTCGCCGGGTCGAAGGCCTGGCAGGCGTACTTCGTCGAGTACATCATCCTCACCATCGGCCTCGCGATCCTGTGCCTGCGCGGCCTTGAGGGCGCGATCCACCACGTGGACAGCTGGGAGCCGGCGTACGCCATCTCGTACCCGCTGGTCATGGCCTTCGACGGGCTGTCGGCGAGCGCTCTGCAGAACGCCATCTACTTCACCGCGATGATCAAGATCGGCACCTCGCTGATCTGGATGATCGTGGTCTCCCTCAACACCAACATGGGTGTCGCGTGGCACCGCTTCCTCGGCTTCCCGAACATCTGGTTCAAGCGGAACGCCGACGGCGCGACCGCGCTGGGTGCGCTCCAGCCGATGACCAGCGGCGGCAAGGAGATCGACTTCGAGGACCCGGGCGAGGACGACAACTTCGGCGTCTCGCAGGTCGAGCAGTTCTCCTGGAAGGGCATCCTCGACTTCTCCACGTGCACCGAGTGCGGCCGCTGCCAGTCGCAGTGCCCCGCCTGGAACACGGGCAAGCCGCTCTCCCCGAAGCTCCTGATCATGTCGCTACGCGACCACGCGCACGCCAAGGCCCCGTACCTGCTGGCAGGCGGCGGCAAGGACATGGAGGGCAACGAGAAGGCCACGGCGGAGCAGCTCGCCGGTGTCCCCGCCACGGCGCTGGCGGAGGCCGAGCGCCCGCTGATCGGCACCGTCGAGGAGAACGGCGTCATCGACCCGGACGTGCTGTGGTCCTGCACGACCTGCGGTGCGTGCGTGGAGCAGTGCCCGGTCGACATCGAGCACATCGACCACATCGTCGACATGCGCCGCTACCAGGTGATGATCGAGTCCGCGTTCCCGTCCGAGGCGGGCACGATGCTCAAGAACCTGGAGAAGAAGGGCAACCCCTGGGGCCTGGCGAAGAAGCAGCGCGTCGAGTGGACGAAGGAGGTGGACTTCGAGGTCCCGATCATCGGCAAGGACGCGGAGGACCTCTCCGAGTTCGACTACCTCTACTGGGTCGGCTGCGCCGGCGCACTGGAGGACCGGGCCAAGAAGACCACGAAGGCCTTCGCGGAGCTGCTGAACATCGCGGGCGTCAAGTTCGCGATCATGGGCGGCGACGAGAAGTGCACCGGTGACTCGCCGCGCCGCCTGGGCAACGAGCCGCTGTTCCAGCAGCTGGGCCAGGAGAACGTGGCCATGCTGAACATGGCGTTCGGCGAGGACGACGACGACCCGGAGACGAAGAAGCCGAAGTCGGCGAAGCGGATCGTCTCGACCTGCCCGCACTGCTTCAACACCATCGCGAACGAGTACCCGCAGCTCGGCGGCGAGTACGAGGTCATCCACCACACGCAGCTGCTCCAGCACCTGATCGACGAGGGCCGGCTGACGCCGGTGACGCCGGTCGACGGCCTGATCACCTACCACGACCCGTGCTACCTGGGCCGGCACAACAAGGTCTACACGCCGCCGCGCGAGATCATGTCGGCCGTGCCGGGGCTGCGCCAGCAGGAGATGCACCGCCACAAGGAGCGGGGCTTCTGCTGTGGCGCCGGTGGCGCGCGGATGTGGATGGAGGAGCGGATCGGCAAGCGCATCAACAACGAGCGCGTCGACGAGGCCCTGTCCCTGAACCCCGACATCGTCTCGACCGCCTGCCCGTTCTGCCTGGTCATGCTGACCGACTCGGTCAACGGCAAGAAGAATGAGGGCCAGGCGAAGGAGTCCGTGCAGGTCGTGGACGTGGCGCAGCTGCTGCTGGAGTCGGTCAAGACCCCGGGCCCGACGGAGGCGGAACTGGCCGCCCTGGCGGCCGAGGCCGAGGCGGAGGCCGCTGCGGCAGCCGCTGCGGCGAAGGCGGAAGCGGAAGCGGCGGCCAAGGCGAAGGCAGCCGAGGAGGCGAAGGCCAAGGCGGAGGCTGAAGCCGAAGCGAAGGCCAAGGCGGACGCCGAGGCTGAAGCCGAGGCGGCTGCGAAGGCGGAGGCGGAAGCCGAGGTGAAGTCGGAGGCTGACGCGAAGGCCGAGGCAGCGTCCGAGCCGAAGGCCGAGGCTGCGCCGGAGGCGGGAGCCGCGGCCGACGCGAAGACCGACGCGAAGACCGAGGCGAAGGCCGAGGCCGAGTCGGAGGCTCCGGCTGAGGCTGGCGCCGAGGCACCGGCCGCGGCCGAGCCCAAGGCGGAAGCCGAGGCGGCGCCGCAGGCCGACGCCGCGGGCGAGGCCGAGAAGGCGAGCCCGGCCGAGCCGAAGGCGAAGGCCGAGGACGCCACGTAGGCACCCGGGCCGGTAGCCGCCAGGCAAAGGGCCCACGCACCGGAACGGCCGGTCCCCGCTTGGGGACCGGCCGTTCCGGCTTTCCGGGGTCAACCCCGGCCACCACCCGCAGGGTGGTGGCCGGCAGAACGAACGAAGCCGCGCCCGGCGGCACCCGCCGACGCCATGCCACCGCTGCCACCACCACTGCGCCGCCGCTCGCCCCGACCCGGAGGTGGCCCGCCTTCTTCGGCGTGTCGACCGTGCACTTCTCTGCGTAAACCGGACACGCGGCCCATGGGTTCCGGGGGTGGGGTCAGCCCCCCGGGGATCCCCTAAGGGATGTCACAGGTCAGCCGCAAAGGGTGCCGGTTCCGGCTGCCCGGCCACCGGATCCCGCCGGACCAGGTACGTTCGATCACGTGGCTGGATTCAGGATCGGACGCGGCCGGGACAACAACCGCGCTCCGCAACAACCCCCGCAGCAGCAGCAGTCGTACGGTCAGCAGCAACCGCCGCCGTACGGCCAGCCGCCCTACCCTCCCGTCGGCGGGCCGCCACCGCAGCAGCAGTGGCCGCAGCCGAACGCCGGGGGCCACGGCGAGCCGGAGTACTTCGACCCGTACGGGCAGCAGCACCCGCACCCGCAGCAGCCCCCGTACGGCCACGGAGGCGGCGGGAACTACAACAACGACAACCCCGGGCACACGCAGGTCTTCGCCGTCGGCGAGGACCCGTACAGCCAGGGCGCGACCTACCACGCGGGCGCTGCCGCGGCGGCGCCGTCCGGGCCGCGGCTGCCGTGGAAGGAACTGCTCCGCGGCATCGTGACGCGGCCGGGGCAGACCTTCCTCCAGATGCGCGACTACCCCGTCTGGGGTCCGGCGCTGATCGTGACCTTCCTCTACGGGCTCCTCGCGGTCTTCGGCCTCGACGACGCCCGCGAGGACGTGATCAACGCGACCCTGTCGAAGGCCGTCCCGATCGTGCTGTCCGCCGGCGTGGCCTTCGTCATCTGCGGTCTGCTCCTGGGCGCGGTCACGCACACCCTGGCCCGCCAGATGGGCGGCGACGGCAACTGGCAGCCCACCGTGGGCCTGTCGATGCTGGTCATGTCCATCACGGACGCGCCGCGCCTGCTCTTCGCCGTGTTCCTCGGCGGCGACAACATGATCGTCCAGGTGCTGGGCTGGGCCACGTGGGTCGCCGCGGGCGCGCTGTTCACCTCGCTGGTCAGCAAGTCGCACGACCTCCCGTGGCCGAAGGCGCTCGGCGCCTCCGCGATCCAGCTGATCGCCCTGCTGTCGATCATCAAGCTGGGCACCATCTAGCACGGACGGCACGGACGGCACGCACACGCAGAGACGCGAGGGGCCCCCGGCAACGGCCGGGGGCCCCTCGCGCATGTCCCGCCGGACAGCCGCGGATCAGGCGTCGAGGACCTGGCCCTCTCGCTTGACGACCGGCGGCTCGACCGACCACGGGAAGTTGATCCACTCGTCGGTCTTCTTCCACACGTACTCGCACTTCACGAGGGAGTGGGACTTCTCGTAGACGACGGCGGAGCGCACCTCGGCGACGTGGCCCAGGCAGAAGTCGTGCACCAGCTTCAGCGTCTTGCCGGTGTCGGCGACGTCGTCGGCGATGAGGACCTTCTTGTCGGTGAAGTCGATCGCCTCGGGCACGGGCGCCAGCATGACCGGCATCTCCAGCGTGGTGCCGACGCCGGTGTAGAACTCCACGTTCACCAGGTGGATGTTCTTGCAGTCCAGGGCGTACGCCAGGCCGCCGGCGACGAACACGCCGCCGCGGGCGATGCTCAGGATGATGTCCGGCTCGTAGCCGTCGTCGGCGATGGTCTGCGCCAACTCGCGCACGGCGGCGCCGAAGCCCTCGTAGGTCAGGTTCTCGCGTACTGCGTCGCTCATGCCTCGTGCCTCACCTGGGTGCGGTGGAAGTTCTGGAAGGAACGCGAGGCGGTCGGCCCGCGCTGCCCCTGGTACCTGGAGCCGTACCGTTCGCTGCCGTACGGGAACTCCGCGGGCGAGCTGAGCCGGAACATGCACAGCTGCCCGATCTTCATGCCGGGCCAGAGCTTGATCGGCAGCGTGGCGAGGTTCGACAGCTCAAGGGTCACGTGGCCCGAGAACCCGGGGTCGATGAACCCGGCGGTCGAATGCGTCACGAGCCCGAGCCGGCCCAGGCTGGACTTCCCCTCCAGCCGGGAGGCGATGTCGTCGGGCAGCGAGATGACCTCGTAGGTCGACGCCAGGACGAACTCACCGGGATGCAGGATGAACGCCTCGTCCCCTTCGGGCTCGACCATCCGCGTCAGGTCCGGCTGCTCGACCGCGGGATCGATGTGGGCGTAGCGGTGGTTCTCGAACACCCGGAAGAACCGGTCGAGACGCACATCGATGCTGGAGGGCTGCACCATCGCCTCGTCGAACGGGTCGATGCGAACCCGTCCGCTGTCGATCTCGGCCCGGATGTCTTTGTCAGAGAGAAGCACGCCCCGAGGATACGCAGAGCGTGCGGGCCACCCCCAATCGAGAGGGAACGCCCGCGCGCCCGGCCGTACGTCTCACACCCCGCGCTCAGCGCTTGGGCGCACCGCCCACGGGCACGGCCTGCCGCAGGCGCGCGCACCGCGGACACCGCAGCAGCCGCCCGGGTCCGATCCGGCCGGCACCGAGGTGCTGCAGCGGGAAGGAGGCGGTACTGAAAACGTGCCCTTCGGCACAACGGACGACGGTGTGCTCCATCGAGTCCCTTTCCCCAACGAGCCATTCTGCGACGAATCGCCACATTAGGGGATGATCCGCAACGGCTCCAGCCGCCGCGCTCCGCACGACACGGTACGCCCCAACTCCCGCCCCCACACGCCTCCGTGCACACGACAGGCAACGGCGACGCCGCGGCAAATACACCGGGGGTCGATCATGGGGTAGAGTATGGAACGGTAGAGATCCAGTCAGCTGGACCGCTGCGCGGATGTAGTTTAATGGTAGAACATGAGCTTCCCAAGCTTATAGCGCGGGTTCGATTCCCGTCATCCGCTCTTGCAAGAAGGCCCAGGTCAGCGACCTGGGCCTTCTTCGTTGTCTAGACCTATCTGGGCCCCGCCTGCCATTCGCGTGCCATAACTGCCCCAACGGGGCGTCAGATTGAGCCCCCTCCTTCCCATGGAATGGCCCGCCGTACACCCTCCGGCGGCCGGTACGATCCACGGACCTACCCGGAGGTGCGGGCCGACCGGGCAGCCCAGTGAGGGGAAGCAGCTTGAATCGCACTTCCGTCGCGACCGTCCTCGCCGCGGGCTTGGTTCTGGCCTTGGCCGCCTGCGACGGCGACAACAGCGACAAAGCCAAGACCACTGCCGCTGGCAGCACGGCGCCGTCCCCGTCAGCCACGTACAACGACCGGCTGCTGGACGAGGGGCAGAAGCAATTCCTGGCCGTCGTGTGGAAGTACACGCCCAAGCGGGCCGAGATAGCCGCGATGTCCGCACAAGACCTCAAGGCCATGACGGAGACGTACGCAACCGAGTGCTCGGGGCGCCGCAAGGACCGCGAGCGGTCGTTGAAGAGCTCCCCGACCGGACAGAAGGCCACCCCGGAGCAGTTCACTGAGGTCCTGGACGCCTGGGACAAGCTGTGCGGCATCGAGCCGGGCGCCCGCGAGGAGCTGCTGAAGCATGTCAAGATCTCCAACGGGCACGCCGACCCTGACTTCGGTGGCGGGCCGGTGTACCTGTACGACCTCTCGATCACCAATCTCGGCAAGGACGCGGCCGACTACCGCGTCACCATCGAGGCATACGACAAGGACGGCGACTTCCTCGGCGAGACCGAGGCCCACGCCGAACGACTCGGCCCCGACAAGACCAACCGCCAGCCGGAGCAGCTGATCGTCCCGAACGGGGTGTCCAACGGCACCATCGCGGACATTGCCGAACTGAAGGTCACCGACGTGGAACGCGTGCCCGGCGGCACACTGTTCCCATAGGACCCGCCAGACGCGGCTTGCCCTCGCCGGCAGCCCGGACCTCCTGCGCCCTGCCTCCATGGAGCTGTGGCGCGCGGCGAGTAGTTCTCTCTGTCTGCGGGATCGGCCGAGCGATCCGTGCTGTTGTCAGAGGTTCCCGATTTCCCCGCGATCGTGCGAGTGGGTGCTGGAGGAGACATGGCGAGACGAATGCGGGACGAGGCGTTCCGAATAGAGCAGGAACAGGGGCGCTACGCCCCCCACGTACGGCCGATCAATGAGATGGTCGACGCATTGCGCGACCAGGACGGGCGTGGCTGGATGCCGCACGTCGCCCCCTGGCACGGGGGAGTGGACGCGCGCGCCCTGTCGATCCTGCGGGATCCGGGTCCCAAGACGCAGGAAGGGGTCGGCTCCGGATTCCTTTGTGTGGAGAACGACGACCCGACTGCGGAGCTGCAGGTCCAGCTCTTCGACGGGGCGGGGATCGCGCCGCGAGACGTCACTCCCTGGAACGCCTACCCCTGGTACATCAACCGCTCGCCGAAGGCGGCCGAGCTCAAAGCCGGCGTCGAGGTGCTGAATCAGCTGCTGGAGCTGATGCCGAAGATCGAGGTCGTGCTTCTGCAGGGCAGCGAAGCCCAGGACGCGTGGCGCCGGCTGCTCAAGACGCACCCCGGAGCGGTCCGTGAGCGGAGCGTGAAGGCCGTGAGCACATACCACCCAGGGCGCCAGGCGCTCTTCGTGCGAGACCCCGAGGAACGCGCGCGCCGCGCCCAGCACAGGGTCGACTCCTGCCAGAGCGTCGGTGACGTGCTCCGTGGCCTGGGCGGGCCGTCATAGAGCTCGGTCGCACTCGCGCGGCCTATGGTCATCGTCGCCCTTATCGGTGCTCCACGATCGGCCGGTGTTCTGGGGGGAATTGATCTATGTGGTGGGACGGCTGCGGATGCAGCAAGGCACTCCGGAGGATTTCTGCGTTGCTCCCCGTCCTCGCCGCGTCGACGCTGGCGACCAGTTGCTCCTCGTACGATCCAGCACAGGCTTCAGCGTGGCAGCGGGACTACTGCGTCAAGCTTGCGGTGTGGCAGCGTGCCAGAAACGCGATGCTGTCGAGCGCTGGCAGCGTCCACGCAAGCGATTGGCGGAACATCGAATGGCCGGAGTACGACCGCGCTGAAGAAGCAGGTTCCGAGGCAATCAATGCGGCCAAGATCCTTGATCGAGAAAACCTTGACCATGCCTCCGGCCACATCTTCGATGACACTGAAAAAGCGGTCATAGACCGCAATGCAGACGCAGAGGCGCGGGCGGCCACCTACTGTTCGGGCTCGGGATTCGGAGATCTCCTCGACGGCGCCAGGTAGCTGGGATCGATCGCTGAAACGCAGGGGTGGGGGGGGGCGGGGGGGGGGGCCGCCCCCCCCCCCAACCCACCCCCCCCCCCCCCCCCCCCCCGGCCGCGGGGGCCGGGCCGGGGCGGGGGGGGGGGGGGGGCGGGGGCGGGGGGGGGGCGGGGGGGCGCGCGGGCGGGGGCGGGGGGGCGCGG
>NZ_JBHXAG010000004.1:0-9864 GCF_042726555.1 Streptomyces sp. NPDC060232 | reverse complement strand
CTTGGTGGCGGGCGCGGGTTTCTTATCGGCCGGGCCGGGCCGCTGTTCGGTCGGTCCGTGGCCTCACCGGGGGGGGGGGGGGCGGGGTGGCGGCCGCCCCCCACCCCTGCACATCACCTCCGCCGAGCCGCGGCGGCAGGAGCCGGGGGGCAGCGGGACGATCTTGTGGTCGGAGGCGGTCACGCCAGTGCCCAACCGCCTGTCTACTGGCGTCCGCTGGCTGCGGACGGTGGCGTCGATGTCGGCGGCGAGCCTGCGCTGGTGCTCCTTGGTGGAGTGCTGGTAGATCAGCTGGGCCCGCTCCGACGACTGGCCCGCGCGGACCATGAGGTCCTTCAGCTTGGCTCCGGTGTCTGCGGCAAGGGTGTTACCGGTGTGGCGCAGGTCGTAGAAGCGGAACTCCTTCGGCATCCCGACCGCCTCGCGGGCCCTGCACCACTTCCGGCCGAAGGAGGTGCCGCGCAGGGGCGCGCCCTTCTCGCCCACGAAGACGAGACCGTCGGGCCCCTGCAAGTTATCGGCTAAGACACTCTTCCCCGTCGGGGAAGCGCGTCTCGGCCGATCCCGCCTCTGGGGTGGCGGAAGCGGACCGGAGCCAGGGGGCACCGGTCCACCAGGCAGCGACCGAGGGCGGATCGCAGCCGGAGGAAAAGTCCGCACCCCGACGCAAGCGCTCGCCGAAGCGGACGGTAGCCCGAAGGCCGCCACCATCACTGGCGGCGGCCATGTTCCTCCGGGAACACAACAGATGTTCCCCGGAAGCACGCCCGGGTCGTTCAGTGACTGAACGGGGCGAGGGTCCCGGCACCGATGGCGCCCCGCAGGACGTGGGCGATCTCCTCGGGCTTGAGGTCGATGCCGTCGAGCCCCTCCGCGGTCAGCGGGACCTCCTCCAGCGCGTACTCGCCCCGGCCCTCGGAACTGAACTCCGGGCCGGTCCGATCCTCGAAGGACCAGGTCGCGATACGGGCGAGGTAGAAGAGCTGACGCTCGTCGTCGGACTCCATGGTGTGGAGGAGCCGGACGATGTCGGCCTTCCCCGCGATCTCCTCGTGGATCTCCCGATGGAGGGCGGCCTCCCGGGACTCGTCGCCGGGCTCGACGCCGCCGCCCGGGAGCACCCAGTACTCGGGGACGTCGGGTTTGGTACGGCGGATGACCAGCATCGTGTCGTCAGCGGTGACGAGGACGGCGCGGACTCGTTCCTTCATTTCGGTCTGTCTCCTTGCTTGTTGGCGGTCTCAGTGCAGCAGCCAGCCGCCGTCGACGTGGACGGATTGCCCAGTGATGAACGAGGCGGAGGGGCCTGCGAAGAGCGCCACCAGGGCCGCGACGTCTTCGGGGCGGCCGCGGCGGGGGCCGCACTGGCGCTTGATCTGGCCCTCCGGGCGCGCACGGTGCTGGGCGGGGAGGGTGTTCTCGGCCTCGACCTGGATGGCGCCGGGCATGACGGTGTTGACGCAGATGCCGTACGGGCCCAGTTCGCGGGCGAGGGAGCGGGTCAGGCCCAGCAGTCCCGCCTTCGCGGTGCTGTAGGTGGAGCGGGCGGGCCTGGAGAGGGGTCTCAAGCAGGGGCAGGGACATGGCTGCTCCGTTCGCCGGAGTAGGGGTGAGGGGCCGGTGTGGTGGTGAAGAAGGTGTCGGTCGTCGTGAGCGGGTCCTGGCTCTCGGCGAGCTTGATCAGCACGAGCAGGAGGTCGTGGCCAGTCAGCCGGGAGGCCGGGATGACCCCGAGGATGCGCAGGGCGAGGAAGGCATGGATCTCCTCCAGGCCGCTGCCGTCCCCTCCACGAAGGCCGTCCAGCGCCCGCGCGATGGCCGCACTGCGGCCGGGGCCGGTGTTCCACGAGTACCGGACCTCGATGTGCCGACTGCCCTCGTGCAGGTCCAGGTATTCGATGCCCGGGTAGGAAAGTGGCGGCAGGGCGAGACGGAGGGTGCGGGCGTAGACGTCGGGCTGGTAGCGGGGGACGAGCCAGCCGCCCAGGGCCATCAGGTACCAGAGCAGGTTGGCGGCCTCACCCACGGCGATGTTGCGGCCGGCGAACCTGCCCTCGGGCGCCCAGGCGACCGCCTCCCAGGTCAGGGCACTCGACAGCTGGGCTACAAGGGCGTCGAACGCGTTTGCCTCCTACCAGGACACCCAGGACACGGATGCGTCCCTGCGCTCGGTGGTCAGCAGGGCCGTCGGCTGGTCCTCGCTGCCCGAATCCGACAAGGCTCTGCTCGGCTACGGGCTCAACGAGCTGCACGGCACACCCGTCGAGCTTCGCCCATCGGCGAAGGTGCCATGAGACGGCCGGAGCGGCGGCCGCCGGCCGCCGCCCCCGTCCCGCAGGGTCCTCAGGCGAAGACGCCGTGCCGCAGGATGCCCTGGATGAACTCGGGCGCCTGCCGTGCCCCCATATGCCCCTCCAGGGTCAGCTCCCAAGCGGTCTCGGCGATGCTGCAGAAGGTCGACGCGAGCCACGGAGCAGGCATGTCCGTCCGCAGAAGGCCGGCCTTCTGCGCCTGCTCGACGAAGGAGACGGTGCGACGGAAGACCACCGAGGCGCGATCGCTGGCCTGGTCGGCACCGAGGACCTCAGGTTCCACGTAGACCAGGTTCCACAGCTGCGCGAAGGGCCTGTAGTCGCCGATCAGCCCGTCAAGCATCGCAGGTGTGGGTGCTTCACCCTCCGTGCGGGCGAGAGCCTGCTCGCAGTCGTCGAGGATCTTGTTCGCCACCGCGTGGAGGAGGTCCTGGCGGGTGGGGAACAGCCTCACCAGGGTGGCCCTACTGATCCCGGCACGCGTGGCGACGGCCTGCATGGACGCAGTGCGATCTTTCGACAGGAGTGGAATGGCTGACTCCAGAACCTCCGCCGCATCCGTACGCATACCGAGTGAAACCTCCACGCCTCTGTTGACACATTGGTGTTTCAAATTATGCTCTGCAGTGTCATCGTCATTGTACTGAACGGAGGGGGTGTCACCCATGCCTTCATCCAGCATCATCAGAGGTCGAGCGGGTTCCTCTCCCCTTGTGGGGCACGCCCCGCCTCCCGCCGCTCCCGCCGCGCGCAATGCGCCCGCCGGCGGGCACGCGATGCCGGGGCCGACCTCCTGCCCGGCGCTGTAGGCACTCCGTGAGCCGCCTTGCGGCCCCGTCGCATTCCGGCCCAGCGCCTCTGATCCGCCTCACCCTCATCCAGAACGCAGATCGGCACAAAATGACAATTCACCGTCGGCGACTCCTCGCCAGCATCGGCCTCGGGCTGCCCGCCGCGTGCCTGCTCTCCGCCTGCCGAGCCGACGACGTCGAAGGCGTCGGCACCACCTCCGCCGAGGCCCGCACGGGAGTCATCGTCATCGGCGCCGGCATCAGCGGCCTTGCCGCAGCCCGCCACCTCGCGGACCAGGGGGAGGACGTCCTGGTCCTGGAAGCCCGAGACCGGATCGGCGGTCGCATCTGGACCAGCGACGACTGGGACGGAGCGCCCGTCGACCTGGGGGCCTCCTGGATCCACGGCGTGGAGAAGAACCCCATCACCGAGCTGGCTGCCAAGGCCAAGGCCAAAACGGTCGTGACCGACCTCGAAAGCACCACCGACTACCTCCCTGACGGCCAGGAAGCCGAAGGCGCCCGGGCCGAGAAGATCGAGCAGTGGCGCGAGCGGACCGCCGGCGCGCTCGGCACCTACCGGGAGGAGCAGGACCGCGACGCCCCCATGCGCAGCGTGGTCGAGCGTTCCCTGCGCTTCTCCGCGCTGCCGGACGGCGACAAGGCCATGGTCAACAACGCCCTCAACGACTACGAGCACGAGTACTCCGGCAGCACCACGCAGATGTCCACGCTCTACTTCGACAGCGACTCCGCCTTCGACGGCGACGACGTCCTGTTCCCGGGCGGATACGGGCAGATCACCGACTACCTCGCCCGCGGCCTCGACATCCGCCTCGGCCAGCAGGTCAAGAACATCGACTGGAACTCCAGCGGCGTCGCCGTCCGCACGGACAAGGCCTCCTTCCAGGCATCCCAGGTCGTCGTCACCCTCCCCCTCGGCGTCCTGCAGAGCGGCACGGTCACCTTCGGGCCCGGCCTCCCCGAGGCCAAGCAGACCGCCATCGAGAAGCTCGGCATGGGCATCCTCAACAAGTGCTACCTGAGCTTCCCGCGGAAGTTCTGGCCCGACACCGACTGGCTGAACTACGTGCCGCCCGTGGACAAGTACGGCCAGTGGGCCCAGTGGATCAACGTCACCCGCGCCAACGGCGAACCGGTCCTGCTCGGATTCAACGCCGCGGACTTCGGCCGCACCATCGAAGGCTGGAGCGACACGCAGATCATCGACAGCGCCATGCAGACCCTGAAGACCATCTTCGGACAGAACATCCCCGAACCGACCGGCCACCAGATCACCCGCTGGGCCTCCGACCCCTACGCCCGCGGCTCCTACTCCTACTACAAGGTCGGCTCCACCCCCGCCATGCGTGACCAGCTAGCCGCCAGCATTACCGACCGCGTCTACTTCGCCGGCGAGGCGACCAGCAGCAAGTCCTCCGCCACCGTCCACGGCGCCTACCTCTCCGGCATCAAGGCCGCCAAGGAGATCATCGCCTGACATCCCCCACCCGCCGCTGTCCCCGCCGCACACCGCGGCGGGGACAGACCCACGCCCCGGACCAGCCGGACAAGCAACAGGCGTGAGGCCGCAGCCCCCCGTGCAGCAGCCGCCCCACCACGCCCGTCCGGACCCCCGACACACCAGCCCGCGTGCCCAGGGCCACAAGCCTCCGCGTGCGGGACCCGCCTCCCTGCACGGAGCCACCATGAGCGCACAACCGCCCACCACCCAGCCCGCCGCCTTCCAGCCCCTGACCCAGACCGACCCCCGCCAGATCGACGCCTACCGGCTCTCCGCCCGGCTCGGCGCCGGCGGCATGGGGTGCGTATACCTGGCTCACACCCCCGGCGGACGCCCCGTCGCGCTCAAGGTGATCCGCCCCGAACTGGCCAGCGACCCCCAGTTCCGCCACCGGTTCGCACAAGAAGTCACCAGCGCCCAGCGAATCCACGGCCTCTACACCGCCCAGGTCATCGACGCCGGCCCGGACGCCCCCACCCCCTGGCTCGCCACCACCTTCGTGCCCGGCCCGTCCCTCCAGCAGCTCATCCAGCGCCACGGCCCCCTGCCCGAGCACACCGTGCTGCTCCTCCTGGTCGGCATCGCCGAAGCACTCCAGGCGATCCACAACGCCGGAGTCGTCCACCGCGACCTCAAACCCGGCAACGTCCTCATCGCCCCCGACGGGCCCAAAGTCATCGACTTCGGCATAGCGCGCGCAGCAGACGCCAGCCAGCTCACCGGCACGGGACTCAGCATCGGATCGCCCGGCTTCATGGCACCCGAACAGATCCTGGGACAAACCGCCACACCCGCCACCGACGTGTTCGCCCTCGGCAGCCTCATCGCCTACACAGCCACCGGAAAGCCCCCCTTCGGCGACGGCCCCGAACACGCCGCCCTCTACCGCGCCGTACACGACCAGCCCGACCTCACAGGCCTGACCGGCTTCCTGCACCACCTGGTCAGCCACTGCCTCGCCAAGAACCCGGCAGAACGCCCCAGCACCGACTGGCTCATCCAAACCATACGAACCCACTCCACCGGCGGACACCTGAGCTTCACCAAAGGATGGCTCCCCGCACACATCAGCGCCGACATCAGCCACCACAACAACCCCACGGACCCGCCTGCCACAGAACTGGACCCCGCGGCACCGGCGTTCCCCGGCGCCCCCACCTCACAACCCGCTCAGCCCGAGCCGTCCACCCCCAGCAGACGCAAGCGGCCCACCCGTCCGTCACACACCCTCCGCACCGCGCTCCTCGCCGCACTGGCACTCCTCGCGGGCGGAGCACTGATGTACGCCATCCCTCACACGACCGAGCGGACCGGGTACGCAGCCAGCACCCATCCCACCGTCCAGCCCTCCTCGACCAGCACGACGGTCATCGCGCCTACAAGTAGCCCGCACTCCGACCCGGGCAGCTACGCCGCCCAGTACACCGACCGCGAACTGACCTCGCCGGACTCCGACTACGAAATCGATCTCAAGTCAGGGCGGGTAACCCGCGAAACCCCCGGCTGGTATCTCGGCCGCGAAGACGGCGAGTTCTACGTCCCCGACGACAGCCTCACCTACATCGCACCAGCGGACACCCTCACCCTCCCCGACTGCCTCACCGGACTCGACACGCAGCCGGCCTCCTCGCTCCCCTTCACCTCACTCCAGGCCAACCGCACATTCTGCGTCCGGGCCTACGGAAACCGCGACATCGCCATCGTCCGCATCCTCAGCCAAGGCTCCAACGACGGACCCGTCGAATTCTCGATCACCCGCTACCACCGCGCTGCATAAACCGCAACGGAGCGGACGTCCGGCACGTAACGGATGACGGCGGGGTCGAGTTCTCAGGCCTATCGTCAGACGCAGAGTGAGGCGGTTGTGGCCGCAGGCGGCCGGGCACCGTCAGGATCGATCGTCGTGAACGCCGATCTCCGCCCAGATCGACTTCCCGCCGGCCCGGTGGCGTGTTCCCCAGCGCTCAGCGAACTGAGCGACGAGCAGTAGCCCGCGCCCGCCTTCGTCGAACATGCGCGCTCGCCTCATGTGCGGGGCGGTGCTGCTGCCATCAGAGACCTCGCAGATGAGCACGGTGTCGCGGATCAGGCGCAGCTGAATGGGAGGGGTGCCGTACCGGATCGCATTGGTGACCAGTTCACTCACCACCAACTCGGCGGTAAACACCACCTCATGCAGTCCCCAGTCCGCGAGGCGGCGGGAGACCTTGTCACGGGCGTCGGCCACGGCGGCCGGGTCGGAAGGCAGATCCCAGGTGGCCACCTGACCCGCGTCGAGGACCCGGGTGCGGGCGACGAGCAGTGCGACATCATCGGCCGGCTGTGCGGGGAGCAGATTCTGGACCAGGTCGTCACAGGTAGCCTCCAGCGAGTGAGCAGGGCGCTCCAGCCGCCGACGCAGTAGCGCCATGCCCTTGCCGAGGTCGTGTTCGGGGACCTCGACGAGGCCGTCCGTGTACAGCACGAGGATGCTGCCTCGGGGCACTTCCCATTCGACCGCTTCGAAAGGCAGCCCGCCGACTCCCAGCGGCGGGCCGACAGGAAGATCGATGAACTCCGCCTTGCCGTCGGGCGTGATCACGGCGGGCGGGGGGTGGCCCGCGCCTGCGGCGGCGCAGCGACGCGAGACCGGGTCGTAGACCAGATACAGACATGTGGCGATCAGATCGGTGACGATCTCAGCCTCGGGATCCGCCGCGTCCTCCTCCGCCCTGAGGTGGGTGACAAGGTCGTCGAGATGGACGAGGAGCTCCTCGGGGGGCAGGTCGACGTCCGCCAGGGTGCGTACCGCAGTCCGTAGCCGCCCCATGGTGGCGGAGGCACGCAGACCATGGCCCACCACGTCTCCGACGACCATGGCGACCCGTGCGCCCGACAGCGGGATCACATCGAACCAGTCGCCGCCCAGCCCTGCCCGGGACCGGGCCGGGAGGTAGCGGTAGGCCACCTCCACGGCCTCCTGGACAGGGAGTCGCTGTGGCAGCAGGCTTCGTTGCAGGGCCAGAGCGGTGGCTCGCTCGCGGGTGAAGCGTCGGGCGTTGTCCACGGCCACGGCAGCGCGTGCGGCGATTTCCTCGGCAAGGAGCAGATCGTCTTCGTCGAAGGAGTCCCGGCAGCGGTGGCGGACGAGTACGGCCACGCCAAGCGTGATGCCGCGGGCGCGCAGCGGGATGACCATGATCGAATGCATCCCGAAGTCGCGGACCTTCCCTGCGCGCTCGGGGTCGGCGACCTGCCAGCTCTCGATGGCTTCGTCCAGGGTGCGGTGCAGCGACGACCGGCCCGTATTCAGGCAGCGGGCCGGGGGCGAGGATTCCGGGTAGTAGTCCACCTCGCCCGGCTGGATCACCGACTCGGGGGTGCCGGGGAGGACGGACCCCTGCGCGGCGCGGCGCAGCGCTACGGAGCCGGTGGCGGACGGCCTGGGCTCGACGCCGCGGAACAGCCCGTCCAGCAGGTCGACGCTGATGAAGTCGGCGAGCCGCCCCACCGCCACGTCGGCCATCTCCTGGGCCGTGCGCATCACGTCGAGGGTGCTGCCCACCTGTGCGCTGACGTCGTTCAGCAGGGCGAGCCGTTCCCGGGCCCGGTGCTGTTCGGTGACGTCGAGCGCGAGGAGCTGCACGTGTCGCACCTGTCCTGCCGGGTTCCTCAAGGGGGAGACAGAGACGGCCCAGTACTTGTCGCGGGCTCCGCGCCGCGGTCGGCCATGCACCTGGAAACGCTCCGGCTCTCCCGTCTCGAACACCCGGCGCATGCCCTCTTCGACCGTGGTGCAGATGTGGGGAGGCAGGATGTCAGTGACCCGCCGACCGCGCATCTGCGCCTCCGTGAGGCCCAGTTCGCGGGCCGCACCGGCGCTCCCCCGCAAGGCCCTCAACTCGGCGTCGTAGATCATCACAGGGAGGTGGCACTGCGCGAAGGCCTCCTCTGTCGTCGCCTCGTCCTTGTGTGGACGCCGCTGCTGCTGCGGCGTGATCATGATGAGCCACTGTGTGTTGCCCTCGCGATCGAGTGACGCGTACGCCTGCAGCTCGGCATCCATGTGGTGGCCGTCCTGGTGCCGCAGCAGGGTCGGCCCGCGCCCATCGAGAACCGCGGCGAAGAGCACTTCGGCGTCGGCGTTCCCGCCGAGCAGACGTGCCGCGGGACGCCCGACGACGTCCTTGTACGAGTACCCGAGCAACCGCTGTGCGCCGGGACTCCACCCCGTCACGATTCCCCGCGCGTCGACGACTGCCGTAGCCGAGGTGACCTGATCCGGGAACTGATCGAGGCCGTTTCGGAGGGGGCCTGTATTTTCCATGTCCATTCGTCGCCCATCCTGCCCGGGGGCTCTCGGGGGCTGAGGAGACTCAGCAGAGACCGCAGGCCGGCGAAATCCTCGTATCCGTCGCGTCGGCTCCCTTCTTACTTTTATCTCTCCTCGCGCGCACGCGCAGGTCGGCGGACGCGAAAGGGACGCCGCACCAAAACCGCCGCGTACCTGTCTGACAAGAGCACGTGGCCTCGGAAAGGCAATCATCGAAACGTGAAGCCCCAGCTCAACGCCCCGCCACCTCCCCTCGGTGCACGGTCGGCAGTACGTCGGGCGTCAGCTGTACGGGGCTGCCGGCGGGCGCCCTGGCGGGCAGACCGCCCCGGAACGCATCCAGCACACACGAGGAGGTAATCCGTTTGCGGGCCCACCGGTGATCCTCAGTCTTTCGCGCTCCCTCCGTACCCCTCGCAGGAACGCCCGACAGCCTGACCACGACCCGAAGGCTCGGGCTCGAGCTGCTGCCCAGCCCCTGACCTGGGGCCGAGGCTGTCGGCCGTCAACAGATACACCACCAGCCTCGGCAGTGTCCTCGCCTGCCGGATGCTGTCAGGTTCGTGACTGTGACGATCAGGCGGTCCTGGGCGACCAGGCCGTGGAGCTCGGCCCCAGCGTGCCACTACGTGCCAGTCAGGGCGGTCAACAGCGGTCAACACTGGTGCGACCGAACCCCGCACCGCCGCGGCCAAGGGCATGTTTCCGCAGGTCAGAGACCACATGGGCCCAAGTGCCGAGTGATTCCCAAGCTTATAGCGCGGGTTCGATTCCCGTCATCCGCTCCACAGCAAAGCCCCAGGTCGAAGACCTGGAGCTTGCTTGCTGTCTAGCTTGATCTTTAACCTGTGCGGCGGGGTCGTGGGGTCGTGGGCTTGGCCTTCCTGGACGCTGCAGTGCCCGTTGTGCGGGGTCTGTGGACGT